>NZ_PSYC01000005.1:0-73828 GCF_002931515.1 Pseudoclavibacter sp. RFBG4 | reverse complement strand
CGGCCGTCCCCGCCCGCCCCGCTGCAACGGCGGCCAGAGTTGTGGCTGAACGCGGTTCCGCGTTCGCCAAGGCGCACTTCGCCACAACTCTGGTCACTGGTTGCGCTGGCTCCGGGGATGCACGCTCGCCGCGTTGCGCAGAGTTGTGGCGGGATGTCGTTGGCGCGGGTCGTAGCAGCGTCTATCCACAACTCTGCGCCGAGCCCCCAGCCCCCCAGCCGCCGAGTCGCCGAGCCGCCGAGTTGCCGAGTTGCCGAGTTGCCAAGCCGGTGGGAGTCACCGAGGCACCGCCAGCAATTCTCAGCCCGCGCAATTGACATTGATTCTCAGTACGAATTACACTCCACGGGTGAACCTTCGCTCTCCTGCCCTCATCGCCCTCGCCGGCCTGTCCACTCTCGCGCTCGCGGCCTGCTCCGGTCCGACCGCGGCCACCGACAGCGCCGCGGCACCCACCGCGGAGGGCGAGTCGTTCACCGTCGTCGCGACCACCACGCAGGTCGCCGACTTCACCCGCGAGCTCACCGAGGGCCTGAATGTCGAAGTCACGCAGCTGCTGCAGCCCGGCATGAGCGCGCACAGCTTCGAGCCGACCCCTGCCGACCTCGTCGCGCTCGGCTCGGCCGATCTTGTCGTCTCGAGCGGCGCTGGCCTCGAGGAGTGGCTCGACGCGGCCGTCTCGTCGAGCGGCTACGCGGGTGAGGTCGTGGATGCCTCGGCCAACGTCACGCTGTCGGGAAGCCATGAGCACGAGCACGGTGAGGAAGAGCACGCCGAGGACGAGCACACGCACGCCGAGGGCGAAGAGCACAGCCACGAGGAGGAGGCGCACGCCGAGGGCGAGGCGCACGCTGAGGATGAGCACGCCGAGGGCAACCCCCACACGTGGACCTCGCCGGCGAACGCGAAGCTCATGGCTGCCGAGATCGCCACGCACCTCGAGGAGCTCCCCGGCATCGACGCCGCCACGGTGCAGGCGAACGCCGACGCCTACGACGCCGAGCTGACGGAGCTCGACACGTGGATCGCAGCGAACGTCGACGCCGTCCCCGAGGCCGAGCGGGTCGTCGTCACCAACCACGACGCGCTCCACTACTACCTCGACCAGTACGGCATCACGTTCGTCGGCTCGATCATGCCGAGCTTCGACGACAGCGCCGAGCCGAGCGCCGCCGAGATCGACTCCCTCATCGCCGAGATCAAGGAGCACAACGTGAAGGCCATCTTCACCGAGACGCAGCTCTCCCCGCAGAACGCGGAGACCATCGCGGCGCAGACCGGAGCGAAGGTGTTCTCGGGTGAGGAGGCACTGGCGACGGATGCGCTCGGCGAGCCGGGAACCCCGACGGGCACGTATGTCGGTGCGACGGTGCACAATACTCAGATGATCGTCGATTCCTGGGGCGCCACCGCGACCGACGTGCCTGAGGTGCTCGCGCAGCAGTGACGCATCCAACCCCGCTCGTCTCGTACCGCGACGCCTCCATTGCCTACGGCAGGGAGGCGCCTGCGTTGACCGGTGTGTCATTCGAGCTGAGGGAGGGCGACGCGGTCGCGCTGCTCGGCCCGAACGGCGCAGGCAAGTCGACGCTGCTGCAGTCGCTGCTCGGCCTCCTGTCGACCAGCGGCACCGCGGAGGTGCTGGGCTCGGCTCCGGGGTCTCGTGCGTCCGAGGTCGGCTACCTGCCGCAGTCGACGCACATCGACCCCGACTTCCCCGTCTCGCTCCGCCAGGTCGTGATGATGGGCCGCTACCGACGCATCGGGCTGCTCCGGTGGCCGCGAGCCGCTGACCGCGAGATCGTGCGTCGCGCCATCGAGACGGTCGGGCTCACCGAGCTCGCCAACACGACCTTCGGGGAGCTGTCGGGTGGCCAGCGGCAGCGCGGCCTGCTCGCTCGGGCGCTCGCCACCGAGCCGAGGCTCATCCTCCTCGACGAGCCGTTCAACGGCCTCGACCGTGCCAACCGGGATGCGCTCATCGCGACCCTGCGCCGCCTCCGAGGGACGGGGGTCGGCATCGTCGTCTCCACGCATGACCTCGAGCTCGCGCATGAGGTGTGCTCCCACGTGCTGCTGCTCAACGGCAGGCAGATTGCCGGCGGGCCCATCTCGGAGGCGCTGACGGATGCGGCGCTCGCGGCGGCGTTCTCCGGCACGTCCGCAGACACCGAGGCGCACGGCGGCGCCCACGGCACGGTCTGCGCGCCGGGCGGCGACGACAGCGACGACCACGAGCGGGCCCGGGTGTGACCGATCTCTCCGTCCTGCTGCAGCTGCCGTTCGTGCAGAGCGCAGCCGTCGCCATCATCGTGCTCGCGGTCGCGAGTGCCATCGTCGGCACGGCCCTCGCGTTGCGCGGCCTCGAGTTCCTCAGCGACGGCCTGGTGCATTCGGTGTTCCCCGGCGTCGTGATCGGCTTCATCGCGGCGGGCACCGACGGCGTCTACGTCGGCGCCGGTATCGCGGCCCTGATCGCGACGGTTGCACTGACCATCGCCTCGGCGCGTGGCATCGGCTCAGACGCGACCATCGCGGTGGTCCTCGCCGGTGCTTTCTCCCTCGGCATCGTCATCGTCTCGCGCAGCGTCGACTACGCGTCGGGACTCGAGCATCTCCTCTTCGGGCAGCTGCTCACGGTCTCGAGCGCTGACATCGTCGCGATCTGCGTGCTCGGCGGCACCGCCGTGCTGCTGGTCCTCGGCACCTGGAAGGAGCAGCTGCTCGTCTCCTTCGACCGCAAGCAGGCGCAGGCGTCCGGCATGCGGGTGCTCGCCTACGAGCTGGCGCTGAACATCGCGATCGCGCTCGTGGTCGTCGCAGCCGCACGTGCGGTCGGCAACCTGCTTGTGCTCGCCCTCCTCATCGTGCCGGTCGCCGTCGCTCGCCTCGTCACGCGTCGGGTCTGGGCGATCGCCGTGGTCTCGCTCCTCGTGTCGGTCGGCTGCGGGCTCGTCGGCCTCTGGGCTGGCCTCTGGCTGTCGCTGGATGCTGGCATCCAGGCTTCCCCGAGTGCCGTGCTCGTGCTTGTGCTCGTCGCGCTGTACCTCGTGGTGGTGGTCGTGACCAGGCTCACCGCGTTCGCCGCCGCCGCCCGTCGCCGAGGCACCGCCGCCGCTGCTGCTGACCGTGCCCCCGCATCCGCTGCCGGGGTGGTCTCGTAGCCATGGACTACTTCGCTCTCGCGCTGCTCACCGGCACGCTGGTCGGCCTCCTCAGCGGTCTTGTCGGCGTGCTGGTGCTGCTGCGCCAGCGTGCCTTCTACACCGTCGCCCTCACGCACGCGACGTTCCCCGGCGGTGTCTTCGCGGCCGTCGTGGGCATCAACATCGTCGTGGGCGCATCCATCTTCAGCTTGCTCCTCGTGGCGCTCATGGCCGCGCTCTCGCGAGTGCCGCGGCAGGGCAAGCAGGTGGCGGCCGGCATCATCCTGAGCTTCGGCTACGCGCTCGGCATGCTCTTCGCGTCGCTCAACCGCGGCCAGTCGGTGCGCGTCGACTCGTACCTGACCGGGTCGATCCTCGCCATGAACCCCACCAACGTGTGGCTGCTCGGTGCGGCGCTCGTGATCGTCCTCGGCGTGTACGCGCTCTTCGGCAAGCAGCTGCTGTTCTCGAGCTTCGATGCCCGCGGCTTCCGCGCGGCCGGCTTCCGCGAGGGCGTCTGGGATCTGGTGGCGCTGGCGCTCATCACGCTCACGGTGGTCGTCGCGATGCCGGCGATCGGGTCCATCCTCGCGATCGCCATGATCGCGGCCCCCGCGGCGGCGGCCAGGCTCCTCACGAAGCGCATCGGGTGGATGCTCGCCCTGTCCTGCGCGTTCGGCGTCACCGCCGCCGTGGTCGGCCTGCAGGTGTCTCGGACCCTGTCCTTCGCGGCCGGCGGTTCGATGGCGCTCACCGCGGTCGCGATCTTCGTCATCGCGCTCCTCGCGAAGGGCGTCATCGACCGGTTCGCGCAGGGCGTCTCGCAACGCGCATCCGCCCCCGGTATGGTCGGCTGATATGAGCGACGAGACGAACGGTGAGGGCGGCACGACCGCCGGTGCTGCCGCGGCCCCCGTCAAGAGGAACACTCGTCAGCGCGAGGCCGTGCGCCGCGCTCTGGCGGAGTCGTCGGAGTTCGTGAGCGCCCAGGTGCTGCACCAGCGGCTGTCGGCGGCTGGCGAGCGCATCGGGCTGGCCACCGTGTACCGCACGCTTGGCACGCTGAGCGAGAGCGAGGAAGCCGACTCGCTGCAGAACGCCGAGGGGGAGGTCGTCTACCGCGCCTGCGTCATGGGCGAGCACCACCACCACCTCATCTGCCGCAACTGCGGAGCGGCCGTCGAGATCACGGCCGACCCCGTCGAGCAGTGGGCGTCGAGCGTCGCCGCGAAGCACGGCTACACGCAGGCGAGGCACGTCGTCGACATCTTCGGCCTCTGCCCGAAGTGCACGGCTGCAGCTGCGGCGTCAGCCTAGTCCGCCCGGGGCGGCCCCGCAGTGGAGCCGCCCGTGGGGCCGCCCGTGGGGCCGCTCACCACCGGGCGTGGACCGTCTGGCGGAAGAACCGGTCGTAGATCTCGTGCACGTTCGCGTCGAGATCTGCGGGCAGCTCGAGCGAGGCGGCGGATGCGTTCGACTCCGCCTGCGCTCGGTTCCGTGCGCCGGGGATGACACTCGTCACCCCGTCCTGTGCTGCGACCCAGGCGATGGCCGCCGCGGCGGGGGAGACGCCCTCGGGAAGCGCCGCGGCGAACGCCTGGGCCGCCTCGACGCCGGTACCGAAGTCGACGCCGGAGAAGGTCTCTCCGACGTCGAAGGCGCTGCCGTCGCGGTTGTAGGTGCGGTGGTCGTCGGCCGAGAAGGTCGTGTCCTTCGTGTACCTGCCGCTCAGGAGGCCGGAGGCGAGGGGCACTCGGGCGATGATGCCGACACCAGCCTCGCGCGCTGCCGGCAGCACGAGGTCGAGCGGCTTCAGGCGGAACGCGTTGAAGATGATCTGCACGGATGCGGTTCCCGGCCTGGCGATCGCGGCGAGGGCCTCGTCCGCGGTCTCGACGCTGACGCCGTAGGCGGCGATCGCACCCTCGGCGACGAGCGTGTCGAGGGCGTCGTAGACGGCATCGTTCGAGAACACGGGGGTCGGCGGGCAGTGCAGCTGCACCAGATCCAGGGTGTCGACGCCCAGGTTGCTGCGCGAGCGGTCCGTCCAGGCCCGGAAGTTGTCGAGTGTGAACTGGGCGGGGTCCTGTGGGCCCCTGCGTCCCATCTTCGTGGCGACGAAGACGTCGGCGTTCGGGTTCTCGCGTCGGAACGTCCCGATCAGCGTCTCGCTCCGGCCGTCACCGTAGACGTCGGCGGTGTCGAAGAAGGTGACGCCGCTCTCGACGGCGGCGCTGAGGACGTCGAGCGCTGCGTGCTCGTCGACGTCACCCCAGTCGGAGCCGAGCTGCCAGGTGCCGAGGCCGACGATGGACACTGGGCGGCCGGTACGGCCGAGGGTTCGCTGAAGCATCCCCGATGCTAACGCGCCGCACCTGGCCCAGTGCCGTGTGGTCGGCGAGTGCAGGTGACACCCGCAGCCGACTCGTCGACGTCGCTTCCAGTTGCCGCTCGTAGGGTTGTGGGCATGAAGCCCGAGCAGGAAGCCGCTCCCCAGCAGGTCGCAGTCTGGTACTTCGTTGCCGCCACCTTCATCTTCGCCGGCCCGGCGCTCATCGCGGATCTTCCCGTCTGGGTGCGCATCGCGTCGCTGGTCGTCGGCCTCGTGCTCGTCGTCTTCGGCGGGCGGCAGCTGGGCCGCGAGACCGCGGGCCGCCGACGGTCGAGGGATGCGGCGCGGCCCGACACCCAGGACGGCTCGGCGTCCGAGCCGATCGGGCCGACGAGCGACCGGTAGGCGTGCAGCTGGCCGAGCTGTGCGGGGCTAGCGAGGGTCGCGGAGGTCCTTCAGGTACGTGTTGACCTCGCGGGCCTTCGAGACCTCCAACGACAGGATCTCAGCACTCAGCAGCTCGGCATCGTCGCGACCGGCGATGGCGAGGGTGTTGCCGTAGGGGCTCGCAATGGTGCTCAGCCCCGTGAATCCGGGACCCGAGTGGTTCGCGTAGGCGATGTACAGCCCGTTCTCGAGGGCCCGCACGGGCACCATGTGCGTCGAGATGACCTCGGCGTTGTACGAGTGCCCTGGCTGGTCGCCCGCGACGTCGCCCGTCGACGGGACTGCCGTCGGGATGAGCAGCGCCTCCGCGCCCGCGACCGCGGCACGTCGAGCGATCTCGGGGAACTCGATGTCGTAGCAGATGGCGAGCGCGACCCGGAGGCCCGCGACCTCGACGACCTCGGCGGCGGCATCCCCGAGGTCGAAGACCCGCTGCTCCTCAGCGCCGAAGAGGTTCGACTTGCGGTAGCGGGTGAGTTCGTTGCCGTCGCTCGCGAAGAGCGAAGCCGAGATGAAGCGGCGCTCGGTCGTGGCGTTGGCGGCGAACCCGGCTGAGCGCTCGATGGTGTGCTCGACCGTGGATGCGACGATCGCGATGCCGGAGTCGGCTGCGATGCGTGCGATCTGCTCGCGGATGGCCGAGCCGTCCTCGCCGGCGACCCGCTCCGGCGCGTAGCCGGTCGCGAAGAGCTCGGGCGTGACGAGGATCTCGGTGCCAGCCTCGGCCGCTCGCCCGGCGAAGGAGCGGAGGAGCTCGAGGTTCTCTTCGACGGCGCCGACGGCGCCCTGTGCCTGCAGTACGGAAATCAGCGCCATTGCCAGCCTCACCTCGTCGTCGTGGTCGCTCGGATCTCGAGCGTGCCGGGTCTCTTGAAAAGTAGTTCTTGACATGGTCGGGGGAACAGCCTCAGGATAGCCGAAACCGAAGGTAATTCGGTTCTTCTGGATTCGACGACGAAGGCTGGACCCATGGACATGCGCGACCCGGAGATCACGGCAGATCTCGCGAGACGACTCGACTCTATCGCGACCGCCGAAGCCGGCGACATCGCGCACGAACCCCTGAGCGGCCGCGACATCGGCCTCTTCGTGCTCACCTGCGTGGCCCTCGTGGTTGCTGGCGCCCTCGTGGTGATCCTGTGAGCGGCGGCGCCGGGCGAAAGGTCGAGGGCGCATCCGCCGAACTCGATCAGGCGGCGACGTTCGGCTCGCTGCCGCTCCTCAAGAAGGAGCGCATCTGGTCCGGCTGGGACTACAGCTGGGTGAACCTGAGCCTCGCGATCGCGACCTGGGCGTTCCTCGTCGGCGGTTCGACCGCGCTGCTCGTCGGCTTCCAGGACGGCATCGCCGCGATGGTCATCGGCAACGCGATCGGCCTCGGCATCATGGTGCCAGCCGCCACGGCGGCGAGCGCACGCTTCGGCGTCGAGCAGTACACGATCCTCCGCCCCGTCTTCGGGCTCATCGGCGTGGGCGTGCTCGTCTTCACGGTCATCCTCGTCACCGAGATGGGCTGGTCGTCGCTCCTCGCGATCATGGTGGGCCGCGCCGTCACGCAGGTCGCCAACGGTGCCGCGGGCACCGACTTCGGCTCTGGCAGCCTCCTCGTCACGGTCGTCGGCCTCGTCGCGATCCTCATCGCGTGGCTCATCCTGTCGCGTGGCCCCGTCACGATCGGCAAGCTCAACCGCTTCGTCGCCCCGGGCCTCGTGCTCGTCACGGTCTTCATGCTGTTCTTCCTCGTCTCGAACACGTCCTGGGAGGCGCTCTTCGCGGCCGAGCCCCTCGCGCCGTTCGAGGAATCGCAGCTGAACTTCATGCTCGCCGTCGAGTTCAACGTCGCCGTCGGCTTCTCCTGGTACCCCGTGATGGGCTCCATGGCGCGCATGACCCGCTCGCCCAAGGCGGCGCTCTGGCCCGCGTTCACCGGCCTCATCGTCGGCACGCTCGTCGCCCAGGTCGTCGGCATGGCCGCGGCGCTCACCCTCGGCGACTCCGACCCGACGGTGTGGATGCTGCCCCTCGGCGGTCCGATCCTCGGCGCGTTCATGCTGCTGTTCATCTCGTTCGCCAACATCACGAGCATGTCCTCCATCGTCTATTCGACGGTGCTCGCGATCCGGCAGGCGAGCGGCAACCTCCTCGGACGTGTGCCGTGGCCGCTGCTCTGCGGCTCGTTCTTCGTGCTCCCTGCGATCCTCACGTTCTTCCCGGACTTCATGTACCAGCAGTTCATGGTGTTCGTCACGATCTCCGGCGCCTTCCTGGCCGCCATGTGCGGGGCGATCCTCGCCGACTACTTCGTGCTCCGACGCCAGTGGGTTCGCCTCCCCGACCTCTACCGGCTCCGCGGCGAGAGCGCCTACCACTTCACGGGCGGCGTCAACTGGGCCGGCATCATCTCGGTCGTCGTCGGTGCGGCGTTCTACCTGTGGATCTACAACCCGGTCACGCTCGAGACGCATCCGCTGTTCCTGATCCTCACCGCCTCGGCCCCGGCCACCGTGCTCTCGGGCGGCGTGTACCTGCTGCTCGCCCAGCTGCTCTACCGGCGCCGCGGCGTCGGCGCGTTCTCGGACACGGAAGCCACGACCACTCACCAGACGACCACCCGGAAAGGGGTCTGACCATGCGCGCACAAGCGGCAGTTCACTTCGAGGGAAGCAACCAGCTCGAGATCCGCGAGATCGAGGTCGCTGAGCCGGGACCGGGCACCGTGCTCGTGAAGCTCGGCGCGTCCGGCGTCTGCGGCTCCGACCGGCACGTGCTCGACGGCGACTGGCAGCTGCCATCGCCCACCGTCATGGGCCACGAGGGCGCCGGCGAGGTCGTCGCCATCGGCGAAGGCGTCGTCGACGTCGAACCGGGCGACCACGTCATCCTCAGCTGGTTCTACCCCTGCCGCCGGTGCACCGCCTGCCTCAGCGGCCGCGCCTACGTGTGCACGGGCAGCCGTAGCGAGGAGTGCCTCCTCCCCGACGGCACGACGCCCCTGTCGCTCGACGGCGAACCCGTGTACCCGTACCTCACGGCCGGCACGATGAGCGAGTACGCGGTGGTGCCTGAGTCGGCCGCCATCAAGGTTCCCCGTGAGGTGCCGTTCGACGTCGCGAGCCTCATCGGCTGCTCGATCGCCACCGGCATCGGCACGGTCGTCAACGACGCCTCCGTCGACGCGGGCGAGTCAGCGGTTGTCATCGGCGCCGGTGGCGTCGGGCAGAGCATCATCATGGGCCTGCACCTCGTGGGAGCGAACCCCATCATCGCCATCGACCTCAACGAGGACAAGCTCGCCGCGGCCCGCGAGCTCGGGGCAACCCACACGATCGTGCCTGGGCCCGATCTCGCCGCCCAGGTCGCTGAGATCACGGGTGGCGGCGCCGAATACGCGTTCGAGGCGATCGGACGCGTGCAGACCATCGAGTCCCTGCCCAGCCTCATCGCTCCGGGCGGCACCGCCGTCATCGTCGGACTCCCGCCGGTCGACGCCCCGGTCTCGATCGACGCCCTGATGCTCGCCGAGACCGGCAAGCGCCTCATCGGCACGAACTACGGCTCCACGGTGCCCGGCCGCGACTTCCCGAAGCTCGCCGCGCTCTACCTCGCCGGGCGCCTGCCCGTCGACAAGCTCATCAGCGAACGCATCCAGCTGAGCGACGTCAACGACGCGTTCGATGCCATGCGAAGAGGCGAGCGCGCGAGAAGCGTCATAGTCTTCTAGACCGATCCATCTCCACGCTCTGCCGTGGATCGAGAACTGGGAGTGTGACCATGGCTCGTCCGCGGGTACCGATCCTGTCGCCCGAGAAGATCTGTCTGGCTGCGCTCGACCAGATCGACCGAAAGGGTGACTTCTCCATCCCGGTCCTCGCGAAGGAGCTCGGCGTGAGCGCCTCGTCGATGTACCACCACGTGCACGGGCGGGCTGGCATCGTCAACGGCATCCGCAGCCTCATCAGCACGGAGCTGTCGCTCGCGATCGGGCTCGAGGATGCCACCGACGAGGACCTCGCGGCGCTCGCCGCCATGAGTTGGCAGGACCAGGTCCGGCGCTGGTCGAAGGACTACACCTCGGCCCTCGCGAAGCATCCGCTCGCTCTGCCGATCATGGTGCAGGAGCCCGTGAGCGACGAGGAGACGCTCGACGTCTACGAGGCCATCGCGATCACGTTCCGCTCGGTGGGGTTCACCGACGAGCAGGCGCTCGTCGCGATCGCCGTGCTCGAAGGGCTCACCTTCGGGCGGGTCGTGGATGCGGCGTCCCCGCCCATTCCTTGGTCGGCCGACCCGGTCGCGCATCCCGTCCTCCACGGCGTGACGACGTCGCTCGAGCCGTCGCGTCGCCTCGAGCTGGCCTTCCACTTCGGGCTCGAGGCGGTCATCACGCGACTCGAGAGCGTCCTGGAGGCGAACGCTCGTGGCTGAGGCGCGCACCGTCGTCATCACAGGCGGCTCGGACGGGATCGGAGCTACGGCGGCGCGAGCCCTCGCGGCCAAGGGGTGGCGCGTGGTCGTCGTCGGGCGCAACGCGGAGAAGACGGCTGCCGTCGCCGAGGAGATCGGGGCGGAGCGCTTCGTCGCCGACTTCTCCCGCCTCGACGAAGTGCGGAAGCTCGCGGCGAGACTCATCGAGCAGGTCGGCCCGATCGACGTGCTCGCGAACAACGCCGGCGGCATCTTCGGCGACCGAACGCGCACCGTCGACGGTCACGAGCTGACCCTGCAGGTCAACCACCTCGCACCGTTCCTGCTCACGAACCTCCTGCTCGACCAGGTCAGCGTGGGGGCCGTCGTGAACACGGCGAGCATCGCGGCACGGCTCATGGGTCGCATCGATCTCGACGACCTCAACAACGACGCCCGCTTCAGCGCGAACAAGGCCTACGGCGACGCGAAGCTCGCGAACATCCTCTTCACCAAGGGGCTGCACCGAGGCCTGGCGGGACGGCCCGTCGCGAGCGTCGCCTTCCACCCCGGGGTCGTCGGCACGAACTTCTCCTCCGACTCGACGAGCCTCATGCGCCTGCTCTACCGCACGCCGCTCGCGAAGCTCTTCACGATCAGCGCGGCCAAGGGCGGCGAGACGCTCGAGTGGTTCATCGCCGGGCAACCCGGCGTGACCTGGCAGGCGGGGGAGTACTACGACGAGCGGCACCACGCGACCAACGTGAATCCGCAGATCTTCGACGAGGACCTCATCGAGGGCCTGTGGAAGCGCAGCTCGGAGCTGGTGGGGCTCGACGCCCGGTGACGAGCAGGGCCGTCGACCTGTGCGCGGTGGTTCTCAGCTCAGCTCAGCTCAGCTCTCGGTCGCCGGGCTCAGCCTGCGGCGAGCTCGACCGCCTTGCGCACGCTTCCCTCGGCCTCGGTGAGCAGGGCGGCGGCCCGCTGCGCGTCGCAGTCGGCCAGCAGCATGACCACGGCGGTCTTCGCGTGATCGCTCGCCGATGCGAGCGCAGCGTCGGAGTCGGCGCGTGACGCCCCCGTCGCCTCGGCGACGATGCGCTGAGCCCGGTCGACCAGCTTGGCGTTGGATGGGCGGACGTCGACCATGAGGTTGCCGTAGGCCTTGCCACCGCGGACCATGCTGGCCGTCGAGAGCATGTTGCACACGAGCTTCTGAGCGGTGCCAGCCTTGAGCCTGGTCGACCCCGTGAGGACCTCCGGCCCGGTCACGACCTCGATCGCGATATCGGCTTCCGCGCTGATGGGCGCGCCCGCGTTGCAGACGATGGAGATGGTCGCGGCGCCGCGGCGCCTGGCGGCCTTGAGCCCGCCGATGACGTACGGCGTGCGTCCGCTCGCCGCGAGCCCCACGACGACATCCTCTGCCCGCAGGGCGACCGCGTCGAGTTCCCGCTCAGCCAGTTCGGGGTCGTCCTCGGCGCCCTCGACGGCGCGCACGAACGCTTGCGACCCACCGGCCATGACGCCGAGGACGTCCTCGGGGGAGGTGCCGAAGGTCGGCGGGCACTCGACCGCGTCGAGGAGGCCGATGCGGCCGCTGGTGCCAGCGCCGAGGTAGATGAGTCGCCCGCCGGCACGCCGCGCCTCCGCGATGCGATCGGCGGCTCGCGCGATGACGGGGAGCGCTGCGCGGACGGCGGCGGCGACGGTCGCATCCTCGTCGTTCATGAGGCGCAGGATCTGCTCGGTCTCGAGCGTGTCGAGCTCCATGCTGCGCGGGTTGCGACCCTCGGTCGAGAGCGCTGCGAGTGTCGAGATCTCTGTGTCTGGCATGCTCGTCTCCGATCCTCGGCTCGCCACCATGCGAACCTGAGTTATGAAAGTACACGAGATGCAGTGGGTAAGTAAATAAACTTCCCCGGCGCGGCGTGGTGGAGCCTCGCTACGCTGTCCTCGGAAAGCAGGTGGATCGTGAGCACCCAAGGCACTGAGGCGAACTCTCGCACTGTACTGGTCGAGCTTCGGGCGCTGATGCCCTCGCTCCGGCCATCGGAGCGTCGCATCGCCGAGGCGCTTCTCGCCGACCCCGAGGGATTCGCATCGAAGTCGATGGCGGAGATCGCGGAGCTCGCCGACACCTCGACGACCACGGTCGTGCGGTTCACGCGACGCGCCGGATACGCGCGCTTCCGCGATCTGCGCCACGACCTCACCGAGCAGAACCTGCGAGAGCGCCTCGCCTCGAGCGGAGGGGTCGCCCCGGCGGCAGACATCTCACCGAGCGATTCGCTCGCCGACGTCGTCGCCAAGATCGCGATGAACGAGACGCTCTCGATCGCGGACACCGCCGAGGTCCTCGATATCGACTCCCTGGCGGCTGCCGTCGCGGCCATCGCAGGCGCCGCCCGTGTCGACATCCACGGGATCGGGGCGAGTTCGGTGGTCGGCGTCGACCTGCAGCGCAAGCTCTCTCGAATCGGGCGGATCGCCCTCGAGTGGCCGGAGGCCCATGCGGCATGGACGGCCGCGGCTGTGCTGGACGATCGGTCTGTCGCGATCGCCATCTCGCACTCAGGCGAGACCGCTGGGGTGGTCGAGTTCCTCCGCATCGCGAAGTCGACGGGAGCGACGACGATCGCGATCACGAACCATGAGCGGTCATCGCTTGCCGGTCTCGCCGACGTCGTCCTGCGTACCGCTGCGAGGGAGACCCCACTGCGTTCCGCGGCGCTCGGCAGTCGTATCGCGCAGCTCATGGTCGTCGACTGCGTGTTCACCGGGGTCGCGCAGGTCGACTACGAAGGCTCTGTCGCGGCCATCGAGAAGACGCATCGGGCGGTCCCGCGGGGCTGACGTGCTGCGACGAGCGTGAACGAGGCTGCAGGGCCCTGTTGCGCCGTGGTGGATCGCGCTGGCTCACGCTGGCTCACGCTGGCGAGGGGAACTTTTTTACCTTTTCTTTGTTCATCCTGGTACTGTTCTTCAAAATTCGAGCAACGTCGCGAGAAGAGGATGCCCATGAGCGCAAACGACGATCTCGCCAGCGAGCTGCTGAAGCTGCTCGGTGGCCCAGGCAACATCGCCGGCGTCGAGAACTGCATGACGCGGATGCGGGTTTCCCTCGTCGACCGCGACCTGGTCGACGACGGCGCGATCACGTCGCTCTCCGGCGTGCTGGGCGTTGTCGATGACGACACCTACCAGGTCGTGCTCGGACCAGGCAAGGTCACCAAGGTGACCGACGGGTTCCGTCGAGCGCTCGGTGCCTCGGGCGCTGACGCCGAGGCCCTCGCCGCGCGTGGCGCGGCCATCAAGGCTGGTCAGAAGCAGCGCAACAACACCCCGTTCAAGAACTTCATCCGCAAGATCGCCAATATCTTCGTGCCGCTCATCCCGGCGCTCATCGGAGCCGGCATTGTGGCCGCCGTGCGCGGGCTCCTCGTCAACTGGGTCACGGTCGGGACGGCTCCTGAGTTCGTCGAGGCGGTGGTTCCGGCTCTCACCGTCATCGGCTCGGCGTTCTTCGCGTTCCTGCCGATCTTCGCTGGCATCAATGCCGCCAAGGAGTTCGGCGGCACACCCGCGCTCGGTGGCGCCGTCGCGGCGATCATCGTCTTCGCCGGCATCAGCGACGTGCAGTACAGCCTCCCCGTCCTGGGCGACATCGTGCTCGCACCCGGGCAGGGCGGCGTCATCGGGGCTATCTTCGCCGCGGGGCTCTGCGCCTGGATCGAGCGCAGCCTGCGCGGGAAGATCCCGGATGCGATCGACATCCTCGTCACGCCGACGCTCGCACTCCTCATCTCGGGGCTCGCGACGATCTTCGTGTTCATGTTCGTCGCGGGCAACATCGCGAGTGCCATCGGCACGGGAGCGATCTGGCTGCTCGACAACTCCGGTCTCCTCGCAGGCTTCGTGCTCGGCGGGCTCTTCCTGCCGCTCGTGATGCTCGGCCTCCACCAGGCGCTCATCCCCATCCACGCCACGCTCATCGAGCAGGTGGGCTTCACGCCGCTCCTCACGATCCTCGCCATGGCGGGAGCGGGACAGGTCGGCGCCGCGCTCGCGATCTACTTCAGGCTGAACCGGAACAGGTCCCTGCGGACGACGATCAAGGGTGCCCTCCCAGTCGGCATCCTGGGCGTCGGGGAGCCGCTGATCTACGCGGTCACGCTGCCGCTGGGTCGCCCCTTCCTCACTGCCTGCCTCGGCGGTGCCGTCGGCGGTGCAGTCGCTGGGGCCTTCAACCAGTTCGCGGGTGCCTTCGGCGCGACGGCGATCGGCCCCTCTGGGTGGGCGCTGCTGCCGTTGCTGCAGAGCGACAACGGGCAGGGGTACGCGATCCTCGCCTACGTCGTCGGGCTCCTCGCCGGGTACATCTCCGGTTTCCTGATCACCTACTTCTGGGGCTTCACGCCGGCGCTCCTTGCCGAACACAACGCGGATCAGGGCGACGAGGAGAACAAGCTGCTCGGCGACGAAGCCGCGCGGGAGGGCGCTGCGGCCACGGCTGGCGTGACCGGCGGGGCTGCTGGCGTTGCTGGCGTTGCAGGCCAGCGCATCGACGTCCTCGCCCCGGTCGAAGGAACGGTGATCCGCCTCTCCGATGTCGAGGACGAGGCGTTCTCCGCGGGCACGATGGGTGACGGCTTCGCGGTCGAGCCGACGTCCGGCGACTTCCGCAGTCCCGTATCCGGAACCATCACGGCGCTGTTCCCGACCGGCCACGCGTTCGGCGTCACGACCCCCGAAGGGCTCGAGGTGCTCGTCCACATCGGCCTCGGCACCGTCGACCTGCACGGCGAGGGGTTCGACCTCAAGCGAGCGGAGGGTGACATGGTCGAGGCCGGTGACGTGATCGTCGAGGTGGATCTCGACGCCGTGCGTGCCCGGGTCCGCTCGCTCGCCACCCCCGTGGTGGTGCTGAACGGTGCGGCATTCCCGATCGTGGAGCGCCGATCCCATGGCGGCCCGCCGCTCACCGTCGAAGCGGTTGCCGCCGCCACGTCAGCCCGAAGCTGAAGCGTGAGGTGGCCGGTGCTCAGTGCTGGCCACCCACCTCGACGAGCAGCACCCCGGCGCCGATGAGGGCGATGCCGGCCGCCATCATCCACGTGAACGGCTCCTTGAAGATGAAGTGGCTGAGCACTGCGGTGAGTGCGACGCCGACGGCCGCCCAGATGCCGTAGGCGACGCCGAGCGGTACCCCTTGCGCCAAGGTCAGCGACAGCAGCGTGAAGGCGGTCACGTAGCCGGCGACGACGGGGAGATACCAGAGTCGGCTCCCGTCGACGGTCTTCCGCAGGGAGAGTGTGCCGCCGACCTCCGTCAGGATCGCACCGGCGAGGAAGAGCCAGCCGAGCATCAGGCGGACACCCCGTCGGCCCTCTGCGTCTGATCCTTCAGTCGTTCGGCGCGGTCGTGCGCGCGCTGCGATCCCAGCTCGACGAGCAGCACGCCGCCGATGATGAGCACGATGCCGAGGCCCATGAGCGCGGTGAGCGGCTCGGCGAAGAGCAGCGCCGACAGCAGGGCGGTCAGGGCGACCCCGAGGGCGCCCCAGATGCCGTAGGCGACACCGAGGGGCAAGCCGGCGCGAAGCACGAGCGCGAGGAACGCGAACGAAGCCAGGTACCCGGTGACGACCACGAGGTAGAGGGCGGGAGCATCCAGTGCGCCCTTGAGCGAGAGCGACGCGGTGACCTCGCACGAGATCGCCGCGGCCAGCAGCAGCCATTTGCGCATGCGCGGATTCTCGCAGGTTCGCGTGGCGGGCAGAAGCGGCGGCTCCCGGGGCTCTCGGACCTGGGCTCGATAGCGTGGGCCGGAAGTGGCAAGCGGTTCGGGGCGGCGACAGAGCGGAGACGGTGGCATGGGGGACACAGCGAGCGGCAGGTTCGAGCGTCTGCCGGAGCGGGTCGACCCGAGTGAGTACTCGATCGATGTTCCTGCGTCCGACCCGGCGAGCGTGACGGAGCAGGTCCCACCGGCCGGGTCACCGGAGCTGATCGCCGCGACGCAGCTCGCGCAGACATCGAGCAGCATCGGCGCGCGGCGACGTCCGCAGATGCGCATCGGTGTCACCGTGCTCGCGGCTGTCCTGGGCGGAGTCGCGCTGCTCGCCGTCGTGCAGATCCTCTTCTAGCCCCCTGCCCCTTCTCTCCCTCCTCTTCTAGCCCCTCCTTCTACCCCGCTCCTCTTCTAGCCGCTCCGTGTTCGACCCGGTGACGTCGACCCGACAACGTCCAGCCGGTGATGTCTGCCCGGTGAGGTTGACCCGCCGGTGCTCGGGATGCGGCGTCTTGTCGTTGTCAGTCCGTCACGGCGTCGACGACGGCAGCGGCGAGCTCCGCGGGCTTCGTGAGCTGCGGCCAGTGGCCCGTCGGGAGTTCGACGATGCGCACTGCGCGTGCGCGAGCGAGTTCTGCCACGTAGGGGTGTCCGCCCTCCATGAACTGCCGGAGCAGTGGTTCCGGCATGGTGCTGGTGATGACGACAGCTGGCACGTCGTAGCGGCGCTCGTCGCTCAGCTGCTGCTTCTCGGTCGCGACGCCGGCGGGTTCGGGCACGGCGATGGCCTCGAGCCGTTTCCAGACCTCCTCGGTCATGTCGACCAGCTCGGGCTCTCCGAAGCCGCTGCGGACGGGCAGCGGGAGGGTGGCGCCGGACACTTCCAGTTCGTCGTTGATGACGCCGCCGTCTGCGAGCGGGCCGGAGTCGACGTACACGACTCTCGCGACGCGATCTGGTCGCGCATCCACGACGCCGTAGGCCACGGCTCCGCCGCCGCTGTGCCCGACGACCGCGACGTCGCCGTCGATCGAGTCTACGAGCGCGATGACGGCCTCGATGTGGGTGCGAAGGCCGACGCCGGCTTGGTCCTCACCGGGGCCCTTGCCGGGCAGGGTCAGCGGATGCACGGTGTGGCCAGCCGCTTCGAGGGCCTGCGTGACGGGGGCCCAGGAACCGCCCGTGAGCCAGAAGCCGGGAATGAGGATGATGTTCATGCTGCGACGCTAACGGCGACCACCGACAAAGTCGGGCGAGGCTCGATGACGTCCGCCGAGAATCTGGGGGAGTCGGCCCGCTCACTCGCTCATCACGTGCACGTTCTCGGCACGTCCACGGTCTCTGCTCGCCGCGGCCCCGCTGACGCGAATCGACGAGATCGTAGGGTGGAGGCATGAGGAGCGTCGCCCGCAGAGGCCAATGCTCGCGAAGTCCGCGCGCCAGCGTCTCGCTTGCCGTGGTTGCCGCACTCGTTTTGGGGCTCTCCGGGTGCTCCGCAGCTCCGGAGCCGACGCCGAGTCCGCCCGTGCCAGTGAGCCCGGCCGCGCTCGTCGAAGAGGCCGCGCACATCCTGGAAGAGCACGGCCTCTACTCGGGCGGGGACTGGTCGCTCGAACGGGATGCCCTCATCGCGGCGGGCGCGCAGGCGGAAGACCTCGAGGAGGCGTACGAACTCATCGCGGCAGCTGCCGGCGACGCCGGAGGAAGGCACGCGAGGTTCCTCCCCGCGGATGAGCGGGATGCTCTGTATGCGGAAGCACCGAGCGCCCCGCCGACGGTCGAGGCGACGGACGGGCGCACCGTCACGATCACCCTGTCGGCGATCGGGCATGACGGTCAGCTCGCCGAGGAGTATGCGCGCGCCGGTGTCGAGGGGCTGGCCGCGCTCGCGGACACGGAGACGTGCGGCTTCGTCGTGGACCTGCGCGGCAACTGGGGCGGCAGCGCGTTCCCGATGCTCGGCGCGGTCTCGCCGCTCTTCGACACGAGCGACGTCGCGGGATTCGTGGATCGGGACGGCACACACGGCGCGATCACCGTGACCACGGAGAGCGCGACTTCAGATGACGGCTACGAGCTGCGCTTCGATGCAGAAGTGGACATCGACACGAGCGTCTTCGACGGCAAGCCGGTCGCCGTCCTGCAGGATTTCTCCACCGCTTCCGCCGCTGAGATGGTGCTGGCCGCGTTCACCGGGCAGAGCAACGTGACGACCTTCGGGGAGAAGAGCAACGGCCTCGCGACCGGCGTCGACGGCTTCATGCTCGCCGACGGCTCCGAGATCCTCCTCACCACCTCCCGATACACGGACCGAACCGGCGCGGTCGTGCCGGAGCCCATCCAGCCGGACGTGTCCGCGCTCACGGGTGAGGCCCCGGCGCTGGCCCACGACTGGCTTGCGGGGCAGTGCGCGGCAGTCTGACTGCGGCCCGGCCGCGCCCGGCGACCAGCAGCGCCACCACCACGATCAGCATCAGGTGCACGACGGAGGCGGTGCCGCCCCTGGTCAGCCAGCCTTCGACCCACGGGGCCGGTCCGGTGTTGAGGTCCAGCACCTCGAAGCGCTGCGAGAGCATGACGAAAGCCGCACCGACCAGGACAGCCGTTGCAGCTGCGAAGCCAAGCCGCAGCGCGAAGCGGGCGGCAGGGTCCAGACTGCGCACGGCTCGGGTGAGGATGAGGAGCGCGCCGCCGCTCACTCCGGCGATGAGCGCCAGTTGGAGGAGCCCCGGGCCGGGTGCTGTCACGCCGCTGAGCCGGTTGTCGAGGCCGAACACCGCCCCGCCGGCAAGTCCACTCACCTGAATCGTCAGGTACCCGACGAGCAGGACGTACGTGACGCTTGCGGCTGCCCCTCCGATCGACCAGAGCGCGTTCTTCATCCGGGTCCTCCGTCTCGCTCGTCCGCGAATCCGACGAGCCAAGCAGGAGAACCTCCGTGGCCTTTGCGTGACCGGTCGGAGCTATCGGCTATGGGTGGCTGGGGTCTTCGTCTGCCCTGCCCGATTCGCTGGCCGCCCGTCTCGACGACAGGTGCCGCTCCCGCATCGCGAGGAACAGCGGCAGGGCGAACGCGAATGCCACGCCGAAGCAGAGGACGTACACCCACAGGCGCCGCATGCCCTGGCGGCGGCCCTCGACGATGATGAACACGACGCCAACCGTGGCGGCGACGAGCACGTCGATCATGATCGACGTGACGGCGGGACCGCTGCCGAAGTAGTCGCCGACGAAGGCGCTGCCCTCCATGCCGGCGATGACGTTGAACGTCCACGTCACGGCTCCGCCGACGATGGCGAGCAGGAGGTAGATGATCGCGAGGGGAGTCCAGGTGGATGCGCGCATGTGGCAAGAATCGCATGCCCGGCCCCGCGCATCCCGAGCCCCTTCCCGGCCCGCGATGCGAGTCCCGCGCCCGAGGGCTGAGTTGTGGTCGTCAAAACTCGCTGGGAACGACCACAAGTCCGCTCTCGGCGGCGGGGGATGGCTCGGGCGGGGCGGCGCGGCGCGGGCTGGCGGCGCAGACGCAGAACGGGCGCCTGCTCCCGGATGCCCGCTGGGGGTTCCGAGAGCAAGCGCCCGTTGATCGTGCGGTGCTGCTAGCTGCGGCGTTCCGCGTCCTGCAGCGTCGCGCCTTCGAACTCGTCCTGCTCGGGGTCAGAGGTCGAGGCGGTGGAGCGCTTGATGGTCTCCTCCACCTCCTCGTCGGTCTCGTCGGAGAAGGCGACGTCACCGCGGGGCGCGTTGTAGAGCTTCTCGTTGAGGATGCCCTCGCGCTTCGCGACGATCATCGGCACGAGTGCCTGGCCGGCGACGTTGGTCGCGGTGCGGCCCATGTCGAGGATCGGGTCGATGGCGAGGAGCAGGCCGACGCCCTCGAGGGGCAGGCCGAGCGTCGACAGGGTGAGCGTGAGCATGACGGTCGCACCCGTCGTGCCGGCCGTCGCGGCCGAACCGACGACGGAGACCACCACGATGAGGATGTACTGCATGATCGACAGCTCGATGCCGAAGAACTGGGCGACGAAGATCGCCGAGATGGCCGGGTAGATCGCTGCGCATCCGTCCATCTTCGTGGTCGCACCGAACGGCACGGCGAAGGATGCGTACTCGCGGGGCACGCCGAGGTTGCGCTCGGTGACGCGCTGCGTGAGGGGGAGCGTGCCGATGGAAGAGCGGCTCACGAACGCGAGCTGCACCGCCGGCCACACGCCGGAGAAGAAGCGGCCGACCGAGAGGCCGTGCGCCTTCACGAGGATCGGGTAGACGACGAACAGCACGAGGGCGAGGCCCACGTAGATGGCGATCGCGAACCAGGCGAGGCTCGTGAGCTTCTCCCAGCCGTAGTCGACGACGGCGCTCGCGATGAGCCCGAGCGTGCCGAGTGGGGCGATGCGGATGATCCACCACAGGACCTTCTGGATGACCGCGAGGGCAGAGGCCGTGAACTCGAGGAACGGCTCGGCGCGCTTGCCGAGGCGAAGGGCCGCGATGCCGATGACGACAGCGATGACGATGACCTGCAGCACGTTGAACGCGATCGTCGAGGTCACGTCGCCCGTCTCGGCGTCGACGCGCGAGCGCACGCCCATGCCGAGGAAGTTCTGCGGCACGAGGCCGGTGAGGAAGTTCCACCAGGTGCCGACTGAGGAGGGCTCGCCCGTCTCGAGCTGCGACTGGTCGACGCGGTTGCCCGGCTGGATGGTGACGCCGAGCGTGATGCCGATCGTCACGGCGATGAGTGCCGTGATGCCGAACCAGAGCAGCGTCTGGCCCGCAAGCCTCGCCGCGTTCGTCACGAGGCGCAGCTGCGCGATGCTCGAGATGACGGCGGTCAGGATGAGCGGGACGACGGCTGCCGTCAGGATCGTGACGTACGAGCTGCCGATGGTGTCGAGTGTCGCCGCGAGCCCGTTCGGGTTGCCTTCAGCGTCGTCGCCGAGGTTGCGGGCGACGAGTCCGAGGACAACACCCAGAACGAGGGCGGCGAGGATCTGGAATCCGAACGAGGTGAGGAGCTTGCGCGCGCGGCTCTTGGGGCGCGGCGTGTCCTCTGCTCCGGTGGCGTTGGATGCCACCTCGGAGGTGGGGGTGCCTGGGGTGTTGGCCGACATGGAAGATCTCCCGATGCGATTTCTCAGCTCGCGAGATTTCTCACGAACTGAGCGAGGCTACGCCTGGACCATCGGTCTGGCCAGGGTGTGACGCTTCGTGACACGCAACAAATGGTGCTCCGGGGGATGTCATGAACGGTCAGGGAGGGAATGAAACGGTTGCATCCCTGATTCATCTCCGCCCCGAAAGTAGTTAAACAATTGAGCAAAATTCCAGAATCGCGGGCGTAGTCTCACCTCGTCCTCCTCGTTTCCCTGCGGAAGAAGTGAGCATCATGGCGGAGACAGCGCGTCGTCGGTGGGTTGGTCTGGTCTTCATCAGCGTCGCGGTCGCGCTCATCATCGTCGACTCGACGATCGTGAACGTCGCCGTGCCGTCGATCGTGACGGAGCTCGGCATCACATCGACCGAGGTCCAGTGGGTGCAGGAGGCCTACACGCTGGTGTTCGCGTCGCTGCTGCTCCTGTTCGGCAGCCTCGCCGACCGAGTCGGGCGACGGCGGCTGATGCTGATCGGGGTCGTGATCTTCGCGCTCGCCTCCGTCGCCGCCGCGCTCGCGCCGACCGGCGGGCTGCTGATCCTCGCCCGCCTCGTGCAGGGTGTGGGCGGCGCCATGATCCTGCCGACCACGCTCTCGATCATCAACGCGACCTTCCGCGGCCGTGAGCGGGGCATCGCGTTCGCCGTCTGGGGGTCGACGATCGGCGGCATGGCGGCCGTCGGGCCGCTCCTCGGCGGCTGGCTCACGACAGCGTTCTCGTGGCGGTGGGCGTTCGGCATCAACGTGCCACTCGGCATCATCATCGTCGTCGGCGTCCTGCTCTTCGTGAACGAGTCGCGGGAGCCGACGCAGAAGCGCCTCGACCTCGTCGGCGCGGCCCTCTCCGTGGTCACGTTCGGGGCGCTCGTCTTCGGGCTCATCGAGGGGCGCACCTATGGCTGGTGGGCGGTCAACGAGACGTTCACCATCGGGTCGTTCGAGTGGCCCCTCCCCATCTCGCCGGTGCCGGTGGCCTTCACCATCTCGGCCGTGGCGCTCGCCCTCTTCATCGTGCGGGGCGTGTCCCGTTCCCATCGGGGCGAGTCGACGCTCCTCGAGTTCTCCCTGTTCCGCATCTCGTCGTTCCGCAACGGCAACGTGGCGGCGCTTGTCGTCGCCCTCGGGGAGTTCGGCATCATCCTGTCGCTCCCGCTGTGGCTGCAGTTCGTGCTCGGCTTCGATGCACTGCAGACAGGGTTCGTGCTCCTGGCGCTCGCGGCCGGTTCGTTCGTCGCGAGCGGCTTCGCGGGGGCGAGCAGCGGCAAGGTCAGCGCGGTGGTCATCGTGCGCGTCGGCATTCTCGCGGAGATCATCGGCATCGCCTGGGCGGGGTTCATCATCGCCCCGGATGCGCAGTGGGGCTGGCTCATCCCCGCCTTGTTCGTGTATGGCTTCGGCGTCGGGCTCGCCACGGCACAGCTGACGGGGGTCGTGCTGCAGGATGTGCCCGTCGAGCTCTCCGGGCAGGGGTCCGGCACCCAGTCCACGTCCCGGCAGGTGGGCTCGGCGCTCGGCGTCGCCATCCTGGGCACCATCCTGTTCACCACGACCGGAGCCTCCCTCGGCGCTTCGCTCGACGACGCCCAGGTGCCGGCCGAGCAGCGAGATCAGGTCGTCTCGGCGGTCGTCGATTCTGCCGGCGGCGCGATCGCGGGCCTCGGCGAGAACCCAGCCACGGCCGACTTCGCCGACGACGCCAAGGCCGCGCTCTCCGATGGCACCCGAGCGTCAGCGTTCACCGCCGCGGCGTTCCTGGCCCTCGGACTCGCCGCGACGCTCCGGCTCGGATCGGGGAAGCGAGAGGACGAGGAGTCGTCGCAGGCCGAAGCTAGCCCGCCGTCACGTAGCTGAGGTCGTGGATTCGCCTCCCGGCCTTCTCCGCCTTCCGCTCGAACACCGTGAGGGTCCTGCCTTCGAAGCGCGGGGCCCAGGCGCCCGGGTGCTCGCTCGTGAACTCGGGAGCCGCATCCAGCACCTCGCGCATCTGGAAGGCGTAGTCCTCCCAATCCGTCGCGAGCCGCATGCGGCCGCCGGCGCGCAGGGACCTTGCTGCGACGGCGCCGAAGCCATCGCGCACCAGCCGACGCTTCGTGTGCTTCGCCTTGTGCCACGGGTCGGGGAAGAAGATCCACAGCTCCTCGACACTGCCCGCGGGAAGCATGTGCTCGAGCACCTCGACGGCGTTCGCCTCGACGAGTCGCACGTTCGAGAGCCCCGCGTCCTCGACCCGCCGAAGGGTGCGCGCGAGACCCGCGACGAACACCTCGACCGCCAGGAAGTTCCATTCGGGATGCGCGGCGGCGGCCGCCACGACCGCCTCACCGGTGCCGGAGCCGACCTCGACGACAAGCGGCGCATCCCGGCCGAACAACTCGGCCGGGTCGACCCGGAACGTGGGGCTCACGGAGAAGTCCAGCTCCGCGCGCTCGACCTCGACGAGGTACTTCGGGCCGAGCGACTCCCACGATGTCTGCTGGCCGTCGGTGAGGCGGCCGCTGCGTCGCGAGAACGAGAAGATCGGTCGATGCGAGGGGTGCTGCGCCGGCTGGGTGGTTGCTTCGTCTGACACCCGACCAACCTAGGCGATGCGAGCGGCGGCTTGAGAGTCCGCCCCTTCGAGGCTTCCGACGCGGCAAAGTGTGCCAGCCTCCGCCGTGGGCGGCCAGTAAGGCGGTGAAGGCTCCGCTGATGGTGGATGCTGGGGAGTGGAAGCGATCACCCCGGTTCGGAGGTTCAGGATGCCGTATCGCAGCAAGGAAGTGCTCGAGTCATGGGCCCGCGAGTTCGAGGGGCTCGGCTATGTCGAGCCCGGGGTCGTCAACGTCATCGTGCAGGACGGCGACGAAGGGCACGACACCGGCCTCGTCCGGGTGCAGCTGACGCACGTGCCCACCGACGTGTACCTGCAGCCGGGCACGCGGGAGAGCCCACGCTGGTCGGTCACCATGGAACCGCGCGAGCACACGCTGCACCTGTCTGCCGCCGACGTGCATGCGCTCTCGCAGGAGCTCGCGGTCGTCTCAGCGCTCTGCACCTTCCTGCAGGCGAAGTCGATCGTGCTGGTCGCCGAACTCCACTCGCAGCCTGGGCGCACTCCCGTGTCGGCTGAGGCGACCTCCTAGCTCGGGTCAGGTGCGCCGGCGCCGGCGTCTGTGCTCGACGCGTTGCCGACGCTGAGGGCGTGCGTCAGCAGCTCCGCCAGGCCCAGGAGCGTCTCTGGCTCGGCCTCGGCCGCGATGGCCGCGGCGAGACCACGGTCGAATTCGCCGAGCCGATTCCACGGCTCCGCATCGAGGTCGACCAGGACGGTCAGCAGGCTCGCGCGGCGGTCGCTCGGGTCGGTGTCACGATGGATCGTGCCTCGCTCGATGAGGCGGTCGCAGAGGGTGGAGACGCCGGCCGATGTGAGCCCGAGGTGCGCGCGAAGAGCGCTGGGCCTGGCACCCGGGTTCGCTGTGAGGTACGCGAGCGCACGAGCATCCATCTCGCCGATGCCGAGTGAGCGGCGCGCCTCGTTCTGCGACGCGGATCGTGCTGCGGCGTACTCGGTGAGCGCCATGCTCAGCAGCAGCGCCGGACTCTGCCCGTTCGTCGGGCTGGGGCTCTGGCCGTCGTCCTGGCCGTCGCGCGCGGCGGCAGAGATGTTCGGCATGGCAGCGCTCCCCTTGATCTCCGTGGTGCCGCCCAGAGTACACGCAGGGAGCATGCGGCCACCCGTCACGGACAGGCGCCGTCCAGCCCCCGGTCAGGCGCCTCCAGCCCGTCGCTCAGACTCGGCCGGCGGCGTCCCACTGCAGGGTGAGCAGCGCGAGCTGGACGCGGTTGGTGACGTGGAGCTTCGAGAACAGGCTCGCGAGGTGCGTCTTGACCGTCGCCTGGCTGACGTAGAGCGCGGCAGCGATCTCTGCGTTGGTCATGCCCTGCGCGACGTAGCGCGCGATCTCCCGCTCTCGGCTCGTGACGCTCGCGAGGAGCTCGTCGCTGTGCGCGTCGCGAGCGGGGCGTTGACCTGTGCCGACGCTGTCGCCGTGGTGAGGGCCGTCCTTCGAGCCGCTCGCCGCCGCGCGCACCAGCCGGTCGAGAGCGCTCGGCGAGAAGACGGCCTTGCCTTGGGCGGCGTCGAGAACCGCCCCGACGATGTCCTCCGGTGGGGCGTCCTTCAGCAGGAAAGAGACCGCGCCTGCCCGAAGCGCATCCAGCAGGAACTCCTCCGTGTCGAACGCTGTGAGCATGACGACCTTCGCGGTCGAACCGGAGGCGGTGAGTCGCTCGACGGCGTCGATGCCCGTGAGCCCGGGCATCCGAACGTCCATGAGGATCACGTCCGGGTGCTGTTCGGCGGCGAGCGCGAGCGCCTCTTCCCCGTTGGTGCCCTCGCCGACGACGCGGATGCCCTCTGCGCCATCGATGAGCAGGCGCAGGCCGAGGCGGATGCCCGCCTCGTCGTCGACGATGAGCACGCGGATGCTGTCGGGGTTCACCACGGCAGCCTCACCTCCACCACGAAATCGCCGCCTGCCGGGGCTCCTGCCTCGAGCGTGCCGCCGACGAGGTGGATGCGCTCCCGGGCGCCGATGAGTCCGTAGCCGGTCCCCGGCGCGGGAGCCTGCCCCTGCTGCACGGCGTTCGACACCGAGATGGCCATCTCGGTGTCGCCGCCGGCGAGCTCGACCTGCACCTCCGCTCCCGGTGCGTGCTTCCCGGCGTTGACGAACAGCTCGGAGAGGGTGCGGTGGAGCGCGCGCACGCGCTCCTCGGAGAGCTTCGAGAGGTCTCCGGGCCCGATGGTGAGCCAGGTCACCTGAGGGGGTGCGTGTGCGGGGATGCCGTCGACGAGGAGGGACGCGAGCGCGTCCAGGTCGGGGAGCGGCGTGTCGCCTCGGCCGGTCTCGCTCGGCTCGCGCATGCCCTGCAGCACCTCCCGGAGCTGTGTGTTCGCTCGCGCAGCGGACTCGCGAACCGTGGCGGCCGTCTCCCTGACCAGCTCGGGTGACAGGTCGCTGCGGTAGGCGAGCGCGCCGGCCTGCGTGGCGACGACCGCGAGGTCGTGGGAGATGGAGTCGTGCATGTCGCGGGCGATGGCGGCGCGCTCCTCGGCGCGTGCGCGCTCGATGTCGGAGGCCCGACTCTGGGCCAGGGCCGCGCGTTCGCGCTCAGCCGAGGCGGCCTGGGCCCGCAGGGACGTGATGAGCGCGGCTCGCGTGCCCCGGGACCGGCCGAAGAGCAGGGCGATGATCGTCGAGAGCGCGACGACGATGATGTAGAAGATCGGCGCGTCCATGGGCGCGCGGCCGGTGATGCTCGATTCGAACCAGTCCCAGAGGATGCCGCCGACTACGACGATCGCGACGGCCGCGACATCCATGGGCAGCGAACGCCTGGCTCCGAGCCGCATGACGGCGACGAGCCAGGCCGCGAAGGCCAGCGAGCTCGCCATGCCGACCGCGACGATCCACAGGTTTCCGGCGCGCGACCCGCGAACCGGGCCGATGGCGATGCAGGCCGCGAGGCCGACGACCACGTTCACGATCAGGAACCCGAGGAACGCGCCAGATTCCGAGTCCGTTGCGGGATCCTCCACCTGGAGCGCGAGCGTGAGTACGAACAGGAGCGCCCCGCCGAGGAACGAGCCGAGCGAGATGGTCACCGCGCGCATCCACGGCTTCCAGCGTCGGTTCTCCACCAGAGCTTCAGCCGACCGCAGGTCGCTCTGCGTCAGCCCACCCGCCGTCTCCACGCCGTCGAGGGCCAGCTCGTCCACGAGGGGCGGAGCTTTCGGCAGCGGAACGGTCATGCAGCGAGTCTAGGAACCACCACCGACATGCGGATCGGCCGTTCGATTGAACTCCGGCAGCCCGACTCAGGTGCCGCAGAAGGTGCGGTAGGCGCCGAAGTCCGTCGGCGCCCCGGCCTCGTAGCGCTCGCGGCCTGCTCGGACGTCGTAGGGACTGGTCACCACCTCGAGGAGATTGGCGAGCGGCTGGAGGTCGTCGGCGTCTGCGGCGGCGAGGGCCTCCTCGACAAGATGGTTGCGAGGGATGTACACGGGGTTGACCTGGTCCATCGCGCCCGCGTTCGGCGCGAGCGCCAGCCAGGCCTGCGCCCAGGTTCGGAACGAGGGGGCAGCCTCACCGAACGCGGCGAGGGCGGGTGCGCGGTCGCCGCGCGCGTACACGCTGAGCGCCCGGAAGGTGGAGGTGGAGTCGGCCCCGCTCTTCTGGAGCAGCGCGAGCAGCTCGGCGACGAGGCGACCGCTCACCTCCGAGTCGACCTCGTCGCTGAGGCCGAGCTTGCGCCGCATCCCCGCGTTCCAGGCGCCCTCGTAGGCAGGGCCGAACGCCGAGACGCTGCGCTCAGCAAGAGCAATGGCCTCGTCCTCGTCCTCGGCGAAGAGCGGCAGGAGGGCTTCCGCGAACCTCGCGAGGTTCCAGGCAGCGGCCGGCGGCTGGTTCCGGAAGGCGTACCGCCCGCGGTGATCGATGGAGCTGAAGACCGCATCGGGGTCGAACGCGTCGATGAACGCGCACGGCCCGTAGTCGATCGTCTCGCCCGAGATCGTCATGTTGTCCGTGTTCATGACCCCGTGCACGAAGCCGACGAGCATCCACTGCGCGACGAGCTTCGCCTGCGCTGCCACCACCTGCTCGAAGAATTCGAGGTACGGGGCCTCGGCGCCCGCCACGGACGGGTAATGCCGAGCGATGGCGTGGTCGGCGAGGCGACGCAGCAGCTGCAGGTCGTCGGTGGCCCGCGCGTACTGGAACGAGCCGACGCGCAGGTGGCTGCTCGCCACCCTCGTGAGCACCGCACCAGGCTCGACGTCGTCGCGCTGGACGTGGTGCCCCGTCGCGGTCACCGCGAGCGCGCGAGTCGTCGGGATGCCAAGGGCGTGCATCGCCTCGCTCACGATGTACTCGCGCAGCATGGGACCGAGCACGGCGCGCCCATCGCCGCCGCGAGAGAACGGGGTGCGGCCGGAGCCCTTGAGGTGGATGTCGTGCAGCCGTCCGCGCACATCCGTCACCTCTCCCAGGAGCAGCGCACGGCCGTCGCCGAGGCGCGGCGAGTACTGCCCGAACTGGTGGCCCGCGTAGGCCTGCGCGACCGGGGTGGCCCCTTCGGGAACGGAGGTGCCGAGCAGGATCGCGACGCCGTCCTCCGAGCGGAGGAACGCCGGCTCGAAGCCGAGCTCCCCGGCGAGGTCCTCGTTGAGGAGCAGCAATCGCGGCGCAGGGGCTGGTTCGGCCTCCCACGGCACGGCGAGCTCGGGGAGCTCGCGCGCGAAGCGATTCCCGAAGAGGAGGCCCTCGTGCGTTGTCGCAGTCATGCGGGACACAGTAGGCGCAGCGGCGGGGTGCTGCGTGGGAGCGCGCGGCTGGGTGGCGCTGAGAGCTGCGATCGGCAGGCCGCCTCGAGGGTAGGTCGCCTGCCTACTTCACACGCCACTCATCGGCGCCGGGCGTACGGTCGCGCTCCCATGCCCAGCCCCCGCAGCGGCACAGCGCCACGCTCCTTCTCGGAGTCCCACAGAACGCTGAACCGAGGTCCGGAATGCACGACAGACGCGACGTCCACGCCAACCGCACCCCCCTCCGCGCGTGGTGAGCGCCTGGGAGGACTCGGGCGAGCAGGTGTTCGTGGTCAGGAACGAGCACCGGCAGCATTCGCTGTGGCCGGACTTCGCCCAGACCCCCACCGGGTGGGTCCGCGTCTTCGGCCCGGCGACCGCGGAGGACTGCCGCGCCTACGTGGCGAGACAACCGCCGGGGCGCGACTACCGGACCTCTTCGAACTCGTAGATGCCAGCAGGCCCAAGGGCAAGCAGCTGCTGTCGGTACTCGTCCGAGAAGAGCTCAGGCTCGATGCCGAGAATGTTGCGATTCAGCTCGACGTCCATCCGAGCGGTGACGAGCCCCTTGTCGTTCTCCATCCAGACGGACAGGATCGCCAGGTTCGACGTGCAGAGCTCCGCGTAGGAGTACTCGACGAGCTCCGGTGCGAAGGATGCGCCCTCCGCTTCGATGCCGGCCGCGGCGGCCTCCACTTCCGGTGATGCGTCGCGCAGTGCCGTCCATGCGGCTGCCGCCTCGTCGCCGGCCTCCGCGGATCCGACGACGAAGACGGTGACCGTGCCGCGCGGGCTGGGGTCGGCCGCGACGTCCACGTTGTCGAAGCCGCCGACCGCATCGGGGAGGAGGAAGAGCAGCTCCTGCTCATACGCCGAGATGCGCGTGTACAGGTCAGACGACGTCGTGCCCGCGGGAAGGTCGATCCACTTCGCATGCTGCGTGAGGCACTGCGTCATCTGCACAGGCACCGGCTGGTGGGTCATCTCCTGCATCGAGATGCCCTCGAGCGACGCCTGGGAGGGGGCCGTCTCCGAGGGCGCCGACTCGACGCCAGCGCTCGCGGTCTGCGCCGGGGTGGATGCGGAACCCACGACGCTCGGGGCGTCCGCGGGCGCGCATCCGCCGAGCAGCACCGCGAGCGCGGCGCAGACGATCGTCGCTGGAGTGAGACGGCGAGAAGGCATGCACCGACCCTACGAACCCGGCGGCCCGCATCCGGTCACGGAACCATATCGACGCTCATCGCGAGCATCACGATTCGGAATCGGCGCATGGCGCCCCTCGCGCATCGACGGCTACATTCGGAGCACCGAGCCAGCATGCCCACCGGGGAGAGCACCGTGATCCTGACCTTCCAGTTCCAACCCGTCGACGACCTCGAATCCGCCGTGCAGCACTACCTCGACCTCGGATGGGAGGAGGCGTGGCGCGAGGGCGAGCACACGGTGTCACTGCAGATGCCGGAGCTCGAGATCGAGCTGATGCTCGACGACGAGCCCGGTTGGGGTGCAGCCGGCCCCATGTACTTCGTCGACGACGTGGATGCGTGGCGCGCCGAGCACCCGACGGTCGTCACTGGCGAGCCCCGCGACATCCCAGGCGGGAGGGTCGTCGAGGTCTCGGCGCCCGGCCACACCTACTACGTGTTCTCGGTGATCGAGCCCGGGACATGACCTCGGCCGCAGCGATCCGCCCAGGTGTCAGCTGACTCAGACCGTCCCGACGGGCCGCACCGTCGCGGTGAAGCCCCAGAGCCCGGTCCATGCGCCGTTCTGGTTGTAGAGCGCTGTACACGTGGACGTGATCCAGTGTCCGCGCTGCGCGAGCGACGCTTCCTTCGCGTCGCAGTCGTCGAGGTAGATGAATTCGTATCCCCGGGTCTGCACGGGGGAGGCTTCGGCAGCCGTGGCTGCGACGGTCGGTGCCAGGACGAGTGCTACGCCCGCGGCGAGGCCAGCGATGGTCTTCGTGAGCATCTTCATCCCACCAGGCTAGGAGCGCCGACCGGCAAGCTGAAGGGTAGAAGTCCCCTCTCCCTGGATCAGACCTCGCCTTCGCCAGTGCACTCCAGACGGTAACCGGACTCACAGGTGAACGGGTCGTCGCCCCGCAACCAGACCTTCCCGGTGTACAGGCACAACGGTGCGTTGTAGGGCATGTCGATGCTGCCGCCGAGGATGAGCTCTGCTCCCGGCGGCAGGTCCAGCGTGTACAGGCCGATACCGGTTTCGATGGCGATCGTCTCGAAACTGACGCACGCACCACTGGCGAAGGCGTGGCTCCAGGATGCCGTCTCCGGCAGGAACGGAGTGAACTCCGTGAGCTCTCCGAACGTGTCCTTGACGGTGAAGGTGACCGGCTCGCTTGACGAGTAGTGCCGCAGCTCGACGCGTTTTCCAACGTCGGTGAGATTCCGAATGCCGACCACGTAGATGTCAGGCGAGTAGTCGACGAACGTGAAATCGACATTGCACACTCCCCTGCTGAAGTCGTTGCAGCCGCCACCGGTGCCGGCACTTGCTGCCGCTCGCGGCGCCGCCGACGCGACGGCAAGCACCGGGACGCCCCACACTCCGGCGTGCAGCAGGCCGCGACGATCTAAAGTTGCATCGGTCATGAGAATCCCCCCGAATCCGCGAGACCTCCCCCCTTCGATGCGTCGGCGTCGAGGCCCCGACGCTGAGTCTGTCAAGATTCTCAGCAGCGGGTGAGCCCAGCGTGAGTTAACGAATATTCTTCAACCTGTTGAGGAATCTATCTCTTTCGCTGGATCAATTTCGGCACCGCGGCAGCCGCTCCAGCAGGATCGAGGGGCTCGCGATTCGGAAACGGCGCGCGGCATCGTGATAATCGGACCGTGATCATCGGGTCCGGGACGCTCTTGAACGTCGCACTCATCCTCGTCGGCGGCCTGCTCGGCATCCTCCTCGGCGACCGCCTCAAGGATCGGACGAAGGCGACCGTCACCGCCGTCCTCGGGCTGTTCGTGATCGTCCTCGGAGGGATGAGCGTCGCCGACATGGGCTCTCAGGCGCTCGCGGATGCGGCTGGTCCGTTCGCGATGATCGTCATCCTGCTGTCGCTCGTGTTCGGCGCGCTCTTCGGCTCCTGGCTGCGCATCGAGGACCGGCTCGAAGGTGTCGCCGGCTGGGTGCGACGGCGCCTCACCTCGGACGCGAACGGCGACGGACGGTTCGTCGACGGGATGGTGACCGCGACGCTGCTCTTCTGCGTCGGCCCGCTCTCCATCCTCGGATCCATCTCCGACGGTCTGGGACTCGGCGCCGACCAGCTCTACGTCAAGGCCGTGCTCGACGGCTTCGCTGCGATGGCCTTCGCCTCGACCTTCGGGAAGGGCGTGCTCTTCGCCGCCATCCCGGTCGCGATCCTGCAGGGCACGTTCACCCTCGTGGGGTTCCTCGCGGGCGACGTCTTCAGTGACGCTCAGATCGACGGGTTGTCGGCGGTGGGCGGCCTCATCCTGATCGCGCTCGGCGTGCGCCTGGTCCCACTGAAGCCCATCCCCGTCGGCGACCTGCTGCCAGCGCTGGTCATCGCCCCTGTGGCCCTGGCCTTCCTCTCCTAGCGGGCCGCGGGATGCGGTCAGCGCTCGCGGGTCGTGAGGCGCCGGAACGTCGCAACCCTGGGAATGCTGTCGGCGTCGGTCGGCAAAGCCCCGCGGGCGAAGTCGCCCCAGACGGCGCGCAGTCGCTTGCCCTCGCGATCTATCTCGGCCCAGCTCGCGCCCCGAACCAGTGGCGCCCGATGCCACGTCTTCTCGCTGCCGAAGAGCAGCGGAAGCTCGATCATGTGGCAGGCACCCCACACGTTGTGCGGCGCCTTCCAGCTCACGACGTACGTCGATGCCCGGCCGCCGGCGCGCACGTGCCGCTTCGCGAACGTCGCCGCGTCGCGCCGGTAGACGAGCCACGTGAGCGCGCCGACAACGGCCTTCGTGAGCGGCTTCCCGACGATCGGCAGCTCGCTCAGGCGCTTGGTGGCCGGGATGCGCGGCACGAAGAGGAGCGCCTCCTCCGAGGTGAAGCCGATGAGCAGGTCGATCGCCGCGGCGTTCGCGTCCCGCCCGGCGAGCACGCCGGCATCGTCGGGCAGGGGATCCTGGCCGTGCTGCGGGCTGAACGACATCGCGCCCTGCAATCCGTACGCGGACGAGGCACGCAGCGCGGCTGCCTGCGCGCGCACCATCTCGCGCACGGGACTCGCCGCCGTGAGGTCGCCCGTCGCGTCGAGCATCCGGCCCTGCATCTCCTCCCTCCCGCCCGCCACATTGAGGGGCGCGCTCTGGATGATGGCCCGCCGGAACAGGCTCGGCGCCTCCGGCAGCGCCATCAGCTGCACGATCGCGTGCGCGCCAGCCGACTGCCCGTAGGCGGTCACCTGACGCGGATCGCCGCCGAACGCCGCGATGTTGCGCTGCACCCAGCGGAACGCCTCGAGGATGTCGAGCAGCCCCAGGTTCGCGGGGCGTGCATCCGTGCCCCCGAGGAACCCGAACAGGCCGAGTCGGAACGTGACGTTGACGGCGACCACACGCTGCTCGGCGACGATCGGTGCCGGGTCCATCGCCGCGGCGTCACCGGCGGCAGAGACGTACGAGCCGCCGTGGATCCACACCATGACGGGCAGCTGCTCCCCGGGCCCCACATCATCGGGCAGCGTGATCGACAGCCGCTGGCAGTCCTCGTCGACGCCGAGCTCGTCGATGCCGCTCCCCAGCACCTCCTCGAGCACGGGCATGGGCGCCTGCGGGCACGCGGGCGCCCAGCTCGTCGCCGCGAACGTCTCGCCGTGGTCGGGTTCTGCTCGAGGGGCCTCGAATCTGTCGGCCCTGGCGTAGCGGATGCCCGTGGCCCGAACGACCTGCCGGCCACCTGGCCAGTCCTCCATCCAGCCGGTGATCGGGCCGCAGGGAGGGGAGAAGCCGGGGGAGGAGACCATGCTCGAGTCTTGCATCCCGTCTCGGCGCTTCTTCCAATGCAGGCTTGCGCTTCCCCGGGCGTGTCGCCTAAGCTCGACCCTTGGTGCGCCGGGGTTCCCCTCTGGCGCGACCGTGTTGGTGTGCAACCGCCATCGACGCAGACAAGAGATCTTGGGCGGGGCCTTCTGGTTCCCGCGGTATCTACGGAGGAAACAATGGCAGCAGTGTGCCAGGTGACCGGGGCGGTTCCCGGATTCGGTCACAACATCTCGCACTCGCACCGACGGACCAACCGTCGGTTCGACCCGAACATCCAGAAGAAGAAGTACTTCGTGCCTTCCATGAAGCGCACGATCACGCTGACGCTTTCGGCTAAGGGCATCAAGGTCATCGACGCACGCGGCATCGAGTCCGTCGTCGCTGAGCTTCGTGCGAAGGGAGTCAAGTTCTAATGGCGAAGAAGAGCCAGGACGTACGTCCGATCATCAAGCTCCGCTCCACCGCTGGAACGGGCTACACCTACGTGACGAAGAAGAACCGTCGCAACACGCCTGACCGCCTCGTGCTGAAGAAGTACGACCCGGTCATCCGCAAGCACGTCGAATTCCGAGAGGAGCGCTAAACATGGCCAAGAAGAGCAAGATCGCCAAGAACGAGCAGCGCAAGGTCATCGTCGAGCGCTACGCGGAACGCCGCGCAGAGCTGAAGAAGGCGCTTGTCGACCCGAACGGCACCGACGAGTCGCGCGAGGCAGCTCGCGTCGGCCTCCAGAAGCTTCCCCGCAACGCTTCGCCGGTCCGCGTTCGCAACCGCGACAGCATCGACGGACGCCCCCGTGGCCACGTCTCGAAGTTCGGCATCTCGCGTGTCCGCTTCCGCGACATGGCACACCGTGGCGAGCTGCCAGGAATCACGAAGTCGAGCTGGTAACCACCGGCCCGCCAGCGATGGCGTAGTGCTTTCCGAAACCCCCGAGCGTCTTCGCTCGGGGGTTTCGTGCGTGCGGGGGTTGCAGTTCCAGCCATATCGTTTATCGTTATGCATATCGAGAAACGATATGGAGGAAGATCATGAACGCACGACAGAACGCGACAGGCTCGGACCGCGAAGCGAAGGAACTCGGCTACCTGTGGCCGCTCGGCATCGCCGCCGCCGGACTCGTCGTCCTCAAGCCGCTCGAGAACGTCATCGGATTCCTCGTCGACGGCCAGGTGCGTGTCAACGCATCGTTCGAGGGGGCGGCCGTCTCGCTCCCAACTCCCGTCGGCGCCGACGTCCCGCTTGACGGGGCCTCGACGATCCTCGTTGCGAGCGACCTCATCCCCACTGGTGCCCTTGTGCTGCTCCTCATCGGCCAGGTCATCGGTGCGCTCCTCAGTCTCGCCGCTGTGTGGATGCTCCTCCTCTTCGCCAGGAACCTCGCGAAGGGCGACTTCTTCGGCGGCAAGAGCATCCGCCTCCTCGACTGGTCGTCGGGGCTTGTCATCGCGGCCCTCGCCGCACCGGGGTTCTTCGAGCTCCTCGGCACGAACTGGACGATCGCGAAGCTCGGCTGGGACGGGCGGGACGCCCCGGAGCCGACGGTCCTCGACCAGACGTGGACGTTCCTGCTCATCCTCGTGATCGTGCTCGTCGTGAACCTCATCATGCGCCGCGGCGCTCGCCTGCAGCAGGACCAGGAAGGGCTCGTCTGATGGTTCCGGAGCCCTTCGAGGAGCCGAGCCACATCGTGTGCCACCTCGGCGAGATCATGGCGAGGCGGGGGATCACGCTCGTGGAGCTCTCGGAACGCGTGGGGATCAGCGTCGTCAATCTGTCGGTGCTCAAGAACAACCGCGCCAAGGCGGTGCGCTTCGAGACGCTCGCGCGGCTCTGCGCGGTCCTCGAGTGCAAGCCGGGCGAGCTGCTCGACTACCTCCCGCCACGCTGAGCCTCCGCCGCGCGCCTTCGCCGCGCGCCTTCGCCGCGCGCCTTCGCCGCGCGCCTTCGCCGCGCGCCGTCGCCGCGCGCCTTCCACCGCCCCCTCCCGCCCCATCCGGTCCGTGAGTAGGGCAGTTTCCTCCCGTCACGGGCACGGGGATGGGGCGAAGCTGCCCTATCCGCGCCCCGCCCCGCCACGCCCGGCGCCTCCAGCTGCGTCCGCCACGCGAATGGGGCGGTTTCCTCCCGTTTCGGGCGCGGGGATGGGGCGAAGCTGCCCTATCCCGGCCCGTCCTGCCCCGCCCGGTTCGTGAGTGGGGCAGTTTTCTCCCGTCCTGGGGGCGTGGGTGGGAGGAAGCTGCCCTATCCGCGCCCCGCCCCGCCGCGCCCGGCGCCTCCAGCTGCGTCCGCCACGCGAATGGGGCGGTTTCCTCCCGTCACGGGCCCGTGGATGGGAGAAAACTGCCCTATTGCGGCGAAGGTCTTTGTCGGCGGGGTGCGTGAGAATGGCACGCATGTCAGATGTTCGAGGCGCAGACGCCTTCCGCAGCGCACGTGACCAGCTGCTCTCCCTCCGCACAGACGCTGGGCGGGCGAGCCGGGAGTTCGAATGGCCCGATGTCGGAGACAACTTCAACTGGGCGCTCGACTGGTTCGACCAGATCGCCGAGGGCAACGAACGCACCGCGCTCTGGATCGTGGAGGACGACGGCAGCGAGGCGAAGTACAGCTTCGACGACCTGCGCCGTCGGTCCAACCGGGTCGCGAACTGGCTCGAGGCGCAGGGCATCCGCCGCGGTGACGTCGTCATGCTCATGCTCGGCAACCGCCGCGAGCTCTGGGAGGCGATGCTCGGCGCGCTCAAGCTCGGCGCCGTCATCCTCCCCACGTCCGTGGTGCTCGGCCCGCACGACCTCGACGACCGCGTCGAACGGGCCAGGGTGCGGCTCGTCATCGCCGAGGAGGCCGATGCGGTGAAGTTCGACAACGTCCTCGGCAGCTACCGCATCGCGCAGGTGGGTGCTGGCCTCGAGGGGGTAGCGCGGGAGGCGTGGCTCGACTTCAACGACATCTACGACGCGTCGGATGCGCCGATCGAGAAGCGCACGGCAAGCGACGACGCCGCCCTCATCTACTTCACCTCCGGCACGACGAGCCACCCGAAGATCGTGGTCCACTCGCACCGCTCCTACCCCGTCGGGCACCTCTCGACGATGTATTGGATCGGCGTCGAGCCGGGCGGCGTGCACCTCGCGATCAGTGCGGCGGGCTGGGGCAAGCATGCATGGAGCAGCTTCTTCGCGCCCTGGAACGCCGAGGCGACGGTCTTCGTCGTCAACTACCAGCGCTTCGACGCGGCCCTCCTGCTCGAGCAGCTCGACAAGGCGGGCGCGACCTCGTTCTGCGCCCCGCCGACGGTGTGGCGCATCCTCGTGCAGCACGGCAAGTCAGCGAAGCCCCGGGCGATGCGCGAGCTGCTCTCGGCCGGAGAGCCGCTGAACCCCGAGGTCATCGCACGCATCCACGCCTGGTGGGGGCTCGAGATCCGCGACGGCTACGGCCAGACCGAGACGACCGCCCTCATCGCGAATGCGCCGGGCGATGTCATCAAGCCGGGTGCCATGGGGCATCCGCTGCCCGGCATGAACGTGGTGCTCCTCGACCCGGTGACGGGCGTCGAAGGCGACGAGGGCGAGATCTGCCTCGACATGCGTGGTGAGCGCCCCGTGAACCTCATGACCGAGTACCTCGGCTCACCCGCGGCGACCGACAACGCGGTGCGTGACGGCTTCTTCCACACCGGTGATGTCGCGGTGCGCGATGAGAACGGATGCATCACCTTCGTCGGCCGCACCGACGACGTGTTCAAGTCGTCCGACTTCAAGGTGTCGCCGTTCGAGGTGGAGAGTCTCCTCCTCGAGCACGATGCCGTCGCGGAGGCGGGCGTCGTCGGGGCTCCGGACGCGACGAAGCTCAACATCACGAAGGCCTACGTGACGCTCGCGGCGGGTTGGGAGTCGAACCGGCAGACCGCGCTCGAGGTGCTCCGGCACGCCCGCGCGGTCATGGCGCCGTACATGCGGGTTCGGCGTCTCGAGTTCTTCGAGCTGCCGAAGACGGCGTCCGGCAAGATCCGTCGCGTCGAACTCCGCAATCGCGAGATCGAGGCCGACGGCACCCGCCTCGCCGAGGAGTGGCGCGACGACGACTTCCCGGAGATCAAGCGGCGCTGAGCGGTTCCCGTCGCTGCTGGGGCGACGCCACGGCTTGGGCGCATCAAGCGCCGATACGGGCATCGATCCGGTCCAGAACCGCAACGAACCGGTGAATTCCGTGGCAAGACGCGGCGTGTCAGGCGAATCTGCAAGCGAGAGGCCCTGGTTTTGGTAGGTTGACGAAGGTCCTGCCGCGGAATCCCGCGGAACTGCAGGACTTCTGAACCCAACATGCTGCACTCGCAAGGGCGGGGCTGCGTCCTAAGGAGGACATATGGCAGACAAGACTGTGAACAAGACCGAACTCGTTGCCGCGATCGCGACCGAGACCGGCCAGAGCCAGGCTGTTGTTGGAAGCGTCCTCGACGCACTCTTCAGCGAACTCGCCTCGAACGTTGCCAAGGGCACGAAGGTCACGATCCCGGGCTGGCTCTCCGTTGAGCAGACCGCTCGTGCCGCGCGCACCGGCCGCAACCCTCAGACGGGTGAAGCCATCCAGATCGCCGCCTCGAAGGGCGTCAAGATCTCGGCTGGTTCGAAGCTCAAGGCCGCAGCCAAGTAGTCTTCGCGCCTGAATGCACGCGGGGTCGCTTCCATTCGGAAGCGGCCCCGCGTTCTTGTCGCAGCCGGTCGCTTCCCCTGTGGATGACAAGCCCGAGCGCCGGCGACGATCTACACTTGATGATCATGCCTACGCCCCTCGATTCCGGTTCCACGATCGAGGCGGCGGCAACTGCGGATAGGGGCGGCAGCAAGGCCGAGCGCAATCGCGCGAGCGCCGACTCCTGGTCGCTGCACACGAAGCGCATGATCGTGCTCGGGCCGGCGATCTTCCTCCTCGCGGCCCTCGTGGCGGTCATCTGGGGGCTCGCCTACGGTGGCGGAGCGACCCCGCTCATCGTCTCCGACCCTGGACCCATCGTCATGTGGGGTGTGCCGGTTGCGCGTCTCGCGCTGAACCTGTCGGCCTCGGTCACGATCGGCGCCCTGGTGCTGGCGGCGTGGGCGGCGAGTCGCAAGCAGCCCGAGTTCGAGCGGGCCATGACGATCGCCTCGTCCGGTGCCGCGGCCTGGGTGGTGTCCACGGCGGCCGCGGCCTTCCTCACCTACCTGCAGATCTCCAATGCCGCGTTCTCGCTCGACGCCGCCTTCGGTCAGGGGCTGCTCTTCTTCTTCACCTCGCTCGAGCTGGGCCAGGCGTGGGTGCTGGCGCTCGGCATGGTGCTGCTGCTGTCGGTTGTGGTCTTCGCGAGTCGCAGCCCGTGGATGGTCGGGCTCTCGGCCGCGTTCTCGCTCTTCTGCCTGTGGCCGCTTGGGGCGCAGGGTCACGCCGCGGGTGCGGCGAACCACGAGACCGTCGTGGGTGGCATCACCCTGCACTACATGGGCGCCGCGCTCTGGCTCGGTGGCCTCCTCGTCGTCGCCATCCTTGCGCCGCGCATGCCCGATGTGCGCCGCCTCGCAGTGATCGAGCGCTACTCGTCGCTCGCCCTCGTCGCGTTCATCGTGGTCGCCGCATCCGGTGTCGTCGCGAGCGTCGCCAACATCGGCTCGTTCGCCGAGCTCGCCTCGCCATACGGGGTCATCGTCATCGTGAAGGCGGTTGTGCTCGTGGTGCTCGGCTTCATCGGCTGGGCGCAGCGGCGGGGACTCATCAACCGGATGCGCGCTGCCGTCGAGCAGGGAGCATCCACCCGCAAGCCCATGGTGTGGCTCATCTCGCTCGAACTCGCCTTCATGGGCATCGCGTCGGGTGCCGCCGCGGCGCTCGGGCGTACCCCGTCGCCCGTCACTGAGGTCACGGCCGACCAGCTCGCGGCCCCGACGCCGGCGCAGCTGCTCACGGGCGAGCTGCTGCCTCCTGAGTTCGAGCCGTTCCGTCTGCTCACCGAGTGGCGTCTCGACCCGATGTGGACAACGCTGTGCCTCTTCGGCCTGTTCTTCTACATCGCAGGGGTCCTGCGCCTGCGTCGCCGCGGCGACGAGTGGCCGCTTGGCCGCACGATCTCGTTTGTCCTCGGCATCGTGATCCTGCTCTACCTCGTCAACGGCTCGCTCATCGTCTACGGCAAGTTCGTCTTCAGCTTCCACATGACGCAGCACATGTTCCTCACCATGCTGGTGCCGATCATGTTCGTGCTGTCGGCCCCCATGACGCTCCTCCTGCGCAGCGTGCACGCGCGCCACGACGGCAGCCTCGGCACGCGCGAGTGGGCGCTCAAGTTCGTGCACTCGAGGTGGGCGAAGTTCTTCTCGCACCCCATCGTGTCCGCCGTCGTCTTCGCGGGCTCGCTGCTCGTCTTCTACTACACGCCGCTGTTCCGCTGGGCCGTGACCGACCACGTCGGGCACATGTGGATGATCGCCGACTTCCTCATCGTCGGCTACCTCTTCGCCAACGCGCTCATCGGCATCGACCCGATCGGCACGCGCGCCCCCTACCCGATGCGCCTCATCGCCCTCGTGCTGGTCATGACATTCCACGCCTTCTTCGGCCTCAGCATCATGAGCGGCACGGGCCTGCTGCTCGCCGACTGGTATGGCGCGATGGGCAGGCCGTGGGGAGCGGATGCCATCACCGACCAGCAGATCGGCGGCGCCATAGCGTGGGGTGTCGGCGAGGTGCCCACGGTGATCCTCGCGATGCTCGTCGCCTACTCGTGGTCCCGGTCCGACGACCGGGAGGCGAAGCGGCGCGACCGGAAGGCCGACCGTGACGGCGACGCGGAGCTCGAGGCGTACAACGCGCAGCTCAAGGTGATGGCCGACCGCACGGAGGCACTGGAGAAGCGCAAGCAGGAGCGGCTCCAGCGCGAGCAGCAGCAGGAGTCCACCAAGTGACGATCGTCCTCACCCCTGAGCAGCAGGGTGTCTTCGACGCCATCGAGCACACGCGCGAGCACCTGTTCGTGACGGGGCGCGCCGGCACGGGCAAGTCGACGCTCCTCAACCACCTCGCGTGGCACACGTCGAAGCAGCTCGTCATCGCGGCACCTACGGGAGTCGCGGCCCTCAACGTGGGCGGGCAGACCATCCACTCGCTCTTCAAGCTGCCGATCGGCGTCATCGGGGATGCGCCCATCGAGCAGAACGGGGATGTGCGGAAGCTGCTCAACAAGATCGACACGCTGGTCATCGACGAGGTGTCGATGGTGAGCGCCGACCTCATGGACGCCATCGACCGCTCGCTGCGGCAGGCGCGCCAGCGGAAGAACGAAGCGTTCGGCGGCGTGCAGCTCGTGATGTTCGGCGACCCGTTCCAGCTGGCGCCGGTGCCGCCGTCCGACCCCGATGAGCGCGCGTACTTCCGCGACCACTACCGTTCGCTGTGGTTCTTCGACGCGAGGGTGTGGCAGGAGGCGGAGCTGCGCATCCACGCCCTGCGCGAGATCCACCGGCAGCACGAGGACGAGTTCAAGAACATCCTCACGGCCGTCAGGTACGGGCAGGTCACGGCCGACATGGCGAACCGCCTCAACACGGTCGGCGCGAGGCCCGCCCCGGCCGACGGCACGATCACGCTCGCGTCGCGCAACGCGCAGGTCTCTCGCATCAACGCGCAGAACCTCGAGCGCCTGCCCGGAGCCTCCATGACCGCGAACGCCGACATCTCGGGGGAGTTCGGCGGCCGCAACTTCCCCGCGGATGAGCGCCTCGATCTGAAGGTCGGCGCGCAGGTCATGTTCCTGCGCAACGACTCTGACGGGCGCTGGGTGAACGGCTCGATCGGCGAGGTCACGCGCATCGACAAGACCGTCTACGTCGAGATCGATGGCGACGAGCACGAGGTGGAGCCCCTCGTGTGGGAGAAGCTGAAGTACTCGTACTCGCCGGATACGCGGGAGCTGTCGCGCGACGTCGTGGGGGAGTTCACGCAGTTCCCGCTGCGGCTCGCGTGGGCGGTGACCATCCACAAGTCGCAGGGGAAGACCTACGATCGCGCCGTCGTCGACCTCGGGGCGAGGGCCTTCTCGCCCGGGCAGACCTACGTGGCCCTGTCGCGCATCCGGGCGCTCGATGGGCTGCATCTGTCGCGGCCACTGCAGCCGAACGACATCTTCGTGGATGACAATGTGCTGCGGTTCATGAAGTCGGTCAGCGACGCGGCGAAGCAGCAGCAGGGGTAGCTCGGACGGCTGGCCGCCGAGGCTGTCGACCCGTTTCCCAAAGATTTCCCTGGGTGTCGGAATACCGTCACACTTCTATGCGTTTGAATAACTTGTATCCGCAACAATGTGTTACGTTGTCCAGGACTTGACCGAGACAGCACCCAACGACCCTTCAGGAGAAGACATGAGCATCAGCGCAGCAGACATCAACGGCTGGACCGCCGGCACCTGGAACATCGACCCCACGCACACCGAGGTCGGCTTCGTCGTTCGCCACCTCGCGATCAGCAAGGTCCGTGGCGGCTTCGAGACCTTCTCGGGCACCATCACCACGGGTGAGACGATCGAGGAGTCCACGGTCAACGCCGAGGTCGAGGTCGCATCGGTCAACACGAAGCAGCCTGCTCGTGACCAGCACCTCGCGACCTCCGACTTCTTCCTCGCCGAAGAGTTCCCGACCTTCACGTTCGCCTCCTCCGCCACGCGCGTCGAGGGCGACTCGGTCAAGGTCGACGGCGAGCTCACGCTCCGCGGCGTCACCAAGCCCGTCACGTTCGATGTCGAGTTCGGTGGCATCACGACCGACGGCTACGGCCAGAAGAAGCTCGGCTTCGAGGCTGTCACGAAGATCAACCGCAAGGACTTCGGCGTCAACTGGAACGCACCGACCGAGGCCGGCGGCCTCACGCTCGGTGACACCGTCACGATCAACCTCGACGTGCAGGCGACGCTCGCCGTCTAAGGACGAACCAGGTCGCTTCGGCGGCCGAGGCGCGATCCCCCGATCGTGCTGCGCGTCTCCCCTGAACGCGCACAAGATGGCCGGACACCCTGTGTCCGGCCATCTTCGTGTCTCCGCCGCCGACCGCCCCGCGACGAGCTCGGGCTGCTCCAGGCCGGCGAGTGCCGGAGGGCGAACGTAGGGTTGCAGGGTGTCAGCTCCTGCAGGATCCCCGGAATCCTCCCCTCGGCGTGTACTCATCGCGGGTCCCGCCGGCGTCGGGAAGACAGCGGTCGCACGCCAGGTGGAGCGCAACGCGAACCTTCCGCACACGGAGATCGACGCCCTGTTCCATGGCCCGGGTTGGACGGTGCTGCCGGGGTTCGTCGAGTCCGTCGACGCCTTCACGAGCGAGGAGCGCTGGGTCACGGAGTGGCAGTACGCGACTCAGCTCGGTGACCTGCTCACGAGCCGGGCCGACACGCTGGTGTTCCTCGACTACTCGGTCTGGACGCACATGTCGCGGCTCGTGCGGCGCACGCTCCGCAGAAGGCTGCGGCGCGTCGAACTGTGGAACGGCAACATCGAGCCTCCCCTGCACACGATCCTCGTCGACCCGGAGCACATCGTCCGGTGGGGGTGGAAGGGGCGCGCCAAGATTCGCCGGAGGGTGGACGCGGCCGAGCGGGCCTGGCCGAGCCTCCGCGTGGTCCGTCTCCGTTCACAGGACGCGGCCGACGACTGGCTTCGCGGCCTCCGCCCGCATCGCACCTGACCCGCGCCCTACGTCGTGCCGTCTTGGCCCATCTCGTGCTCCGCGAAGCCCATGCATCCGTGCTGCGTCCAGTCGTTCGGCGCGGTCGGCGCGGGCTCACCGTAGAGGGCGAGCAGTTCGGCCTCCCCGAAGTGCTCGTTCGCTTCGCTCTTGTCCTCGGGATGCAGTTGCCAAGGGAGTCGGAAGCGGTAGTGGATGCCCTTCTCGCGCATGCACTGCGAGATGAGGAACTTCTCCTCGACGTAGAGCTGCTGGTCGGCAACGGTCATCCCCAATGCGCCCTCCTCGTAGGTAACGGCGCTGCGGTCGGACTCGGAATTCCAGAACCGCACGCCGTACGCGTCGGTTTCGTAACTCGCCTCGGGGGTCGCGGTTGCCATCGGGGTGGTCGAAGGCGTGACTGCCTGGGTCGCCGACGGCGCTGCGGCGGACTCCGACTGTGCCGTCTCGGCCTGTGCCGTCTCTGCCGGGGCCGATGGCGAGCACCCCGAGATGAGGAGCACGACGGTGGCCGTCGTGAAGCTGAGGGCGAGCTTCAGGCTTGAGATATCGCGCAATGCAGGTTCCTTCCGAACGCCGAATTCGTACCCTATGCGAGGGGCTCTGCCCCCAGGCGGATTTCCGGATAACGGTTCAGCGCACGCGCCGACCACTCGGTCACGCTTTCGTGACGCTAGCGATGCTCTTCGCGATCGGCTCCCCAGCTGAACGCCCCGTAGGCTCTGCCCATGGGAACGACGAACTACGCGAGCACGTTCATCCAGATCGCCGACGACTGCCCCGTCGACGAGGCTGAGGCGCCGCCCGAGTCGGCGAAGGGGCCGACCATCGCGAGCCTCCAGCACGCCCTCATCGTCGCGCACCCGTATGAGTACACGTCCGACGATGTGCTCTTCGAGACCTACGCCGTGCGCAACGCGGTACCGGCTGAGGAGCGGGACGCGGCCAGGGCCGCCTTCTTCGCGAAGGACCAGGCGTGCCTTCGCGCGTCTCCCCTCGGGAAGCGCTGGGGGTGGGGCATCCACTCCGACGAGGAGGGGCGTGTCGCGCTCGTGCCGCTCGGCTCGGACGAGTACGAGGAGAAAGCGGGCGACGAATCGCTCACGCAGCTCAAGGCGATGCGCTCGAAGCGCGCATGAGCGGCACGAACCGAAGCGGCGTGCTTGTCGTCGGGAGCGTCTCCGCCGACCTCACCGCCTTCTCCGCCCGGCCGCCGGAACCCGGTGAGACGCTGAGGGGCGACAGCTTCAGCCTGGCCCTCGGCGGAAAAGGGGCGAACCAGGCCGTCGCGGCCGCCCGCGCTGGCGCATCCACCTCGTTCATCGCGTGTGTCGGCGACGACGCGTTCGGCACGATGGTCACGCGCGAGCTCGTCGACGCCGGCGTGGGTGTCGACAGGCTGCGGACGGTGTCAGGGGAGACGGGTATCGCGCACATCCGCGTGGATGCGAGCGGCGAGAACTCCATCGTCATCGTGCCGGGAGCGAACGACGCGCTCGACGAGGCGACCGTCGTGCAGGGCATCCGCGACTCCGCGGCCACGAGCTCGGTGCTGCTCACCCAGCTCGAGACGCCCGCGCGGCTGACCGCGAGCATCCTGCGCACGGCGCGGGATGCCGGGATCACGACGATCCTCGACCCGGCGCCCGCCGCACCTCTCGACGAGGAGGTGTGGGGCCTCGTCGACCTCGTCACCCCCAACGAAACGGAGGCGCGGATGCTCACGGGCATCGTCGTCGACTCGGAGGCGAGCGCCGTCGAGGCCGGACGGTGGTTCCTCGACCGCGGCGTCGGGGCGGTGCTCGTCACACGCGGCGGGGACGGGACGACGCTCGTGACGCCCGAACGCGCGGAGACGTTCCCCGTGATCGAGGTCGAGGCCGTCGATACGACGGCGGCCGGCGACGCCTTCGCCGGTGCGCTCGGGGCTGCGCTCGCTGGCGGGCGATCCCTCGAAGCGGCGATTCGGTTCGGGGCGGCCGCTGGTGCTCTCGCCGTCTCGAAGCGCGGGGCCTCGCCGAGCATCCCGACGGCCGCCGAGATCGAGGAGTTGCTGCGGAGAGGCTGACCAACTTCAGTGCAATATCGGACCGAGCGGCGCCAAAACAGCGCTTTCGGCCAGAGATTGCACTGAAGTTGGTCAGCGGACCCGGGCGCTTACGCGGACAGCGCCGCGCTGCGGTCCTGCACGTGCCACGGCGAACCGTAGCCGGCGGGCTCCGACGAGCCGAGCAGCTCCAGGAACGGCTTCGCGTCGAACGCCTCGGGTGCGAGCACACCGGCACCAGACCAGACGCCCGTCGCGAGCAGCTCGAGGGCGATGACCGGGTTGATGGCGGTCTGCCAGACGACGGCCTGCGAATTGTCCTTCGCCATCGTCTCCTCGTTGTCGGCCACGTGGTACAGGTACACCTGCTTCGGCTCGCCGTCCTTGCCCTTGCCGGTCACGAGGAGGCCCGCGCAGGTCTTGCCGCGCATGCGGTCGCCCAGCTTCGCGGGGTCTGGCAGCACCGCGGCGACGACATCGCGAGGCGACACCTGCTGGCCCTTGACGCTGACCGGGTCGGTGCTGTCGAGGCCGAGCATGTGCAGCGTCTTGAGCACATCGATGAACTCCTGGCCGAGTCCGTACTTGAACGTGACGCGCTTCGCGTCGGTCCACCGCGGCATGAGCAGCACTTCCTCGTGCTCGACGTTGACGCACTCGACGGGGCCGATGCCCTCGGGGAAGTCGAACACCTCAGCCTCGCTGAAGGGCGGCGTCGTGTACCAGCCGCGCTCGCGCTCGAAGATGACGGGCGGGTTGAGGCACTCCTCGATGGTCGTCCAGATCGAGAAGGACGGGGCGAAGTCGTAGCCCTCGACGGTGAGGTTCGCGCCGTCGCGCACGCCGAGCTCGTCGATCTCCGAGAACAGCTCGTCCTCTGCGTAACGGGCGAACACGTCCGAGAGGCCTGGCTCGACGCCGATGCCGCACAGCGCGAGGACGCCGCGCTCCTTCAGCGCCGCATCGTGCTCGAACTGCTCGTCGCCGAGCTTAACGCCGGTCTGCTCGTGCGGATGCTCGGGGTGCGGCTTCGAGAGGCTCATCGCCATGTCGAGGTAGGTCGCGCCGGCGGCGGTGACGCCTGTGAAGATGGGCATCACGAAGCGGGGGTCGACCGCGTTGAGGACGTGGGTGATGCCGTTGTCGCGCACGAGCGCCTCGACGGCGCCGGGGTCGGACGCATCCACCTGGGCCGCGCGGAATCGGTCGTCGCCGAGTTCGGCGACGAGGTCCTGCGGGCGGGCGGGATCGTAGTCGGCGATGAGGCAGGAGTCGAAGAAGCTGCGTCGCTTCGCGATGCGGGCAGCGGCTGCGCCGACGCCTCCGGCACCGATGATGAGGATATGCACGAAAGGCCTTTCTCTGATCACGTGCGGTGGATGTTCCGCCCGGTCCACGGGGTGAACCTTGCGGTTGGTAGGTCGTGCGGTGCGGCTCGAGTGCCCGGCCGGGAGGCGGGACGCCTGGCTGCGGGTCAGTCTTCCGGGGCGAGGATCGCGGAGTGACGGTTGATGGTGCGCTTCTCGAAGTAGTCCTTCGAGCCGGGCATCGCGGCCCAGACGAACATGAGGATGAAGCCGATGACAAACGAGCCGATGCCGATGACGAACGCGCTGCCGAGGCCGAAGAAGGTCGTGTATCCGTACTCGGGGTTGGCCATGTCGATCGCCGACTGGAAGAACGCCCACACCATGAACACGCCGCCGAGCAGCGGGAACAGGAACCGGTAGAGGAAGTTGCGGGTCGACGTGAAGAGGCTGGTGCGGAAGAACCAGATGCAGGCGAAGCTCGCGATGCCGTAGAAGAAGGCGATGGCGAGGCCGATCGAGAGGATCGAGTCCTGCAGCACGCTGTTCGACACGAAGCTCATGCCGACGTAGTAGACGATCGCGACGATGCCCATGAGGAGCGTCGAGAACGTCGGGGTCTTCGACTTCTCGCTCACCACGGCGAAGCGCTTCGGGAGCGCCTTGTACACGCCCATAGCGAAGGTGCCGCGGGCGGTGGGCAGGATCGTGGTCTGCGACGACGACAACGACGAGACGGCGACGGCGAGCACGAGGAACCAGCCCCACGGGCCCATCGCGAGGTCGGTGAGCACCGAGAAGACGTCGTCGGCGTTCTCCTCGTTCGCGAGACCGGTGCCGGTCTCGCCGAGGCCGGCGTACATCATGACGACGATCGTGATGCCGACGTACGTGATGAGCAGCAGCACGGTCGAGAGCACGGCGGCACGGCCCGGGGTCTTCTTCGGGTCCTTCGTCTCCTCGGTCAGAGCGAGGCAGGTGTCCCAGCCCCAATAGATGAAGAGAGCGAGGATGATCGCCTGCACCATGCCCGTGACGTCCGCGAGGAACGGGTTGAACCAGTCGATGCTGACGGGCGTCGGGTCGGGCGCCGTGCCGTTGAAGTAGCCGACGAGGCAGCCGACGACAAACGCCGCCATTGCCGCGTACTGGATGACGAGCAGGACGACCTGCATCTTCTCGCCCAGCTCGATGCCGCGCATGGAGATCCACGTCATGACGGCGATGATGACGGCGCCGAAGAGCGTCACGACGACCCGGTTCTCGGCGAGCGATCCGTCTCCGATGAGCAGCAGGATATAGACGGAGGCGATCTCGGCGAGGTTCGCCATGACCAGGATCCCGGCGACCGCGAGGGCCCAGCCCGACATCCAGCCGGTGCGAGGGCCGAAGGCCTTGGCCGCCCAGGTGAAGACGGTGCCGCAGTCGTTCAGCTCGTTGTTGAGCTCGCGGTACGCGAAGGCCGTGAACATCATCGGGATGAACGCGAGGATGAACGCGATGGGCGCCTGCTCGCCGACGGCGATCACGACGAAGCCGAGGGTCGCTGCGAGGGAGAAGAGGGGCGCCGTCGAGGCGAGGCCGATGACGGTCGACCCCCAGATGCCGAGTCGTGCGGGGGCGAGCCCCTTGCCGATGGGCGTCTGGGTGGCGAGGGCCTCGGTAATGGGGCCAGGCTGTGCGTTGGTCATCGTTGTCTCCCGCATCAAAGGGCCTGCCGCGTTCGCGGAGTGAGCACGAACTTACCATTTGGTCGGTGATGCGCCGAGAATTTTCCCGCATCGGTGCGTAACGGTTCTGTTTCCTGACGGACAGTGCTGACTTACAGGCTTGCTACGACCTAGAATTCTGATTCACTTGCGGATGCCCCTGGCTCCGCATGGTCCGTGCCCAGTGGATCGTGCGCCGCAGCAGAATGCGCCCAGAGGGAAGCACGCACCTCAGAGGCGGCGTTCTGCACGAACAACGAGGAAGACATGAAAAAACTCAAGATCGCCAGACTGGCGACCGCGGCGTTGGCAGCAACTCTGGTGCTCGGAGGCGCGCTCGTCGCGCCGCCCGCCCTCGCTGCAGAGACGCAGGCGGCGCTGCCGACGCAGTTGTCCACGACCACCGGCTCCACGCTGGTGCGCTCACTGAGCGTGGACGGCGAGGGGAGGATCTCCTACACGCTCGGAGCCGGTCTCTTCAGATCGTCCACGCGCATCATCGTGTACATCGACGGGGGCTACGCGGGTGAAACCTACGCGGGGACGGCGTACTACTCGATGGCCGAGAGCGCGAGCAGAGAGACGACGGTGAAGCCCACTCGCAAGGCGACAGCGGGTCAGCGCGTGGATGTGATGCTCGCGGAAGGCGCACCCGGAGAGGCGCACGCGCATGCAGACGAGCGCACCCTGGCGTCGACCGTGGCCGGCGAGGTCTCGAACGTGGCGCTCGATGCCGACGGAAAGCTCGCGGTCACCATGAGCGAGCGGGTCTTCGCATCCACGACCCGCACGATGATCTGGGTCGACGGAGTGTACGTGGCGGAAACCTATGCCGGCTCCGCCTACTACTCGGCGAAGACCATCTCGAATGGGTCGGTGACGATCACCATTGCGCGCACGGTCGCGCCGGGGCAGAAGATCGAAGTCGGTGTCGTCGCCGGAGAACCGGGCACCGCGAGTAGCCCAGAAGCTTCCAGCATGGTCGCAACGGTGTACGCGACGACGGCGCCGAAGCTGCTGATCGATCAGGAATCATCCAAGCTGCTGCTCGCCGCCCGGGGCGACGCCGAGGCAGACCGTGTTCGCGAGAATCGACAGATGCGACACAGCGTGCATGAGCCGACCGGCCGATATGTCACGTCAGGGCAGACGCTGCGGATCACCTTGCCGGCTGGCAGTGTCGGGGTGGAGGCGGTCATCGGGCAGTACGGCTCGTACGCGGCATTGAACGGCGGGTCGTCGGTCGACGTGAAGCGCACGCCGCTCAAACCTGGCACGAACACGATCGTCGCCGATAGGGATGGTCTGGTGTCGCTCGCGAAATCTTCGGGCGCTCCTGAAGCAGTGACCGTCACCGGGGGAGTGCCGGTCCCGACCTTCACCCGTGGGCAGACGACGGTCGACGACTTCGCACTGCAGGACATGCTCTTCGCCGATGCGCCCTTCGTCGTTGTCCAGGGGGAGCGCGTGTTCGCCGTCCTGCAACGTTCCATCGCCTCTGCCGACTTCGACGCCATCAGCGATGAGCGCGTGCTCGCCTGGGACCACGTCGTGGCGACGACGGACACGAACTACGGGCTGTCGATCGCGGAGAATGGCCTCCACCACAAGTCGCCGGCGCGAGTCATGATCACCAACCCGGATTCCGGCGGCGGATACGCCTCCGCCACGCATGATCGCATCACGTTCCAGACCGACACGGGGGCAGCGGCGGACCTCCTCAGGCAGCCGATCACCGACCAGTGGGGACTCTGGCATGAGATCGGACACACCTACCAGGCCCCGCAGTATCGATGGGATGGCCTCGGTGAGGTGACGGTGAACATCTCCTCGGTCGCGGTGCAGCTCTCACTCGGACAGCCGAACCGCCTCGAGTCGGAGAGCAGCAAGCGGGCAGTCGCCACCTACCTGGCAAAGCCCAGCTCTGAGCGTTCCTTCGACGCGGAGAGCGATCTCTTCGTCAAGCTGGCGATGTTCGATGGTCTGCGCGGCAAGTTCGGGGACAGCTTCTACCCGACATTGAATCGTGAATACCGCGAGCGTCAGCAGGCAGGGCTCGTCCTGGCTGACGACGAGAGTCGGCGACAGCTCTTCATGACCGTCGCAGGGGAGGTGGCCCAGGCGGATCTCACCGCGTACTTCACCGCATGGGGTCTCGCACCGAACGATGCCACGAGGGCTTCGCTCGCCGCCTACCCGGTGAAGTAGCTCGCTCGGGCGTGTCCGACACCTGCGACCTGCTCCGCTCGTCCGGTGTCGGACACTCCCTAGCCGCGGAGGTCCCGGATCGCGCCGAGGATCTCGGCTGTCGACTCCGCGTTGATGAACTTCTCGTTCTCCGAGCCCACGCTGAGCAGCGCGTTGTGGTTCATGCCGTCACCGACGAACAGCACGAGCCGTGCGACCGAGGTGTCGCCGATAGCCCGAACCAGTGCGTCGAACCAGCCCTCCCGGCACTGGCGGAGCACGTCGAGCGCATCCTTGTCGCCGGTCTGCGCGAGGCGGTACACCGCTTCCACGAGCCGTTCGAGGAGGCTGTCCCGATCCTGCGAGGAGACGATGTAGTACGAGACGGCGTTGTCGAGGTCGGCGAGCATGTTGTCGGCGTCGACCCGCGCCTGCCCCCGCAGCTCCTCGAGGAGCGCATCCCCGAGCGCCTGCTTCGACGAGAAATGGTGCAGCACCCCGGCCTTGGAGAGCTTGCAGGTGGTGCCAACTGCCTCGAGGGTCGTCCCGCGCACGCCGGAGTCGACGAGCAGGTTCATGTACGCGGTGAGGATCTTCTCCCGCTGACCGGAGACGGTGAGCATTCCGCAATGGTACCGAGGAAGTGCCCCGAGTTGAGTGCGGGTAGCGTGGGGCCATGACTGACGTTGACGTGCTCATCATCGGCGGCGGCGCGATGGGCCTGTCGACCGCGTGGCAGCTGGCGAGGCGCGGCAGGCGCGTGCGCCTGCTCGAGCAGTTCCAGCCCGGTCACCACATGGGCGCGTCCCACGGGGCGACGCGCAACTTCAACACGTCGTACACGCAGCCGGATCTCGTCGCGATGCTGCACGAGTCGCGCGCGCTGTGGGGCGAGCTCGAGCTCGACTCTGGCCGCCAGATCCTCGACCTCGTCGGTCTCGTGAACCACGGGCCGGGGGCGGCGAGCCCCGAGGTACATGGTGCGATCTCCGCGAGCGGGGAACCCGCCGAGCTGCTCTCGACGCAGGACGCGGGCGAACGGTGGCCTGGCATCCGCTTCGACACCGAGGTGCTGCACCTCCCGAGGGCCGGCCGGGTCAGGGCAGCGGATGCGCTGACGAGCATGGCCGAGCTGGCCGCTGCGAGCGGCGCGGAGCTGAGCTGGGGCACGCGAGCGGTCAGCGTCGTCGAACAGGCCGAGCGCGTGGTCGTCGAGGCGCACTCCTGGGGCGAGGAGCCAGAGCATCGGGGTCACGCGCGCGAGACGATCACCGCGAAGGTCGTCGTCTCTGCGGTCAACGCGTGGACCCGCACGCTGCTCGGCGGGGCCGTCGAGCTGCCGCGCCTGCGCGTGACCCAGGAGGCGCCCGTGCACTTCCGCGAGTTCAACGGGTATGTCGACTGGCCGAGCTTCAACCACCTGCCCGCGCTCGGGAGGCCCGGGTACGAGGGGTGGCTCTCGCCGGTGTACGGGATGCTCACCCCCGGTGAGGGGATCAAGGCGGGATGGCACGGGGTCGGGCCCGTCGTCGACCCGGACTCGCGAGACTTCCAGCCGGTGTCCGCGCAGCTCGACGCCATCAGGCAGTACGCGCGGGACTGGCTGCCTGGCGTCGATGCGGAGAGCGCCGACCCGATCAGCTGCACCTACACGACGACCGACGACGCCAGGTTCGTGATCGACCGGGTCGGCCGCATCGTGGTCCTCGCTGGGTTCGCGGGGGAGGGGTTCAAGTTCGTTCCCTCGATCGGCCGCCTCGGGGCCGACCTTGCCGAGAACGGCGCGGGCTCAGCTCCCGAGCTGTTCTCGCTCAGCCGACCGCGCTCGCTCGCCCCGCAGCCGCTCCGGTAGCGCGCGGCCTGCGCCTGCGCCTGCCTGCTCTGGCTTGCGCCTGCCTGCCGGCTCTGGCCTACCTGTCCGCCTGCCTGCTTGCTCTGGCCCGCCTGCCTGCTTCGTCTCGGGATGGGGAAGTCACTTCGTGCTGGAGAAGTTCCCGCAACGAAGTGACTTTTCCATCCCGAATGGAAGCAACCGAGGCGGATGGCAGGGGGAGCGAGGCTGGGGCGGATAGGACAGGGGGCGGCCTGAGCTGGGAGCCGGGAACCAGCGGCTGGGCTTGGGGGCAGCCGGTGATCAGCCGCCGGGCCGGAATCGTAGCCGGAACCGCGCGCGGAACCCAGGTGGAACCGCGCGCGGAGCTGCCTAGGCGGTGAGGGTGCGGAGCGTCTCGGCGAGCGTCGTCGTGGGGCGTCCGGACACTCGGGAGAGGTCGCCGGTGGTGAGGGCGAGCCCTCCGTCGCGGATGTTCGCGTCGAGGCCCGTGATGAAGCCGATGGTGCCTTCGTCGAGCCCGTTCGAGGTGAGGGCGGCCTTGTGCTCCTCCGTGGTGAGGGCGCGGTACTCGACGTCGCGGCCGATCGCGTCGGCGAGGGTCTTCGCGAACTCCTCGAAGTCCCAGGCCTTGTCGCCGGAGAACTCGTAGACCTTGCCTTCGTGGCCGTCTTCGAGGGCGATCGCGGCGATGCCTGCGGCGTAGTCGGCGCGGGAGGCGCTGGCGACTCGGCCCTTGCCCGCGCTGTTGACGATGACCCCGGTCGTCTCGCCCTGGGCGATGTCGGCGACGTAGTTCTCCGTGTACCAGCCGTTGCGCACGATGGTGGCGGGAAGGCCGGATTCGCGGATGAGCGACTCGGTCGCGACGTGCTCAGGCGCGAGGATGAGGGCATCCGGGTCGCCGCCGAGGACGCTCGTGTAGACGATGCGGGCCGCGCCCTTGGCCTTCGCCGCGTCGATGACCGCTTCGTGCTGCGCGACGCGGGTGCCCACTTCGCTGCTGGAGATGAGCACGACGGTGTCGCCTTCGTTGATGGCGGCGGTCGCGGTGTCGGGCTGCGAGTAGTCGATGGTGGCGGTGCGAACGCCCTTCGCTGCGAGCTGCGCGAGTCGCTCGGCGTTGCGGCCGCCGGCGACGATCTCGGTGGGGGTTGCGCCGCGCTCGAGGAGGCTGTCGATGACGAGGGTTCCGAGCTGTCCGGTCGCGCCGGTGATGACGATTGCCATGCTTGCTGTTCCTTCCGAGAAGTGGATGCTTGCAGCTACAACAACCGATGGGGTATCGGCCGTATTCCGAACGCGCTGGGAAGTCGACTGAACAGATCACCCGGGCCTGAGTCTGTGCATCCGCTGGTCATCTGCCTCGAATCCTGGTGTGTCCTGAGGGCGGCCAATAGCCTCGAAACACTGCGTAACAGAGACGTTCGCAGGGTTGCACCGTCGTGTGCACCGCATGCAGAACCCGCTCAACTCAAAGGAGAGATCATGGCGAGCAACAGAGCCGTCGCGTACAAGGGGCCGAACGAGGTCGAGGTCATCGACATCCCGTATCCCGAGTTCGAGCTGAAGGATGGGCCGGGCGTGAACCCGGCGAACGTGGGTCGCCAGGTGCGGCACGGAGCCATCCTGCGCACCGTGACGACGAACATCTGCGGGTCCGACCAGCACATGGTGCGCGGTCGCACGACTGCCCCGGTCGACCTCGTGCTGGGTCACGAGATCACGGGTGAGGTCATCGAGGTCGGGCCGGACGTCGAGTTCATCAAGGTCGGCGACATCGTGTCGGTGCCGTTCAACATCGCGTGCGGGCGCTGTCGCAACTGCAAGTCGGGCAAGACGGGCATCTGCCTCAACGTGAACCCGGACCGGCCAGGCAGCGCGTACGGCTACGTCGACATGGGCGGCTGGGTCGGCGGGCAGGCGGAGTACGTGCTGGTGCCGTACGCCGACTGGAACCTCTTGAAGTTCCCGGACCGCGACCAGGCGCTCGAGAAGATCCTCGACCTGACGATGCTCTCCGACATCTTCCCGACGGGCTTCCACGGTGCCTACACCGCGGGGGTCGGCCCAGGGTCGACGGTGTACATCGCAGGCGCGGGCCCGGTGGGGCTCGCGGCAGCAGTCAGCGCGCAACTGCTCGGTGCTGCCTGCGTCATCGTGGGCGACCTCAACGAGGAGCGCCTCGCGCAGGCGCGGTCGTTCGGCTGCGAGACGGTCGATGTCTCGAAGGGTGACCCCGGTGAGCAGATCGAGCAGATCCTCGGTGTGCCGGAGGTCGAGTGCGGTGTGGATGCTGTGGGCTTCGAGGCCCGCGGGCACGGTTCAGATGCGGGGCACGAGGCGCCCGCGACGGTGCTGAACTCGCTCATGACGGTGACGGAGGCTGGTGGTGCGCTCGGTATTCCCGGCCTGTACGTGACCGGCGACCCGGGCGGAGTGGACGAGGCGGCGAAGGTCGGCTCGCTCTCGATCCGGCTCGGGCTCGGCTGGGCGAAGTCGCTGTCGTTCACGACCGGACAATGCCCGGTCATGAAGTACAACCGGCAGCTCATGCAGGCGATCCTCTTCGACAAGGTGAAGATCGCCGACGCCGTGCAGGCGACGCCGATCACGCTCGACGAGGCTCCGAAGGGCTACGCCGACTTCGATGCGGGCGCGCCGAAGAAGTACGTGCTCAACCCCAACGGCTACGTGAAGTAGCTCGGCACGGGGGTACATCAGACCGCGACAGAGCGTGGAGGGCGGCGGGCCCCACGCTGCAGGGAGGACTGCAGCGTGGGGCCCGTCGTGTGCACTCCGCTGATTGTCGGTCGTCGGGTGCAGACTGTGCTCGTATTCGGGTGCGGGCAGTGCTGCTCGCTGCTCGTCGAGGAAGGGGATCAGGAACATGGTGGCAGCAGAAGAGCCGGGGGCGGGCGGGGTTCGCGTCGATCGCGAGACGGTCCTCTCGGCGGATGGAACGCGCATCGCGTACGAGATCCGCGGCTCGGGGCCCGTGGTGGTCATCGTGAACGGCGCGTTCTCGACGGCGCGTGACGTGACGGAGTTCGCGTTGGCGCTCGTCCGGGTCGGATTCGCGGTCGTCGCCTTCGACCGGCGCGCTCGCGGCGACAGCGGTGACACGAAGCCGTCGGCGCCAGAGCGTGAAGCGGAGGACCTGGCGGCCGTCATCGGTGCGGTCGGCGGCCGGGTGAGCGTCGTGGGGCATTCCTCCGGGGCCGTGCTTGCGCTCTTCGCCGCCTCCCTCGGCGTTCCCGTGCAGCACCTGTTCCTGTCGGAGCCTCCGTTCCGGTTCGGGCAGCACGAGCCGGCGCCCGACCTCGCCGAGCGCCTGCAGCGGCTCGTCGACGACGGCGACTCGGCCACTGCGGTCTCGACGTTCCAGCTCGAGGGGGTTGGGCTCGACCCTGCCCTCGTCGAGCAGATTCGGCAGAGCCCGATCTTCCCCGGCCTCGTGCCGCTCGCACAGTCGACGGTCTACGACGCGCAGCTCGTGCGGCAGGTGTCGACGCCGACGGCGGCGATGGTCGACGTGCAGGTGCCCGTGACGATCGTCGTGGGCGGCGACACGTTCCCGTTCCTCGCGAGCGCCGCGAGGCGCCTGGCCGAGACGCTTCCGGGCTCGGAGCTCGTCGAGGTGGCCGAGTCGGTCGGGCACCGCGTGCATCCCGAGGCGACGGCGAAGGTCCTCGCGGAGCGGCTGCTGTGACCGCGGTCTCGCGGCGCGATCAGCAGCTCGAGCGTGTGATCCTCGAGCTGCTCGCCAAGCGGGCCGAAGGGGCCACCATCTGTCCGTCCGAGGTGGCCCGAGCCGTCGGCGGAGACGAGTGGCGCGTCGAGATGGATGCGGCGAGGGCAGCCGCGCTGCGCCTCGTGGCGGCCGGCGACGTCGACATCACCCAGGGCGGCGAGGTCGTCGATGGCGCCTCGGCGAGGGGACCGATCCGCATCCGCCGCCGAGCCTGAGGCCCTCACCGCCTAGGGTGGCGGGCGCCTCTGAGGGCGAGGGGAGATGCTCGCTTCAGCGCTCGAGCTTCTCCAATCGAACGACGATCGACTTCGAGGTCGGCGTGTTGCTGACATCGGCGGTCGAGTCGAGCGGCACGAGCACGTTCGTCTCCGGGTAGTACGCGGCGACGCAGCCGCGCGGGGTGGAGTAGACGACGATGCGGTGGCGTTCGCTGCGGCGCTCTTCGAGCGACCCATCGCGGCCGGGCCACTCCGACACGATGTCGACGTGGTCGCCGTCGGCGAGGCCGCGGTCCCGTGCATCCGCCTCGTTGACGAAGACGACCCTCCTGGCGCTCTTCACGCCCCGGTACCGGTCGTCCTTGCCGTAGATGGTGGTGTTGAACTGGTCGTGCGAGCGCAGAGTCTGCAGCAGCAGGCGCCCCTCGGGGACCTTCGGATACTCGAGCTCGTTGGCCGTGAACTTCGCCGTGCCGCCGATGCTCGAGAAGTCGCGGCCGTCGCGTGGCCCGTTCGGCAGGACGAACCCGCCGGGCTCGTCGATCTTCGCCTCGAAGTCCTCGAACCCGGGAATGACCCGGGAGATGGATGCACGCACGTTCGCGTAGTCGGCGCGCAGCTCGGCCCAGTTCACCTGCGGCACGTTCGGGCGCGAACGGGTGAGGACCCGCTCGGCGAGCATCGTCACGATGGCGACCTCGCTGAGCAGTTCGTCGCCTGCCGGCTCGAGCCGCCCGTGGGAGGCATGCACGGCGCTCATGGAGTCCTCGACGGTCACGCGCTGCGTGCCGCCCGCCTGCCGGTCGCGTTCCGTGCGGCCGAGGGTGGGGAGGATGAGCGCTCGGCGCCCTGTTGCGACGTGCGAGCGGTTCAGCTTCGTCGATACCTGCACCGTGAGGGCAAGCGACTCCATGGCCGCCTCCGTCACTGCCGTGTCGGGTGTCGCCCTGGAGAAGTTGCCGCCCATGGCCATGAAGACGCGGGCCTTGCCATCGCGCATGGCGCGGATCGCCTCGACCGTGTCGTAGCCGTGCTCGCGGGGAGACGCGAACGAGAACTCGGCGTCGAGCTTGTCGTGGAACGACTCCGGCATCCGCTCGAAGATGCCCATCGTGCGGTCGCCCTGCACGTTCGAGTGTCCGCGCACGGGGCAGACGCCCGCGCCGGGCTTGCCGATGTTGCCCTGCAGGAGCAGCAGGTTGACGCAGTCGCGCAGCGTCGGCACCGAGTGCTTGTGCTGGGTGAGGCCCATCGCCCAGCAGACGATCGTCGATTTCGAGGCGAGCAGCAGCTCGCCGGCCTCGCGGATCTCCGCTTCGCCCAGGCCGGTCGCGGTCTCGATCTCGGCCCAGTCGAGCGTGCGGAGGGACTCGAGGTACGCATCCACGCCCGACGTCTTCGCGGCGATGAAGTCGTGGTCGAAGACGGTGCCGGGGTTCGCCTCCTCTGCGTCGAGCAGGATGCGGCCCAGCGCCTGGAAGAGGGCCTGGTCGCCGCCCAGCTTGATCTGCAGGAACAGGTCGTTGAGGGCGGTGCCGCCGAGCACCATGCCGCGCACGGTCTGCGGGTTCTCATACCGCATGAGCGCCGCCTCGGGCAGCGGGTTCACGGCGATGATCTTGCCCCCGTTGAGCTTCGCCTTCTCGAGCGCGGTGAGCATGCGGGGGTGGTTGGTGCCGGGGTTCTGGCCGGCGATGATGATGAGGTCGGCCTCGTGGAGGTCTTCGAGGCTCACCGAGCCCTTGCCGATGCCGAGCGTCTCGCCGAGCGCGGATCCGCTCGACTCGTGGCACATGTTGGAGCAGTCGGGGAGGTTGTTGGTGCCGAGCCCGCGCACGAACAGCTGGTACACGAACGCCGCCTCGTTCGAGGTGCGGCCTGAGGTGTAGAAGATCGCCTCGTCTGGGCTCGACATCTGCGCGAACTCGTCGGCGATGATGTCGAACGCGTCGTCCCAGCTCACGGCCCGGTAGTGCGTGCCGCCCTCTTCGAGGAGCATCGGATGCGTGAGCCGGCCCTGCTGGCCGAGCGAGTAGTCGTCCCAGGTGCGCAGCTCCTCGATGGAGTGCTTGGCGAAGAAGCTCGGGGGAACGCGCCGCTTCGTGGCCTCTTCGGCGACGGCCTTGGCGCCGTTCTCGCAGAACTCGGCCGGGCTGCGGTGCTTGCCCTCCGGCCATGCGCATCCGGGGCAGTCGAAGCCGTCCTTCTGGTTGATGCGCAGCAGAGTGCGGGCCGTGCGGGCTGGGCCCATCTGCGCGGTTGTCACCTTGAGCGAGTTGAGGACGGCGGGGATGCCGACGGCGGTGATCTTTGGCTCGGAGAACATGGCGGCGGTCTCGTCGATGTTCTCGACGATGCGCGTCACGCCGGCTTCGGGCTTCGCTCGCTTCTCTGGATGCTTCGGTTCGGGCATCGTTGCTCCTCCCGGGTAATCCGCCCAGTCTACGCGTGAGGCGCGCGCTCCAGGCTGCGCCATCTTGACAGTTAGAACTCGAACTGTAATAGTTCTAACTATGTCGAATACAGCGCCAGCCCCACGCACGCCCCTCGAGTTCGTTCGATGGATCAGCTGGGCGCAGATGAAGGCCGGGGAGGACTGGACACGTGAACGCGAGCTCACCCGGCCGCAGAGCTTCGTGCTCGGCTACCTCGTGCAGAGTCCAGGGGCGAGCCAGTCGGAGCTCGCTCGAATGAGCCGCACGACCCCCGCAAGCGTCTCGAGTCTGCTCCGCGGCCTCGAAGGGCGAGGGCTCATCCAACGCCGAACCGAGGGCGGCGACGAGCGCACCAAGCGCGTCTATGCCACTCCTTCGGGAGCCGAGCTCATCGCGGGCTTCGAGGAGGCCATGATCGCCGCAGACGAGACGATCCTCGCGCCGCTCGACGCCGACGAGCGAGTCGCGTTCCAGGCGCTGCTCGCCAAGATCACGGCTCAGCTCCCGCAGCCAGTGCGCGACTAGCCCTCCGAGACGCGCGACCGAGTCGCGCATCCCCCCACGTGCCGACGAGTGTCGGCGCGCGCTCCGTCCTGCCCAGAAAGAAGCAACCATGAGCACACCAACAGAACCCGAAGCCAAGACCGATCTGTCGGCAGCCCGTGAGGCCGCCCCGGATGCGGCGCACACGAACCGCTGGTACCTCTCGTCGGCACCGATCGTCAGCGCACTCCTGCACCTCTGCGTGCCCATGGCGGCCGCGATGATCGTCGGAGCGATCTACAACCTCACCAATGCGGGGTTCATCGGCTCGCTCGAGGACACGGCCCTGCTTGCCGCAATCACCCTGGGCTCGCCGGTCCTCATCCTCGTCATGGGGGTCGGGAACGTCTTCGGGGTCGGGGGAGGGGCGCTCGTGTCGCGCCTCCTCGGCGGGGCCGAACGCGACCCCTCGAGGGTGGCGATCATCAAGCGGGTCGCGTCCTACTCGCTCTGGGGCTCGGTGGTCGTGGGGGCCGTGGTCGCCGCCATCGGGCTCGTCTTCCTGTCGCCGCTCGTCGCGCTGCTCGGCGCCGACGCATCGGTGGCCGCTCCCACGGCTGCCTTCGTCGGGGTGCTGCTCGGGTTCGTGCCCGTCCTCGCCGCGGCGGTCTGCCTCGAGCAGCTCGTCCGGGCGGAAGGCGCGGCGAAGCAGGTCATGGTCGCGCTCGTGCTGTCCGCCGTCGTGAACCTGGCCCTCGATGCCCTGTTCATCCTGGTGCTCAACTGGGGAGTGGCGGGGGCGGCCGTGGCAACGGGTCTCGCGAACGTCGTCGTCGTCGCCTACTTCGTTCTCTGGCTGACGCGCAACAGCGAGCACGTGAGCCTCTCTCCTCGCTGGTTCACCCTCGCAGGCTCAGTGCAGAAGCCGGTCCTCGGCGTCGGCGTCGGCACGCTGCTGCAGTCGGCGTTCCTCATCGTCACGGCGCTGGTGCTCAACAACCTCGCCGCGGCCTACGGTGAGGGGCCGCTCGCGGCGATGGGCGTCGCCGTGCGTATCGCCCAGGTGCCCGAGTTCCTCATCATGGGTGTCACCCTCGGCGTGCTGCCGTTGCTGGCCTACTCGTACGGCAAGGGCGACGGCGCACGCTTCGGGTCGGCGCTGCGAGCATCCGCCATCACGGTCGGCGCGGTCGCCGCACTCGCGGCCGCACTCCTGCTGTGCTTCCGCGAGCAGGTGTTCGCGCTCTTCGTCGCCGACGCGTCCGTGCTCGCGATCGGCGTCGTGGTGCTCGCGGCGCAGCTCATCGCGATGATCGCGAACGGCTTCACCGGCCTCATCACGTCGCTGTTCCAGGCAACCGGGCGTGCCCTTCCCGCGACCATCATGTCGGCCGCCCAAGGGGTGCTGTTCATCCCAGTGGTGATCGCAGGGAGCGTCTGGTTCGGCCTGCCCGGCATCATCTGGGCGCTCACCGTCACCGAGGTCGCGGTGCTCGCTGTCGGGATGGTCCTGTGCGTCGCGTTGGCCCCGGCCCTCAAGCGCGGCCTCGCGGAGGGCAGCGCGGAGCGTGCGGAGGAAGCGCTCGAGATGGCGGCGACCTGAGCGGGCCACTGGCCTCGAGTCGCATGCCGGCGAGCTCGAGGCATCTGGTCCAACGGGACAGAACCGCGGAGTGCCCCCCGCTTGACTCTCCTCCTACGGGAGGCGTCAGGCTTGAGGCATGCTCACCATCGGGGAATTCGCCAACACGACCGGCATCAGCGTGAAGGCGCTGCGTCACTACGACGAGACGAAGGCGCTCGTCCCGTACGAGGTGGATGCGGTGACCGGGTACCGCAGGTACGCCGAATCCCAGGTACGCGACGGTGCCCTCCTGCAGGCGCTGCGGGCGGCTGGCGTGCCGCTGCCCGCCGCCGCGCGGGCGCTTCGAGACGGCGACGCGGCCGACGTGCTGCTTCACCATCGTGCCGAAGTGCTGCGGGGGCGTGATGCCGAGGATGCGGCCATGACGGCTGCGGACGCCGTGCTCACCGCCTTCGCGCGCCCGGTTGTCGTCGAAGAACGGCAGCTCGGGGCCACACCGTTCGTCGCGCGCGTCATCTTGCTGCCCGCTGACCTCGACGCGGCCGGCCGGGGCGTCGCCGGCGGGGGCGTCGCCAGCGGGGGCGGCGACGGTGCGGCGCCGAGCGATGAGGACGCGAACCGGGAATTCGCCGAACTGCATCGGCGCAGCGTCGAGGCTGGGCTCGAGCCGGGGCCGGGGTTCTGGACGTCCTTCCGTGCGGCCCCTGGCAGCACGGCAAGAGCATCCGAGCTGCAGATGCTCTTCTGCTGGCCGGTCGCGCGGCTCCCGGAAGCCGACGACAAGTCGTGGCACGACGGGCGCATCCTCGCGGACGAGCTGCCGCCGCGAACCGACCTCGTGGCCGTGTGGCGCTCGCAGGGTGCCGATCTGCCGGAGGGCTCCGTGCATCCGGCCGTTGTGGCCCTCTTCGACGCGCTCGCGGAGCGTGGCGTGGTGCTCACATCGCCGGAGGTGCGCCAGCGTGTCATCGGAGAGGATGCGGATGACGTCGTCGTGGAGGTCGCCGTCACGTTGCAGTGACGCTCGGGTGAGCTGGTGTCCGGACGTGCCCACTAGCATTGCGAGTTCGGAGGTCACCATGGCGAGAGCGTCGCTTGTTCAGTCGGTCAGCGACCGGCTCCTCGATGACATCATCTCAGGGGCACTGCCCCAGGGGGCGCCGTTGCCGCGCGAGATCGACCTCGCCGAGCGACTCGGCGTGAACCGCCTCACGCTGCGCGAGGCCCTCAAGACGCTGCAGGCGCAGGGGGTCGTGCAGCCGGTTCCCGGCACTCGCGGTCGAGTGCTTCCCATGGAGGACTGGACCGGCATCGAGCCGCTCCTGCGCGCCGCGACGTCGACCGGTGGCAAGGCGCAGGCTTCGGTGCAGCTCGTCCAGCTTCGACGGATGATCGAGACGGGTGCCTGCGAGCTCGCTGCCCCGTTGCGCACCGCCGACGACCTCGAGAAGCTCGAGGGGTACCTCGAGGAGATGCGCGCGGCGAGCGCCGCGAACGACGTGCACACCTTCGTCACCGCCGACATCGCGTTCCACGATGTCGTGCTGCGGGCGAGTGGCAACCCGTTCCTGCGCGTGCTGCTCGAGCCGCTCGGGAAGTTCATGTACGAGCGCCGCTACGAGACCTCCGCGGTGCCGCAGGTGCAGGTGAATGCCATCCGCGAGCACGCGGGGATCCTCGAGGCGCTGCGCTCCGGCGATGGCCCAGCCGCGCGGGCGGCGATGGAGTCGCACATGCAGCAGACGGCGGATGACCTGCAGGAGTACGTGCTCACGCCTCGAGCCTGATCGCCGGACTTCCTTCCGGCGGCGGAGCGTCGCAGGCGTCACCAGGTTCCTTCCCTCGAGATATCAGATATCTCCTTGACAACACCCTTTGGTGGCCGCAAGATATCTGATATCCGATTACAAGGGAGTTCTCTGATGGATGAAACCCGACTGCTCGAGCAGTACCCCGCCCCGGTGCGCGTCGACGCTGCGGAGGTCGCCGACCGGGTCCGCGAATCCGGAGTGACCCTCATCGTGCTCGACGACGACCCCACCGGGACGCAGTCCGTCGCCGATCTTCCCGTCCTCACCCGCTGGGAGCAGGACGACCTCGTCTGGGCGCTCGAACAGGGCCGCGACGCCGTGTACGTCCTCACGAACACGCGCAGCCTCGACGCCGAATCCGCCGCCGCACGCAACCGCGAGATCGTGACGGCAGCGCTCGCCGCGGCGGAGCGCCTCGAGCGCCGAATCGCCTTCGTGAGCCGCGGCGACAGCACGCTGCGCGGCCACTTCCCCCTCGAGACCGACGTCATCGCGGCAACGCTCGCCGAGCTCGGCGGCCCGGTGCCGGACGGCGTCCTCATCGTTCCGGCCTTCCCCGACGCTGGCAGGGTCACGATCGGGGGCATCCACTACTACCGGCAGGGCGGCGAGCTCGTGCCGGTCGCCGAGACGGAGTTCGCGAAGGATGCGACGTTCGGCTTCCGCAGCTCCGCGCTCCCCGAATGGGTCGAGGAGAAGACGAAGGGCCGCTGGGCCGCCGCAGACGTGACGGTGCTCTCGCTCGACATCATCCGTCGCGGCCCAGAAGCGGTCGCGACCGTGCTGCAGGATGCGCGTGACGGCCAGCCGATCGTCGTCGACGTGGTCATCGAGGACGACATCCGCATCGTCGCACTCGGGCTCGAGCTCGCGGAGGCCGATGGCAAGCACTTCCTCTACCGCGTCGGGCCGCCGTTCGTGCGAGCCCGCATCGGGCAGGAGATCGCCTCCCCACTCGCCCCGGCGCAGCTGGCGCGCGACGGGGCGACCCGGTCCGCTGCCGGCGGCCTGATCGTCGTCGGCTCGCACGTCGACCTCACGACACGGCAGCTCGCAGCCCTCCGGACCGAGCATCCCCACCTGCCGACCGTCGAGCTGTCCGTCTCGGCGATCATCGACGCGGACGCCCGAGACGCGCACATCGGCGAGGCGAAGGCTCGCGTCGTCGAAGCGCTCGCGAGCGGCGACGTGATTCTCCACACGAGCCGCGAGCTCGTGAAGACCGACGACGCGGACGCTTCCCTCGCGATCTCCAGAGACGTCTCTGCCGCCGTCTGCGAGGTCGTCGCGCACGCGCTCCGCGTGACGCCGCCGCGCTTCGTCATCGCGAAGGGCGGCATCACCTCGAGCGACGTCGCCACGAACGGCCTCGAGATCCGTCACGCCGTCGTCCGCGGCCCCATGCTGCCCGGCATCGTCTCCCTGTGGCAGGCGGTCGGGGGACCGGCCGACGGCATCCCCTACGTCGTGTTCGCCGGCAACGTCGGCGACGAGGACTCGCTCGCGCGGGTCGTCGAGAAGTTCCACGCGAGCGCCGCTGCCGGCGTCGACGCACCCGCATCCGCACCCGCATCCAACTGATCAGCAACAGCGCTGAGATCCCAACACGCACCGAGAAACGAGCAACCATGACCTCCTCCACCTACTCCGTCGCCGTCCTCGGGCTCGGCGCGATGGGCCTGCCGATGGCGACCCGCCTCAGCAGCCAGCTCACGGTCAACGGCTTCGACATCGCGCAGCCGCGCCTCGACCTCGCAGCCGCCGCTGGCATCGTGCCGCACGCCTCCGCGGCCAGCGCGGTCGACGGCGTCGACGCGGTCCTCCTCGCCGTCCGCAACGGCGAGCAGCTGCACGAAGTGCTGTTCGGAGAGAACGGCATCGCCGACAAGCTCGACGAGGGCGCAGTCGTGATCCTCACGAGCACCGTCGGAACCGACGGCATCGCCGACGTCGTCGCTCGCCTCCAGCAGCACTCGGTCGAGCTCGTGGATGCGCCCCTCTCCGGCGGCCCCGTCCGCGCGGGCGAGGGCGACCTGCTCATCGTCGTCGGTGCGACGCCGGCAGCGCGAGAGAAGGCGCAGCCCGTGCTCGGCCTCCTCGCATCCACCCTCACCGTGGTCGGCGACCGCCCCGGCGACGGTCAGGCGCTCAAGACCGTCAACCAGCTGCTCTGCGGCGTGCACATCGCGGCCGCAGCGGAAGCGCTTGCACTCGCCGAGCGCCTCGGGCTCGACCCGGCCAAGACCCTCGACACGCTCGGCGCCGGAGCAGCGGGCTCGTTCATGCTCGCGAACCGCGGCCCCCGCATCCTCGAGGCCTACGACGAGGACGGCGCCGAAGTGCTCAGCCGCCTCGATATCTTCGTGAAGGACATGGGCATCGTCGGCAAGGCGAGCCGCGCCGTCGGGCTCCCGACGCCGGTCGCCGCCGCCGCCGAGCAGCTGTACCTCCTTGGCCAGGCACAGGGACTCGGTGCGTCCGACGACTCAGCCGTCATCCTCGCCCTCGCCCCGAAGACCACCGACTCGTAAGCAAGAGCCCCCGCTCTCACCCAAACAACGCTCTCGTCAGCGTCCTCGTCAGCGCTCTCGTCGGCGCCCTCGTCAAAGGAGACGGACTTGTCCACATTCCTACTGCTCGCGATCGCAGCCGGAGGCATCGGCCTCCTCCTGCTGCTGATCATCAAACTCAAGGTGCACGCCTTCCTGGCGCTGCTCATCGTGAGCGTCCTCGTCGGCCTCGCGACGGGGCTGCCGCTCGTGACGGTGCCCGAGACGGAGCTCGAACCGGCACGCATCGGCATCATCGAGTCGATCATCGCCGGAATGGGCGGCGTGCTCGGGTCGGTCGCGATCCTCGTCGCGCTGGGCGCGATGCTCGGGAAGATCATCGAGATCTCCGGCGGTGCCTCCAGCCTCGCCGGGCGCTTCACGAAGCTGCTCGGGCCGAAGCGCGTCGCCGGTGCCCTCACGGCCGCCGCGCTCGTGCTCGCGATCCCCGTGTTCTTCGACGTCGGGTTCATCATCCTCGTGCCGATCATCTACGGCTTCTGCAAGGCAGCAGGCGTCGACCCCGTGAAGTTCGGGCTGCCCGTCGGCGGCATCATGCTCGCCGTGCACGTCGCGATGCCCCCGCACCCCGGAATCGTCGGAGGCGCCGGGATCCTCGGCGCCGACCTCGGCTGGGTGACCATGATCGGCCTCCCCGTCTGCCTCGTCCTCGCCGTCGTCTCGCACTTCTTCTCGAAGTGGCTCAACCGCAAGAACTTCACGATGCTGCCGACCACGGCGAAGTCGTTCGCCGAGTTCGGCACGGAGAAGGCGGATGCGATCGTCGCCGACGCCGAAGGGGCATCCGGCTCGGAGGGCGGCGCGTCCGGCGCATCCGGCACCGCCACCAAGGCCCGCACGGTCGCGCCGCCGAGCGCAGGCATGGTCATGGCGCTCATCGTCACGCCGCTCATCATGATCGCCCTCGGCACGGTCGGCGCCACGCTGCTGCCGGCCGGCGACCCCATCCGCAACGTGCTCGCGTTCATCGGAGCGCCACTGTTCGCGCTCCTCGTGACGGTGCTCCTCGCGAGCTTCTTCCTCGGCATCCGCCGCGGCTGGAGCGCATCGCAGCTCGGCGACGTCGTCGAAGCGGCGCTCCCACCGGTCGCGGTCGTCATCCTCGTCACGGGCGGTGGCGGCGCGTTCGCCCGCGTCCTCACCGAGAGCGGGATCGGCGCGGCACTCAGCGAGACGCTGCTCGCCACCGGCATGCCGCTCATGATCATGGCGTACCTCATCTCGCTCGCGCTGCGCGCGGCCCAGGGGTCGGCGACGGTCGCGATCCTCACGACGGCTGGCCTCCTCAGCGCGTCGATCCTCGGCGGCGGATACTCGACGATCCAGGTCGCGCTGCTCGCCCTCGCCATCGCCTTCGGCGCGCTCGGCCTCTCGCACGTCAACGACTCCGGCTTCTGGGTCGTCACCCGCTACCTCGGCCTCGGCGTCGCGGACGGCCTCCGCACGTGGACCGTCCTCACGACGGTCCTCGGCCTCGTCGGCTTCCTGCTCTGCTTCGTCGTCTGGCTGCTCGTGGGCGTCGCCTAGCGACGGCTTCCGCAGCACCACTGCGATCGCTGCCAGCCGATGTGCCCTTGACGGAGTTCGGGAAGGGTCACATCGGCTGGCAGCGTTTGGCGTCCGCGCTGAGGTCTCTCGCGTCAGTAGCCCGAGTTGTTGCCGTGATCGAAGCGGATGCTCGTCGGCGCCGGGCCCGGTTTCTCGGCTCGTCGGCGCCGTTCGTCTGGGGAGAGCTCGGAGTCGCGCGGTGGGCGAGGGGCCGCGCGCAGCATCCACACCAGGAGGAACGTGACCGCCGCGAAGCCCAGCACGATGACGGCAACCACCAGGGCGGGGTTCTCGGTCATGGGATGCTCCGCTCGCTCAGGCGCTGCACGCGCCTCTTCCGGGGAGTCTCCCACGTCGGCCGGGGAAGCGCTTGCTGCTCGCTGCTCGGTGATCCTCGCTGGCCCGTGGCGGCCAAGCAATCGTCGAGGGCCTGGGTACCAACGCTGCCAGCCGAGTGCCCCTTCGGCCGGGCGTGTTGCGGGCCGATTGACTGGCAGCGTTTGCCTGCGCGGACGCGGCAGCGGACTCTCCTCGGGTGGCCGCGGGTGGCCTGCTGGCCCGCGCTACGGCGCCTGCGGGCCCCTCTGCACGGGGATGATGCCCGTGCGCGCCGGCGGGTTCGGGAAGAACCAGAGGATGGCACCCGAGAGGATCCAGATGATGGCCATCCCCGCGATCAGCCAGCCGGCGTCGAAGCCCGCGATGAGCCCGGCGATGGCCGCACCGACGGCGGCCGCCGTGACCCGCAGGCCGGCGCCGATCGTGAAGACCTGCGAGCGCACGTTCGGCTTGCTCTCCTTGTCGCGGAGCAGCATCATGGCGGCGTTCGCCGGTGCCGCGAAGAGGCCCGAGATGAGGACAGCCGCGAACGCGAACCCGATCGGCAGCGCCGGCACCGCGATGAGGAGGAAGACGCCGGTCGCGACGAAGCCCATCCCCATCACCCAGACCGGGCCTCTCGTGGTCCAGGTCCTCACCGCCATGGAGAGGGCGCCGGCGAGCCCCCCGATCGCGTAGGCCGTGACGAGCCAGGCGGCGGATGCCTCGGAACCGGTGCGCTCCAGGGAGATGGCGATGGCGGCGATGCCGAGTGCGCCACCGGCGACCTGGCTGACGGTGCCGGCGATCGTGACGATCGCGATCGGCTTGTGCTTGACGAGGTACGTCATGCCGCGAGCGATCGTGCGCCCGAGGCCTTCCACCGGGCCGTTCTTCGCGTGCATCCGGATACCGAACCCGGCCACCGCCCCGACGAAGGCGAGGCTCGCGAGGAGCACCATCGCGAGCCGTGCTGAGCCCGCCAGCGGGATCGCGAGCGCCGCCAGCGCCGGACCGCCCACCGAGGCGATCGTGTAGGAGAGCGCGTCCTGCGCGTAAGCCTTCCTGGCCGGCTCGATGTTGTCGGTCGCGAAACTCGAGAGGCCGCCCATGTAGGCGGGGGTCACGAACCCGGCGACTGCCAGGATGGCAGCGATGACACCGATCGGCAGTGTGCCCAGCTGTGAGGCGAAGAGGTAGGCGGCCGCCGTGATCGTCCCCCCGATGATGAGGAGCAGCTTCGGGCGGCGCATCCGGTCGAGGAGGGCGCCAACGAGCGGTGCCGCGATGACGCTCGGGAAGAGGGCGACGGCGACGAGGAAGCCGCCGACGGCGACGTCCCCGAGCTGCTCGACGGCAAGCAGGGGAAGGGCGACAACTGCTCCGGCGTTCGCCAGTCTGAGGGGGATCGAGGTCGACTGGTACCGCCAGATGCCGCTCATCCGTGAACCGAACTCCTCACTGCAACGCCGTCGAAAGACGCGGCAGAGCATGCCGCGCAGGCAAGCCTACGTCGCGTTCGAGGCGCCCGTCTGCGGCCGGGATCGAGTCTCGCGAGAGGGTGACATGCCTTGTTACCGGCGGTTCGGGGGCAGCGGAGCCCACTGCGCGCCGGGGCAACTGGCGCCGGATTCCCGACGCTCAGTCGCCGAGCTTCTGGTCGAAGTCCTTCGGTGCAAGCGAGAGGTTCTTCGCTTCATCGCGGCTGCGTTGCTCGGCCTCGCGGCGGGACTTCCGCGAGTTCAGGAGGTAGTGGATGCTCGTGGGCACCACGGTCGCGAGCACCGCGACGATCAGGATGATGTCGATGTACTCGCGGATGAAGTCGCCGAGCACCGGCACATAGCCGAGGAGGTAGCCGGCGAAGGTGAGGCCCGCGCCCCAGATGAGCGCGCCGATGAGGTTGTAGATCGTGTACTTGCGGTAGTCCATCTTGCCGACGCCGGCGGCCACCGGAGCGAAGGTGCGCACGACGGGAACGAAGCGGGCGATGATGACCGCGAGGCCGCCGAAGCGCTCGAAGAACGCGTTGGTCCGTTCGACGTTCTTCACGCTGAAGAGGCCGCTCTCCTTGCGCTCGAAGATCCTCGGCCCCGCTTTTCGCCCTATCAGGTAGCCGACCTCGCCGCCGAGGAACGCGGCGAATCCGATGGCGAGGCACACCCACCAGATGTCGAAGCCGATGCCCGGGTAGAAGGCGAGCAGGCCCGTGATGAGCAGCAGCGTGTCGCCGGGCAGCAGGAAGCCGACGAGGAGCCCGGTCTCCGAGAACACGATGAGGCACACGACAAGAAGCGCCCAGGGGCCCGCACCGTGAATGATCGTTTCAGGGTCGAGCCAGGGGAAGAGTGTGGGAGCCACGGAAGGATGCGTCCAGTCGCTGAGATGCAGGGGCGGTAAGTGAAGCACAGGTGATCGAAAGAGTATCCCGCGCGCGCCCTGGGAGGAACACAGCTTGGACGGCGCACCCGCGGGGTGCTCTCGCTCGTCGAATGTCGGTGGCCAGAAGTAGCGTCGGATGTGTGCTGGCAGGCTGGCGGGCTCGTCTGGGCGGTTGGTGCTCCGGCGATCTGGTTACTGTTCTGTGACGTGGGATTTACTCACAGGAGTCGAGTATGTGTTCGATGTTCTGTATGCTGAGTTTGGCTTCGGGGGAAGCCAGCTCGGCACGTCGAGCCGAAGGCAGGAATGCCTTGGGTGGAGGGCGCCGGGGCAACGAGGGGGGAGATTCGATGGGCGACGACGAGTCCGCATTGGGTGAAGTATCTGGGTCTGGGGCCAGTACCAGTGCTGGTACTGGGGCCAGTGCTAGGGCCGGAGCTGGGGTCCTGTCGGGTCTACCGGCGAGCGTTGCTGCTGCCGAGCGAGAGTCCGGCATCGCCGCCACGGCCGTCGTCACGGCGCTGATCGATGGGCGACAGTCCGTCTCGTCGGTGCTCGACGCCGAGTTCTTCGCCGCGTTCGAAGAACTGGCCGCTCGCAAGCGGATGCTCGACGCGACGATCTTGGAGATGACGGCCGAACTGCTCGGGCGAGACGAGATCACGCCGGTGGCCTTCTCCGGTTCTCTGGTGCGTCGGGGTGGGTACCGGTCCGTGCACGAGGCCGTGCGGCAGACCTTCGGCCTTCGCCGGGCCGAGGCGGCCAAGCTTCGCGAGGTCGCCGAGGCGACGCGCGAGCACATCAGCATGACGGGCGAGACGCTCCGGCCAGCACGGAGCCAGGTGGCGGTCGCGGTCGCGGAAGGGCGGGTGACGCTCTCGCAGGCGTCGGCGATCGTCTCAGGGTTGCGTGAAGCGGACAGCAGCATCGATGTCGCCGACCTCGATCGTGCAGAGTTTGAACTCGTCCAGGCTGCCTGCGGGCGCACCCAGGAGGACGACGAGCCAGCGTCGCCGGAGCGTCTGGCCAAGCAGGCCGCCGTGTGGGTGGCCTTCCTCGACCCAGACGGCGCGGAGCCCAACGCGGAGCGCCAAGCCGCGAAGCGAGGACTCTCCTTCACCCGTCGCGCTGACGGCATGGTGCAGGGCAGGCTCCTCGCGACCCCAGAACAGGGCGAGACCATCATGCGCGTCCTCGACGCGTATCTCTCACCGCGGCGGGAGCAGGCGTGCGAAGCAGACGACGAGCCCCGCGACGGCCTCGCTCCTCAGCAGGAACCGCAGAACCGGGACGATCGCAGCTTCTCTCAGCGACGCATCGACGCGCTCGTCTCGGTCTTCGCCCAACACGCCGAATCCCCAGGCGCACCCCGGACTGGCGGAGAAGCGCCCACCCTGGTCATGACCGTCACGCGGGCCGGTCTCGCGGAAGTCGCCGAGACACCGGCCGACATCTCGCGCCTCGAGCACAGCGGCGAGCCCATCCCGGTCGAGGCGGCCCGGCGCATCCTCTGCGATGGCATCATCCGGGTTGCGCTCGTCGACGACGACGGCGAGGTCCTCAAGCTCGGCCGCAAGCGAAGACTCTTCAGCCCGGCTCAGCGAAGGGCGGTCTTCGCCCGAGACGGCGGGTGCCGAGCGCCTGCGTGCGAGCTCCCTTTCGACACCGTCGAGATCCACCACGTCACCCCGTGGTCGAGCGGCGGACGCACCGACACGAGCAACGGCATCGCACTCTGCACCTTCCACCACCACGAAGTGCACCTGGGTCGGCTCACCATCTCGCCCGCGCAGAGCAGGACCTGGAAGGTCGAACCCGCAACCGGCCCCAGGGTGGCTCGCACGCGCATCCGCGAGACACCGGGCGCGGTCCAGTTCCAAGCAACACCCAGCAGCGCCGAGGAGGCGCTTGGAAAGATGAGGGCATGACAGCATTCCGAACTCGGCAGTTCCCCACCATCGAGGTAATCAGGGGGCGCTGGGCGCTCGCTGCGGCCATCGAGACCGCGATCCTCGGCGAGGGTGGCGACAATTCCCGCGCCGACGAGCACGGCTGGTTCTCCTCAGACGGGGGTGGCAGCTGGGCTCGGCTCACCCCGCTCCCCGACGGCCGGGCCGTCCTCGCCGGCATCGACCGCGACCACTCCGAGACGTACAGGCGGGGCCTCGACCTCATTGCCGGCATCCCCGACTGGGGAGTGGCGCACGTCGAAGCCGCCGTCAGCTCGGAATCGGGACGCCGCTGGGTGGCCGGCGGGGAGCAGCCCTGGCTCGGATTCGTCTACTGGCGCGAGAGCGCGGGGGAGGCCTGGCGCACCGTCGACCACGGCGTCGCCGACGGACTCGACCGGCATCTGCTCCCCGTGCTCAGTGAGGAGCAGATGCTCGCCGCCGCCGCCGACTGGTTCGAGGGCGCGGTCATGGACCTCGACGACCCGGAATCAGCCCCCGAGCAGGTTGACGCGGAAGCCGTTCGGCGCGGCGCCGAGCTGGGCCCGGACCTCACCGCGGAGGCGCTCACTGCGGTCCTCCCTTTCGAGGGGATGCGCGTCGAAGCGGCCCTCCGCGCGGCCCGCGCGTTCTCGGCGGCTCCTCGCTAGTTGAGGCTCCTCGGCCCGTTTGAGTTGAGCTTCTTCGGCTCCACGCTCGAGGTGGCATCATCGCCCGCCTCGCTCTCCCGGCTCTCCCGAGCCGCCGCGTCGAGCTGTTCCGCCTCTTCCCCGCCGACCGCCTCGCCACGAGCCACAAGCCCGGCAACATCGGAGAGGGGGATCTGCTTCAGGAAGAGCGACAGCAGGAACGCGAGCGCGATGAACGGCACCAGGTACCAGAACACGGGAGCCAGAGCATCCGCGTAGGCCGTGACGATCCCGTCCCGTACCTCGTCCGGCAGCTGCGAGAGCGTCTGCGGATCGATCGTCGAGGTCGCCGTCGCAGCATCAGCCGGGCTGGCGCCGCTCGCGGTGAACACCGAGGTGAGGTTCTCCGTCAGACGCGTCGTGAAGATCGCGCCGAACACCGCCGTGCCGAGCGCCGCCCCAACCTCACGGAAGTAGTTGTTCGTGCTCGTCGCTGTGCCGATCTCGGCGGCTGGCACCGCGTTCTGAACGACCAGGACAACAACCTGCATGATGAGCCCGAGACCCGCCCCGAAGAAGAACAGGAACACGCAGATGAGCCAGATGGGCGTATCCGCCGTCAACGTGGTCATCGCCACCATCGCGAGAGCAGTCAGCACCGTGCCCACGATCGGGTAGATGCGGTAGCGCCCCGTCTTCGAGATGAGGATTCCCGATGCGATGGACGTGCCCATGAGGCCCGCCATCATCGGCAGCATGAGCAGCCCCGAAGCGGCGGCCGACGTGCCAGACGACATCTGCAGGAACGTCGGGACGAAGCCGATCGCCGCGAACATGCCGATGCCGAGCGTCAGGCCGATAGCCGTCGCGTTCACGAAGATCGGGTTCTTGAAGAGGCCCAGCGGGATGATCGGATCCTCAGCGCGCGACTCGACGAAGACGAACATCGCCGCCGCCACGAGGAGGCCGAGGCCCCACGCCCACGTGACCATCGACGCCCAACCGTGCTGAGCATCCGCACCGAAGTCGGTGAAGAAGATGAGGCAGGTCGTCGCGGCCGACAGGAAGATCACACCGAGGTAGTCGATGCGCTTCGTCGCCTTCTTGCTCGGTAGCTTCAACGCCACCACGGCGATGACAAACGCTGCGATGCCGACCGGGATGTTGATGTAGAACGCCCACTGCCACGTCAGGTGGTCGACGAAGTAGCCACCCAGCAGCGGGCCGCCGACCGCCGAGAGGCCGAAGACCGCGCCGAGCGGGCCAAGGTACTTGCCGCGTTCGCTGGCCGGCACGATGTCGGCGATGATCGCCTGCGACAGGATGATGAGCCCGCCGCCGCCGAGGCCCTGGATGGCGCGGAACACCACGAACGCCCAGAAGCTGTCTGCGAAGGCGCAGCCCACCGACGCGAGCGTGAAGATCGCGATCGCGATGAGGAAGAGGTTCCGTCGCCCGAGCACGTCACCGAACTTGCCGTAGATCGGCATGACGATGGTGGTCGCGAGGAGGTAGGCGGTCGTTATCCACACCTGGTGGTCGACCCCGCCGAGCTCGCCCACGATCGTCGGCATAGCCGTCGAGACGATCGTCTGGTCGAGGCTCGAGAGGAGCATGCCGGCGATGAGGGCGCCGAAGATGGTCCAGATCCTGCGCTTCGTGAGCAGGAACTGCGGCGCAGCTGGCGCCGGTGCACTGGTGGTCATGCGTGGGTCCGTTCGAGGAGTGCGGTGCGGGAAGAGAAGAGAAGAGGAGGGGG
>NZ_PSYC01000020.1:0-255643 GCF_002931515.1 Pseudoclavibacter sp. RFBG4 | reverse complement strand
GGCTCGAAGGTGATCGCCATGGGCGGGGCGGGAGGCGGGGTCGGTATGTCCCACGGGGCGGGCTCAGGGTTGAAGTGGTTCCTCAGTACGTCCCGGTCAGCCTCGGAGCCAACGAGCGTCGTCCGATACAGCAGTGGACGACACGCAGGGCACGAGAGGCCGCGCATGTAGTCGAAGCGCACCCGACGAGGAGACCTGACCGAGAGGCCGAAGAGACGCCACTCACGGCCTGCACCAGCGAACTCGACGCAAGCCGGGTCGGTGGTGCGGTGCTTCACACTGGGAAGCGCAGTTCGATATGGCATGGCCCGCTGTGTCCCTTCGGCTTGACACATCCGCCATTGCCGAGCGTGTACGAGCACGACCCGTCGACGATGTACTCACCGACCCAGCGCACGAGCCGCGGGGCTCGGTAGTCCGCGTCTAGCCCGCAGGCTGCGCACCACGGCGTCTTGCCGTCTCGGTGCTGCACTGGCTCGTGACGATGCTCGGGGCCGTTCTTGACCGCCATCCAGACGTCGTCCGCATCGGTGGCGTCAGGTGGCCGTACGCTCCCGTGCACGATCTCGCCCTGGTTGGGATGGAGGCGTGGGGGCTCGACCCCCTCGTTCAGGTATATCAGGTCGGCGTGTATCCCGTCAGTGCGCTGCTGGTGAGTCAGGAACTCGATGGAGCCGCCAGCGAGGAAGTCGATGCGTTGCTCGCCATTGGCGCGCCTCAGCTCGACGACGGTGCCGGTCGCGATGTGAGATGCCGCGACTTGCTCGAAGGCGCGTTCGTTGTCTCGGTAGTCACGGGTGACGACGATGATCCGCTTGCCGAACGCCGCCTCAACGGCGAGGCCCAGTGCTTCGAGTTGGTTCACTTCGCTCGCCTCCGAACCCCTGGGATGCGCACGTACCGGCTCGCTTCGAGGCGTGCGGCTTCACGCTCACGCTTGCGCCGGAGCGCCAGCTCGAACGGCGTGAGGCGCGGCCCTGGCCTTGGCACGCTGACGTAGAACGTCCCAGTCGACATGTTGGCCCACTTGACGTCGCCCGGGTTCACGCGTGCACCGCCCATCCGGCATGCATTCCGGCTTCGCAGTCCTCGTCCGGCCCCGCGTGCTCGCAGGTGTTCCAGAGCGCGTCGTTCGCCAGTGGGAGTGGCGGCGCGACCATCGGCGCCCAAGCCGCGGGGCTCATCGGGCGAGATCCTTCGCGACCGTCAGGCCCTTGCGCACGTTCGCCCAGCAGGGCAGGCGCTCGAGGTCTTCGCCGTGCGGAAGGTGGATGTAGTCGAGGTGGCCGCTGGACATGCCGGCGCGCACCGAGTCGACCGTGCGGACCAGGACTCGGCCACCGAATGGCTCGCCGTCGCGGTCGTACATGATGACGTCCGGGTTCATCGCCACGTGACGAACGATCGCGGGCCAGTCCGCGATCTCATGGGCCGTCGCTGCGACGTTGTGCAGCATGTAGGCGACGTCGTTTGCCGATGGGACGACGATCAGCACCTGATCGCCGTTCGTGAGCTGCCAGGCCGCCTCACGGGCCGTGTGGTCGAGGCGGACGCGCGGCGGTTCGACGGTGACGTTGCCCCAAAAGCGGGTGCTGCCTTCCACGATGAGCCCCTCGGGAGCCTCGTAGCGGCGCGTGCCGGGCTCGATCGTGACGTTGCCGCGCGGAATGTCGACCATGCCCGCGATGACACCATTCGCGGCCGCGATCGTCTCCGGCGAGAGCCGCGTGCGCTCGGTGGTCACGACTCGGGCCGATCGAGCGCGATCGTCTTGAGGCACGCGCCCTTCGGGTGACCCAGGTCGGAGCGCTTGAACGGCACCATGCCGCCCCGCACGATCGTCTCGGGCGGGTGGAGGGCGGCGGCCTCGACGAGCTCGCGCAGCTCCCCGAGGGTGAGCGTCTGGTGTTTGGCCTCCGCGGTGACGCGGGGCATGTTGTCTACGGGCATTCGGTACTCCTTGGGTGAGTCGGCTACCAAACTTCGGACGGGTCACCAAGACCCGGGCGCTGATCGCCAGCGCCCTTGTTCGCGTTGCACAGGCGGTGCGCCGGCTGACCGTTCGTCGGGTCATCGGCGAGCTCCGGGTGCGTCTTGATGCTGAGCTTGTGGTCGTACGCGAACGCGTCGCGGTGCCGCCAATCGAGGGTGGTGTCGATCGGTCCGATCCCGCACAGGGCGCACGCGAGGCCATGCTCAGCAGTGAGCTTCTTGAGGTGCGCTCGGTTCTTGCGGTGCGCGGCGGTAGTGCGGCCCGGAATCCCCGCAGCCATGACGCCTCGCATCTTCCCCAGGGCTCGAACCTGGACTCTTCGCGTCCAGAGCGCGACGTGTTGCCGGTTACACCAGGAAGATCCAGCGAACGCACAAGACCCCCGGCCCGAAGGCCGAGGGTCTGGGTGCAAATCTCGCTCAGGAGCATCCTATCTCACAACTGCGAAATCGCTGTACTTCCGGGCTTCGCCCTTGGCGCGAGCAGGAGCATGAGCGCCGCGTAGCTGCGAAGCATGTTCAGCTCGACGTGACGCTTGCCGAGGTGATGCTCGACCGGCAGGGCGATCAGGGGCGGCTTCGGCCGCGAGATCCAGTTCTCGACCGTCCGCACGGTCTTCCCGATGTCGGCGGCCGCCTCCTTGATCGGCACCCACTTCTCGAGCCGGTACACGGCATTGCAGGACCAGCAGAGCGCCGTCTCCACGTGATAGACGGACGCGATCACGTCACGAGATCCGCAGTCGAGGCACTCGCGCGGCTTTTGCGGCACTGGTGCCCGAGCTTCGAGCGGCCACGACTGCACTACGCGCGACACGAACGGGTGCAGGCACTCCTCCTCGAACGACGGCCATGCCGGGTGCTTGACGATGTCCGGCCACCACACCTTGAGGCGAGCGACCAGCGCCAACGACCAGCGCCGCACCGTCTCCATGCCCCCATCCTTGGTGGTCAAGAGGCGAGGGCCGATCGGGTCACCGTTGTCGTCCAGGTGCACCATGCCGCGCGGCGCCGGCCACTCACTGCGGCCGAGCGTCGTGCGCCAGAACTCGACCCACTGGAAGAGCTCGGAGAACGAGCGGTTCAGCTCGTCCAACGGCAGGATGCGAAGCGGCACCTGACGAACCTCGCGGGCGGCCGGCTGACCATCCGAGAGCTGCTTCGTCGGGGACACCAGCGCCGCGAGGTGCTCGTGTACGTCCGAGATACGCTCGAGATCCCGCATGCGAGACTCCGGCGACAGCGGCCGGTATCCCGCCTTACGCGCGAGCTCGGCCCGCGTGTACTCCTCGGCTTCGATCAACTGCGGGCCTCCAGGTTGCTTGCGACGAGCTCTCGCCCGATAGATCGGAGTGCGGCCCGCCTTGTCCATCCGCGGCCGCATCGGTAGTGGCGAACCCCGGCCGGTGGATAGTGCCACTCAGCCAAATAGCCGTTGAAGTAGTTCCGGACCGCTCGCCAGTTCCTCTGCTTGAGGTGACGCAGGAGATGGTGCCGGAGGCCGTATCCAACCTTGCGGTGCTTGATGTCGGCCCAAAGCCCCACCGGATAGACGCCTATGCCGCCCTGCTCAGCCACCCAGGACCACCCCCACCGCAGCCCGCAGCAACTCCGCAGGCGTCCACGAGTCCTGCACACGAACCTCGTGCTCTTCCATCAGGAGCACGTCGTCGTCGACTGTGAGGCCACCATCGTCCGGGTGCAAGGCGTTCAACGCATCTACGAACCGCTGCACAGCCTCGTCGCTGACCTCCACCGTGGCGTCCTCGTCGTGCGAGAGCACGAGACGCGGCGGCTCATCGTCGATCATCCATCGCTCGCGCGCTCCCTTCGCGTCGAGCTCGGCGCGCTTCTCGACGTGCGTCATGCTGCTCACCTCGAGCGTGCCGTCAGGATGCAACACCGAGACATGCACCCCATCCACATCCGAGTTCGACTGCCCGAGCGACAACACCCTGACAAAGTCGTCGGCGACCCGCATGACGGCCGGCGCAACAGGCGTTGACGGCGTCTGCGCCTCCCTGAGCTCGTCGAACGGCTTCTGCGACGTCGTGCGAGAGCAAGTCGCGAACTGCGTCACGATCTCCCGCGCCTCGGCGTCGCTGAACCCCTGGCAGCACGACAAAGCGTGCGCCAACATGTCGGCATTCTGCCCGTACTCCTGCTCAGCCACGGCCCACCGCCTCGACCTCGACGATGCTCGGGAAGACCGACATGATCGGGATACGGAACCCGCGGGTCGTGAGCTCGTACGCCTCCCCCTCGACCAGCGAGCCGTAGATGTCTCCGGACTCGTAGGAGACGAACAGCACATCGGCGATCTGGAAGGTGCCGCACTCGGCCGTGTAGAGGCGCGGTGACTGCGCCTCGTCCGACGTCGACGGCATCCGCAGATCCTTGCCGGTGACGGTGCACGTGTGCGTCTCCTCGTGCTGGATGGAGACGACCGTGAAGGCGATGCCCCCAGCGATCATCGCGGCGACGGCGAGCCCGCCGACGACTCCGAGGGCGGTGCTGCTCTTGATCTTGCTCATGCTGTGTGCTCCTGAGTGTTGAGTGATGGGCCGTCGAGGATCGCGATGACCGCGGCCCCGAGCGGTGAGAGGGTGAGGCCGGTCGCCCGGGTGGTCTGGGTGTGGCATCGGCATGCCTTCGGGTCGACGGGCTGACACTTGCCGTTCGGGCCTCGCCAGCAGCACCGCCGATTGCACTTCCCGCGCGGCTCCTCTCGGGGCACCGCGCGGGGCGTCCATGCAACGCCGTGCATCAGAAGGGCGGCTCGTCGAAGTCGATCGACTGGTCAGGCTGAGCCCATCCGGTCGCGTCCCCCTGCGTCGGGGCGCTCCACTGCCTCTGCTGCTCCTGAGCGCCCTGCTGACCGCCACCGAAGCCCCGAGCCTGCCCGCCCGAGTTGCCCGCCTGAGAGGCGCCGTTCGACGTCCTCGTGAGCTGCGCGGTGGCATACCGGAGCGAGGGGCCGATCTCCTCGATCTCCAACTCGATCGAGGTGCGCTTCTCCCCCTCTTTCGTCTCGTACGAGCGCTGCTTAAGGCGGCCCTGAGCGATGACTCGGGAGCCCTTCGAGAGCGACGAGGCGACGTGCTCCGCGAACTCGCGCCAGACGGAGGCCCGCAGGAAGAGGGCGGGACCGTCCTTCCACTCGTTCGCCTGGCGGTCGAAGACGCGGGGCGTCGACGCGATCGTGAAGTTCGCCACCGCGAGACCGTTCTGCGTGTACCGCAGCTCGGGGTCGGCCGTCAGGTTGCCGACGACCGTGATGATGGTGTCGCCGGCCACTAGATGACGCCCTGTTCAGTCGCGTCGGCACGAGCATGGGGCGTCGCCCAGATCCGGATGCGCGAAGCCGGGCCGAAGATCTCGACGTGCTCGACGACCTGCCTGTTCGCCTCCTGAGCGACCTCGAGCGCCTCGAGCCACGTGCGAGCGGGGTAGACATCATCCGGGCCGGTCACGTGCACGACGAACTCAGAGGATTGCGCCTCCGGAGTCAGTCGCCACTCGCCCCACGGGATCTCGTCGAGCACGGCCGCCACAGCCGCGTCGATCGGTTCGTTGCTCTCCATCAGATCTTTCCTTTGCCTTGTCCGGGTCGATGCGGCTCGACGCCAATGCCGTTGCGCCAGGCGGCGACTTGCTTCGTGGTGGCCTCGAGCTGCTCGGCGACCGAGAAGTCATCCCAGCCCCGACGCACGGCCGATTCGGCTCGAGTACGAATCAGCTCAGGAGGACGGGAGATCGACATGAGCGCCTCGACAAGCAACTCGCGGATGCCCTTACCCCTCCGATCCGCCTCGGCCGTCAGATCGCCGTACATGGTCAGCGGAAGGTCGAGGGTGAGGTGTAGACGGTTGCCGTTGATGCGGAGGCTAGATCGGGCTGAGATCCCAGTCATCGGATTCCTCTCGTTCGTAGTGATCCGTGAGCCGCTGCTCGTAGACCTTCGTTTCCATCCAGTCGTGACGAACGATCCGAGCGTCGCGGCAAGGCCCGCAGGGTGGACCTCCGGACCCGTAGGGCATGTGCTCGGGGCAGAACGGCGGCGGCGCATCCAGCACCAACGGCCTCTCTGGCCGTCGCGGCACCCGCACCCGGTCTCGCTCCGCCGCCGCCCACGCATCGGCCCTCGCAGCCCCCTCGGCACGCACCTCGGCTCTCGCCCGCTCTCGCGCACTCTCCCGCCCGCTCGCGCCCCCTCTCTCCCCAGCCATGAGCGTCCATGGAAAGGCGCCGGGCGGGTCGGGAGTGAAGATCTTCACGCCCCGCATATCGACCTTGAGCGGCCGCGATAGACAGATCCACTCCGAGCCCTCGGCCTGATAGGTCGACATGAACCCCGCGTCCAGGAGCAACACGAGGTGCTCGAACACGAGATCCTTCGCCAAGCTCCGATCCTTCGTCGGGTAGAGCCTCGCCGCGATCCACTCCGGGTCCATCGGCCCCCGCCCCAGCGGGTCCAGGTGCAGCCACAGGCCGAACGCTGTCGGCTTCGCCTCGTCCGGCACCCTCTCGTACTCCGGCGACGCGAGGTCGCTCGCGCTGATCATTCGTTGCTTCGTTGACACCCGTGTCGTTCCCTCTCGCGAATCCTTCTATGCACCTGTCGAGGGCGAACTGCAGATCATGCTCCTCGACGGCGAAACACTCGGTGACGCCCTTGCCGCCCGGCCCGAGCACGGCCTCAGCGGCCTGCCAGGACTCGAATGCACGCGGGAACCACCGCTCCAGCGACCGCAGCGCCTCGCGCTCCCACGAGCCGTCAGTGCCCCGCTGCAGCACGATCACGTGCGCGCCGAGCTGGCCGAGCTCGACGAGGCGCTGCGTGATCCACGCGCGCCCCACCTTGAGCACCCCGTGCTCGGGCCAATAGACGACGTACGTCGACGCGAACTCCGGCATGCTCACGCGGCCGCCTCCATCTGGTCGTACTGCTCGAGGCCGTAGACGTCGCGCATGAGCGCCTTTGCCTGAGCCGAGGTGATCGCATCGCGACCGCGGCCCGCGAGGATGAACCAGCGCCCCTCGGGGGCGTAGAACACGGGCACGTCAGCGATGCGGCCGAGCTTCTGCACCCAGCGGGGCACCTTCCACCCATTCGCGAGAGCGACGGCCTGCAAGTCGCCCTCGAATCGCGCGTTGCACTCGAGGCAGGCCGTCACGCCCTCCTCGGCGGTCGGCTTGGCGCGAGTCCCGCCCATGCCGACCGCAGCGCGGTGCTGGAACGAGAGCAGGACCGTCGCGGCGCAGCGCACGCAACGCTCTGCGTCGCGGAGATAGACGTTTCGGCGCACCGACTGAGTCGGCGCGCTCACGCGATCTCTCCCAAGTCGAGGAAGTTGCCGACCTCGCGGTTAGACCAGATGACCTCGTGCGCGGACCGCTCAAGCGAGTTGCCGCTCTGCGCGGTGAGGTCGACCTGGTGCCAGTCCGGGAACAGTTCGTCGTAGAGCCGGCTCTGATAGCCCGACACCATCACGGTTGCCGTGCAGTGCTTGAGTGCATCCGCGAGCTCGCGGTGATCGGTGTCCGACATCTCATGCGTGTACCGCGCCCCTCGCCGTGCGTTGTGCACGTAGGGAGGGTCGATGTAGAGCAGGTTGTCCTCGAATCGCCCGTACTGAGCGATGATCTCGAGCGCCGGCCGGCATTCGAGCGACACGGCCCGGATGCGCTCGGCAGCTGGCAGCAGGCGCTCTCGGTACGCGTCCATGTACGTCTGAAACGACGCGGAGGTGCCGTTCGGGTCGGCGTAGAAACGCCACCCCGTGCGCTTGAGAGTGCGCGATCGCCCCTGCGTGAGCAACACCCACACTTGGCGCGCGATTTCGAGGTCGCCAGCCCCGCTGAGCGATTCCGCGGCCTCGAGCTCGGCTCGGGAATGAGGCGTCATCTCAGCTATGCGAGCTAGTTCGGGACCGCGATCTCGGAGGACTCGCCAGAACGTCATCAGTCGGTGGTCGAGGTCGTTGACGACCTCGATCTTCGAGGCCGGCTTCGCGAGCAGCACGGCGAGCGACCCCGCGAACGGTTCGATGTACCCGCGGTGCTCGGGCAGGAGAGCGACGATCTTCTCGGCGATGTTGCCCTTCGCCCCGAAGTACTGGATCGGCGGCTTCATGCGCGGTGCTCCGTCCGGAAGTTCGCGTTTATCGAGATCAGCAGCTTCACGTCGCGACCGAGCGCCATGTCCCAGTCGCGGGCGAGCTCCTGCGTGACCTTGCCGAGCGTCACGCGGTGCGAGCGCTCGGCAGTGCGGAGCGCGTTGCGAGCACCCCGCAGGGCGGTCGGTGCGCGGCGCACGGCCTCGCGGGCCATGAGCAGCGCTCCGGCCGCCTGCACGGGCGTCGGGAAGAGCGCGAGCATCGCGTCCTCGTCGAGCCCGGCCATGTCGAGCGCGACGAGCTCCATCGGGTCGCCGTCGTAGATCTCGCCCGATGCCGGGTCGTACTGCTCGATCATGCGCCGGGCCTTCGCAGCGTGGTCACGCGAGGCATCGACGCGGGCGACGGGCGACGCGTCGGCGCGGGGCGCGGAGCGGTCGCCGGGGCGGGCCGCTCGGGCTCCACCGGGGCCGGCGTCTGCGCGCCCTTGAGGGCGAGGCGCTGCTGCCGGAACTCGCGATCCATCGCCGTGGTGACGACGCGCGCGAGGCGAGCGGCGTTCCACACCTCGGCGTGCGCTTCGACCGTCGTCGCGGCGGCCGCCTCGGCCGCGAAGTCACGCGTGCCCGCCTCGGCGTCCTGAGCGGGCGCCTGCGGCTTCTGCGGGGCGGGCGCGGAGATCTCGCCGACGAGGTCACGGAACGCGCGGATCAGGCCGATCCTGAGCGCCTTCGACCCGAAGAGCGCGATCGGGTCGGTGTTCCACCGCTCGATCATCTCGGCGTCGACCTCTGGAACCGACTCGTGCCAGCCGATCGCGACGATCGTCGGGTGCTCGGCGCCGTTGCGGAAGACGGTCGCGCGAGCCGCCGCGGGGTGCTCACCCTTGTTGAGGATGAGGAAGTCGAGCCACTCGCGGCCGTCCGCGGAGAACTCCACCTTCGAGCCGCCGTAGAGGCCGGACGGGTAGATGCGCTCCTGGAGCTGCGCGAGGGTGACGAGCTCGTTCTGCTCGAGCTTGGCGGTTTCGGTCATGGTCAGAGTCCCTTGGGCTTGTCGAACGCGAAACGGCTTGCGCTCGTGATGACGGTGACGCCGTACTCGAGCACCGCGGGGTCGCGCAGCTCGGCGCGCTGGCGGATGATCTCGGCGAGGTGTTCGCCGAGTTCCTCGTAGGCGGCGAACCCCTTCGGGTCGGCGGCGGCCCACGCCTCGTCGGTGAGCTCGCGAGTGCCGGTGCGCTTGACGGAGTAGTTGAACCCACCGAGCGTCCCCATGCGCTTCGCGCCGTTCTTGTCCGCGTCCGGAAGGCTCTCGGCGTAGGCGCGGACGATCTTCTTCGCTGCCTCGGCCTCCTTGTTGGCTGCCTTCTCGCGTGCCGCAGCCTCGCCCCAGGCGGCGAGCGCCTCGTCGATCTCGTCAGGGATGTCGTCGGCCTCGGGTGCGCCGGCTGCGCGCCAAGCGAGGTACGCGTCGGCGGACTTCACGAGCTGCGCGATGCGGGCCGGGTCGCGCGGGATGATGACGTACTTCGGGTCATCCATCGTCGGCTGGCCGTCCTCGTCGAGCACCATCCACACGTAGATGCCGGCGATCGCGGACGCGCACCAGAGCTGCCACTGCACCTGGTCGTAGTGGGCCGGTGGCACGTCGTCTTGGCCCCACGTGTGCGAGTGCCGCTTGACCTCGACGACCACGGGGGCGCCGTCGAGCGTGCCGAGCCCGTCCGGGGTGGCGCGGTGCAGCGGGTTCGCTTCGTTCGCGATGAGCGCCGAGTTGCCGGCGACGTCGGCGAACGTCTGCGCGAACTCGATCATCGTCGCCTCGAGGTCGTGCCCCGACTGCGTGTGCTTGTTGCCGCGGAAGGTGGACCCGTTGAGCTGCTCGTCGAGGATGCGCTGCCACGTCTTGCGGCCGCCGACGTGGATCTCGTGCACGCGGGAGGCGGTGACGCCCTCGCCGCGAGCGTCGTGCCACTCGTCCTTGGTGGCACCCTCGGGCACGACCACGATGTAGTCGCCGGTCTCGATCGTTGCGGTCATGCGTCCATCTCCCTGTTGAATGCGTTCGCCGCGAGGATGTTCGCCTCGTGGTGTTCTGCTGACATGTCGAGTCCGGCTGCGGCGCCGATCTCGTAGTTGATCTCGTGGACCGTCTGCCCGTCCTCGAGGCGATCGGTGACTCGCGCGGCGTACTCGTTTGCGATGTTCGGCGCGTCGCGAGCGAGGTCGGCGAGCACCGACGCGAGGATTCCCATCGCGATAGTCGCGGCCGCGTGACCGGCGACGACTTCGAGTCGCCGCGTCTTCGCGGGAGCGTGCATGTAGACCGAGGTCCGCTCGTCGGACTCGACCGACATCTGCACAAGCTGCCTGACTACGCGCCGCACCGGCTCCGTGCCCTCGGGCCACTTCTTGTCGCTCATGCGCCGGCCGCCAGCTTCTCGGCGGGCAGGTACTTCGCGGCCGCTTCTAGCGCCTCGTCGCGGGTGTTGCCGTACGCGGCGGAGGTGGAGTTGAGCGGCACCATCCAGGCGCCGTAGGTGAGCTCGAACGGCTTCCCGACGTTGCTGGTCATCCAGTCCTGCTGCTTGACCTCGTCGAGCATCTTGTTCTCGACCGCGAGGTCGTAGGCGTCGGCCATGTCGTTCCTTCCGAGTGCGAGTAGGCCGAGCGTCACTGCTCGGCGAGCTCGGGCGTCGATGCGTCCGAGGATGATTGCGAAGGCCGCCGCGAGCAGCAGCACGAACACGAGCAACGCGGCGATTTGCGTGAGCCCGTGGGCCGGGTCGGCGACGTAGCTCATGCGCTCCGCTCCATCCGGTCGGCGACCCAGATGATGGGCGCGAGCACCGCGATCGCGAGGAGCGATCCGATGACGTAGACGACATCCCCCGCGAAGCGGAGAAGTCGGCTAGAGTTCCTTGCATTGGGCATGTCAGCTATGCCTTCCCGAGCCTCGCGGTTGCACCCGCGGGGCTCATTTCTTTGTGCGGGTGGTCAGACCAGGGCGAGCGCTTGCAAGCGCCGCTGGATCGCGGGCATCGAAGCCGCGAGGATGTAGAGCGTCTGGCGCACCTGGCCGTTGTGGTGGCGGGGTGCGTTGTGCTGTGAGCGGAGGACGAACTTGCCGCGGTGCGCCGCCGAGGGGCGATACTCGTGCACGTCGACGACGCGTTGCGCGCTGGCCGAGTAGCGCTGACCGATGCGGATGCGGTGAATCCACCCCGCTTCGATGAGCTCCTCTCGGAGCGCCTTCTCTCCCATCGAGAGCTGCGCGGCCGCGACGCGGAAGGTGATCGCGTCGTCACCAGGGGCGACGCACTGGTCGACGTACTCGACCTTGGGAGCGTCAGCTTCGACCTTCGCCTCGAGCTCCCGAACGCGGGAATCGAGGATGCCGAACGCCTGGCGCACGATCTCGTCGGGCGACGGCTGGCGGGTGACCTCGGCCTCGCGAGTGCGGACGGCGAAGTACGCCTGGGCGGCGGCGATCTCCGGCTTGCGCGGGTCGCCGTTCATCGCGACGAGGTAGGCCGCGAACCGGGTGAGGTGGTAGTCCTGGCGTGGGCGGCCGCCCGACTTTTCGGTGGCGGCAACGAAAAGGGTGTCCGAGTCGAGATCCTGGTTCTCGGCTGCGCACATCGCCCGCGTGATCGAAGCCTCGAAGTTGCGCCAGTCAGCGCCGTACCCGAGCGCCGGCATGAGGTCACGCGCCGACCAGAACTCGCGGCCCCCCTCACTGACCTTGAGCAGCTCGTCAAATGTCAGCGTGAGATCGACGGCGCTCATCGTGCGAGCCCCAGGTGCTTGCGCTCGAGCCAGATGCCATAGACGCGGGCATGCTCCGCACACCCGCCGCACGCGAGCCACGAGCCCCGCGGGTGGATCTCGCAGAACGGCGAGGGTGCTGCCGACGCGGGCGAAGGAGACTCCCCCGCGCCGGCAGCGTCTCCTACAGTTGGCGCAACGACATCGGGAGTACCAGCCCCCGAGTCACCAACCGAAGGAGAAACATGGGAAATCTGCGCGTTGGAACCGAGGACTTCACGATCGACGACGGCTCGCTGCCCGACGTCCTCGCCGGCATCGGCCAGGCCGCGAAAGCCGGAGTCATGTTCGTCTGGACCGACCTGCTCCCCGACGACACGCGTCGAGGCTTCATCTGGACGACCGGAGTGCCCCTCAGCTTCCACCTCGATACGGACTACGACGTCTTCGACGAGATCGTGATGGGCTGACGATCGCGGAACCGGTGACCCATAGCGCTGCCCCCGATTGCGAAGACTGGCGCCCGCATGGTCGTGCGTGATCTGGACACCCTTCGGCACCAAAGCCTCGACGGCCGTCGCGATGCGCTCGAGCAGCGCGTCGCGGCGGTCATCGCGTTCGGCCCGTGACGAGACCGAGATTCTGATCTCGCCGCTCATGATGCGGCCTTCACGGGAGTCGCGGTCGGCGCGACGATGCGCTCGACCTCTTCGCGACGGTAGCGACGGTGGCCGCTCGGGAGCACGACCGGGTCGAGCTCTGCTCGCTCGGCCATGCGGATCAGCGTGCGAGGGTGTACGTGGAGACGCTCGGCGGTTTCGCGAGGTGTCAGCAGGTCACCCGCTTTGTCCGGCTCATGCTGTTCTGTCATGAAACACACTATGCATGACGAATTGACATAGAGCAACGCGACCGGTCGACTTCTACCAATCTGTCCGAATTGTCGCTATAGTGGACGCATGACGACCAACCTGTCCCTCATCGTTCCGGCTGAGCAGACCCATGACGAGCGCGTGGGCGAGCGCATCATGACTCTGATGTTCCGTTCGCGCATGACACAGACCGCCCTCGGCAACATGATCGGCATGTCTCAAAGCGCTCTCGCACGCAAGCTTCGCGGCGAGCGGAAGTGGACGCTGGACGATCTCTTCGCCGCGTCGGCCGCCTTCGGCGTGAGCATCTCGACCCTGCTCGGGGACAACGAAAGCCCCCAGCCTGGCGGACCAGTTGGGGGCTTGGGTGCTTCGGTGGTGGGCCCTGCCGGGATCGAACCGACGACATCCACGGTGTAAACGTGGCGCTCTACCAGCTGAGCTAAAGGCCCTCGGCGAGCAAGTGTAGCGCGGCCGCGTGGTCCGATCGAACACGAGCCTCACCCGGGTGAGCGGACGCGGCGACCCGGTAGCTGCCGTCGGCTCTGACGAGGAAAGAGCGTCGCATCGCGGTGCCAGACGCTTCGTCGAACGCACCATACGCACGGGCGGCCGAACCGTGCGGCCAGAAGTCGCTGCAGCCGGTGAGGAGTGCATGTGCGCCGAGATCGACGAGCCACGCTCGCAGCGCAGCCGAGCTGTCGGTCGAGACGACGAACACCTCGGGGGCCTCGAGCGCGGAGCCCCTCTCGGGCCGATCGCGGGCCTCGCTCACCAACTGGGCGAGGTCGGAGATCTCATCGGCGCACACGGGCGTGAAGGCCATGGGAACGAACACGACGAGCCGTGACGACGGTGCCGGCCCAGCCACCACGCCCATCCCACCCCGGTGGTCGACGAGAGAAATCGGCTCGAGCGGCGGCGCGAATTCGCTCACGATCAGGCCCTCTCCGCCGGCGATGTTCGATTGTGCGCGCTTCGACAAGGATTCACGCCAACCTGCGTGTGCATCGCACAAACCAAAGATAGGCTACCGGGTGGACTGCGCGTCATAACCTGGCGCGCGCCATAGACGTGACGAACCCGGAACGAAATGAGGTCGACGGTGGCTGTTAACAACCAGGATCCGTACTCAGAGCATTACGTTGACAGCGACCCCGAGGAGACCGCCGAATGGCGCGAATCGCTCGATGCGGTCGTAGACGCGCAGGGACACCAGCGCGGACGAGACATCATGCTCAGCCTTCTTGAGCGGTCTCGGGAGCGCCACCTCGGCGTTCCCATGGTTCCAACCACCGATTACGTGAACTCGATTGCGCCCGAGGACGAGCCAGAGTTCCCAGGTGACGAGTCGCTGGAGCGCACCTACCGCTCATGGATCCGCTGGAACGCGGCCATGACGGTGCAGCGCGCACAGCGCGAAGGGGTCGCCGTCGGCGGCCACATCTCCTCCTACGCCTCGCAGGCGACCCTCTACGAAGTGGGTCTGAACCACTTCTTCAAGGGCTACGACCACGCGGATGGGCCCGACCAGGTCTTCTTCCAGGGGCACGCCTCCCCCGGCAACTACTCGCGCGCCTTCCTGCAGGGTCAGATCAGCGCCGAGCAGCTCGACGGCTTCCGCCAGGAGCAGTCCGCTGCGCCACACGGCATGCCGTCGTACCCGCACCCGCGCCTCATGAAGGACTTCTGGCAGTTCCCGACGGTCTCGATGGGCATCGGGCCGCTCAACGCGATCTGGCAGGCGCAGTTCAACAAGTACCTCACCAACCGCGGCATGAAGGACGCCTCCGGCTCGCACGTCTGGGCCTACCTCGGCGACGGCGAGATGGATGAGGTCGAGTCGCGCGGACAGCTGCAGGTCGCAGCCAACCAGAACCTCGACAACCTCACCTTCGTCGTCAACTGCAACCTGCAGCGCCTCGATGGCCCGGTTCGCGGCAACGGCAAGATCATCCAGGAGCTGGAGAGCTTCTTCCGCGGCGCCGGCTGGCACGTCATCAAGGTCGTCTGGGGTCGCGAGTGGGACTCGCTCCTCGAGCGCGACGACAAGGGCGCGCTGCGCACCCTGATGAACGAGACGCCCGATGGCGACTTCCAGACGTACAAGACCGAGTCGGGCGGGTTCGTTCGCGAGAACTTCTTCGGGCGCGACCCCGAGGCGCTCAAGCTCGTCGAGAACTACAGCGACGACGAGATCTGGGGCCTCAAGCGAGGCGGCCACGACTACCGCAAGGTCTACGCGGCGTACAAGGCGGCGACCGAGCACAAGGGTCAGCCGACCGTCATCCTCGCGCACACCATCAAGGGCTACGGTCTCGGGCCGCACTTCGAGGGCCGCAACGCGACGCACCAGATGAAGAAGCTCACGCTCCCCGACCTGAAGGCGTTCCGCGACCAGCTGCACATCCCGATCTCGGATGCCGCACTCGAGGCCGACGTCTACCAGCCCCCGTACTACAACCCAGGCCCCGACAACGAGGCGATCCAGTACATGCAGGAGCGTCGCCGTGAGCTCGGCGGGTTCGTGCCGGAGCGTCGCTCGAAGTTCACGCAGATCGCCGTGCCGGACGACAAGACCTACGCGTCCATCAAGAAGGGCTCCGGCACGCAGGAGATCGCTTCCACGATGGCATTCGTCCGCCTCCTCAAGGACCTCATGCGGTCCAAGGACTTCGGGTCGCGCATCGTCCCGATCATCCCGGACGAGGCCCGCACCTTCGGCGTCGACGCGTTCTTCCCGACCGCGAAGATCTACAACCCGAACGGCCAGCACTACATGTCGGTCGACCGCGAGCTGCTCCTCGCCTACCGCGAGAGCGAGCAGGGACAGATCAACCACGTCGGCATCAACGAGGCCGGCGCCATGGGCGCGTTCACGGCAGCCGGATCGTCGTACTCGACGCACGGCGAGGCGATGATCCCGATCTACATGTACTACTCCATGTTCGGGTTCCAGCGCACCGCCGACGCCATGTGGGCGGCGGCAGACCAGCTCACGCGCGGCTTCCTCATCGGAGCCACGGCTGGGCGCACGACGCTCGCCGGCGAGGGCCTGCAGCACATGGACGGCCACTCGCCGATCATCGCAGCCACCAACCCGGCAGTCGTCACCTACGACCCCGCCTTCGCCTACGAGCTCGCGCACATCATGCAGGCGGGCATCGAGCGGATGTACGGCCCGGATTCCCAGTCGGAGAACCCGAAGCAGGACCCGAACGTCATGTACTACCTCACGGTGTACAACGAGCCGATGGCGCAGCCCGCTGAGCCGGAGAACGTGGACGTCGAGGGCATCCTCAAGGGCATCTACTACCTCAAGGGAACCGAGGCGCAGGGCCCGCGAGTGCAGCTGCTCGCCTCCGGTGTCGGTGTGCCGTGGATCCTCGAAGCGCAGGAGCTCCTGGAGAAGGACTGGGGTGTTGCCGCTGAAGTCTGGTCGGTCACGTCCTGGAACGAGCTCCGTCGCGACGGCCTCCGTGCCGAGGAGTACAACTGGACGCACCCGAACGAGGAGCCCAAGGTGCCGTTCGTCACGGACAAGCTCCAGGCGTCGGAAGGCCCTGTCATCGCCGTGAGCGACTTCTCGCACGCGGTTCAGGACCAGATTCGTCCGTTCGTGAAGAACGACTTCACGACGCTCGGAGCCGACGACTTCGGCATCTCCGACACGCGTCCCGCCGCACGTCGCTACTACCTGATCGACAGCCACTCCGTCGTCGTGCGCGCGCTCGAGCGCCTCGCGACACAGGGCAAGATCGACCGTTCGGTCGTTCAGGAGGCCATCGACAAGTACGACCTCCACAACCCGAAGGCCGGCACGAGCGGCAGCGCGGGCGGAGACGCCTAACAGCGCTCCTCCCCTGCTCGCCTCCTCACAGTTCGGAATCATGCCCGCTCCACGTACGAAGGAACAGACGCTCAACTGGCTGCGGTCGATCTCGGGAGAGCTCTCGACCGCAACAGTGAAGCGCTTGGAAGACACCCTTCCCTGGTTCGGTGACATGCCTCCTGGGCGACGCAGTGCCGTAGGCCTCGTCGCCCAGTCGGGCATCTCATCCTTCATCGCCTGGTTCGAAGACCCGACTGCCACCCCGTGGGTAGCGGCCGATGTCTTCGACTCGGCGCCTCGAGAGCTCCTCCGCTCGGTGAGCCTGCAGCAGACGCTGCAGCTCATCCGGGTCGTCGTGGAGGTCGTCGAGGAGCGCACGAAGCTGACCGACGGCGACGTGCGTGAAGCGGTGCTGAAGTACTCGCGAGATATCGCGTTCGCCGCGGCCGACGTGTACGCACGTGCGGCCGAGGCAAGAGGCCTGTGGGATGCGCGCCTCGAGGCGCTTGTCGTCGACTCGATCCTCACCGGCGAGCACGACGACGAGCTCCCGAGCCGTATCGCCGCGCTCGGCTGGCACGGGCACGGCGAGGTCAGCGTGCTCGTCGGGACGACCCCGAGGATCCTCGAGGTCGACCAGATCCGCCGGACGGCCCGCCACAACAAGGTCGACCTCCTCGTGGGCGTACAGGGAGGGCGGCTGGTGCTCGTCATCGGCCGGGCTCACCCCAATGGCGAAGGCGACGAAGGCGAGCAGGTGCCCTTCATGGAGATCGCCGAGCGCCTCGAGCCCAGCTTCGGCGACGGTCGCCTCGTCCTCGGCCCGCCCGTGCCGAGCGTGGTCGAGGCCTCCCGCAGCGCCCGCGCCGCGCTCGCCGGCTTCGCAGTGGCGGGCGCATGGAGGAAGGCGCAGCGTCCCATGCTGGCCGACGAGCTCCTCCCAGAACGTGCCCTCGCTGGCGACCCGCTCGCACGGCAGACGCTTGTCGCGCGGGTCTTCCGGCCTCTCGCCGATCACCAGAGCGACCTGCTGACGACGCTCTGGTGCTACCTCGACAACGGACGTTCGCTCGAGGCGACGGCCCGCGAGCTCTTCGTGCACCCCAACACGGTCCGCTACCGCCTCAAGCGCGTCAGCGAGGTCATCGGCTGGGACGCCACCGGACCGCGAGAGGCGCTCATCCTCCAGTGCGCGCTGATCCTCGGGAACATCGCCGAGCCGAAGCAGCCAGAGCCCCGCCGCCAGTCGGGCGGAACCCCTGCCAGCAACGTGGCTCGACGCAGCCGACGCACCTCGCACTAGAAAACCTCTAATGATCTTTCGAGTTCTTGGGACTGTTGCTACAGGGCTGAACGCTCAGGTGCTGTCATGATGGAATCCATGATTGTCGTCACCTGCCCAGGCCAGGGTTCACAGACTCCAGGCTTCCTGCTCCCCTGGATCGAAGACACCAGGAACCGAGACACCCTCGAGCAGCTGTCCGCCTCGTCCGGCATCGACCTCGTCAAGCACGGCACCGAGTCCGACGCCGACACGATCCGCGACACGGCAGTCGCACAGCCCCTCATCGTCGCCGCCGGCATCCTCGCCTGGAACTCCCTCATGGAGATCCCCGGCGCAGCAGCGGCGATCGGCGGGGTCGCTGGCCACTCGGTCGGCGAGATCACTGCCGCCTACGCGGCGGGCATCTTCGACGCCGACACGGCGATGCGCTTCGTCGCGCGGCGTTCGCAGCTGATGGCGCAGGACGCCGCCGCCACTCCCACCAGCATGAGCGCGATTCTCGGCGGTGACGAGGACGTGGTTCTGGCGCGCCTCGCGGAACTCGACCTCACCCCCGCCAATTTCAACGGCGGCGGGCAGATCGTCGCGGCCGGCGCCCCCGAAGCACTCGCGGCGCTCCGCAGCGAGCCCGCACCGGGAACGCGAGTGATCCCGCTCAAGGTGGCCGGCGCCTTCCACACCCGCTATATGGAGCAGGCACGCACGACGCTGACCGCGGATGCTGAGCACTTCGAGGTCCGTGACCCCGTCCGCACGATCTGGTCGAACGAGACCGGCTCGGTCGTGACCGACGGAGTCGAGTTCCGTGCCGCCCTCATCCGGCAGCTCGCGCAGCCAGTGCGCTGGGACGCGTGCATGCGCTCGTTCGCCGACGCCGGAGTCACCTCACTCATCGAACTCGCGCCAGCCGGCACCCTGAGCGGACTCGCGAAGCGAGCACTCAAGGGAACCCCGACCCTCGCACTCTCCACTCCCGCAGACCTCGACGTGGCACGCGAACGCATCGCGGCCGACGCCTGAGAACACCGAACTGCCAAGAGCATCCTCGAGAGGACTCGCATGACCACAGCAACACCGACCCTTGTGCAGTCGACGGGCGCGCAGTACACGCGCATACTCGCCATGGGTGCCGCCCGCGGCGAGCGCGTCGTCCCGAACTCGGAGATCATCGAGCCGATCAACTCGTCTGACGAGTGGATCCGCCAGCGCACGGGAGTCATCACCCGCGTTCGAGCGAACGAGGACACGAGCGCCCTCGACCTCGCGGTCGACGCCTCACGCGAGGCCATCGAACGCTCGGGCATCGACCCGAGCCGCATCGGCGCCGTCATCGTCGCGACAATCAGCAACGAGATGCAGACCCCGTCGCTCGCCGCGCGCCTCGCCGACCTCGTCGGTGCGACGCCGGCCGCTGCCTACGATCTCAATGCCGCGTGCGCCGGCTACTGCTACGCCGTCGCGCAAGCCGATGCGCTGGTTCGCACTGGAGTCGCCGAGCATGTCCTGGTCGTCGGAACCGAGAAGCTCTCAGACTTGATCGACCCCACGGACCGCACCATCTCCTTCCTGCTCGGCGACGGCGCAGGGGCTGCCCTCATCGGCCCGAGCGACGCTCCGGGCATCTCCAAGTCGATTCTCGGCTCCGACGGGTCCCGCTGGGAGGCGGTCTCCATGAACGCCAGCCTGCAGGACTACCGTAAGGGCGGCTCCGAATGGCCGACGCTGCGCCAAGACGGGCCGAGCGTCTTCCGCTGGGCCGTCTGGGACATGGCGAAGGTCGCGCGCCGCGCGCTGGAAGAGGCAGGCGTGACCGCCGATCAGCTCTCCGCGTTCATCCCACACCAGGCGAACATGCGCATCGTCGACGAGTTCGCGAAGCAGCTCGCACTGCCCGACCACGTCGTCATCGCCCGTGACATCGCGACGACCGGCAACACGTCGGCCGCCTCAGTTCCCCTCGCGACGCATCGCCTGCTCGAGGAGAACCCCGAGCTCTCGGGCGGGCTCGCCCTCCAGATCGGCTTCGGCGCGGGCCTCGTGTACGGCGCTCAGGTCGTCGTCCTGCCCTAACAGGCCCCAGAAGTCCCCGCACGCCTCCCCCACGCACCCCCGCCGACCAATACACTTGGCTCGGTCATTGACAATCAAGGAGAAACACCATGGCACTTACCAACGACGAAGTTCTCGCGGGACTCGCTGAGCTCGTAAACGACGAGACCGGAATCGCGGCTGACACGGTCACCGTTGAGAAGTCTTTCACCGACGACCTCGACATCGACTCGATCTCCATGATGACGATCGTCGTCAACGCTGAAGAGAAGTTCGACGTCAAGATCCCGGACGACGAGGTCGCAAACCTCAAGACCGTGGGCGACGCCGTCAACTTCATCGTCGCAGCGTCCTAAGGACGATCCTCCACTTCGAGTGGGCGGCTTCTGCCGCCCACTCTTAGTGACTGTCTCACCTTCGCCCCAGTTCATTCAGGAGCAGTTGTCATGACCAAGAAAATCGTCGTCACCGGCATCGGTGCGACTTCCCCGCTGGGCGGCACCGCCCGCAGCACCTGGGAAGCGCTCCTCGCCGGTGAATCAGGAGCTCGCACGCTCGAGGCCGAATGGGTCGCGAAGTACGAGATCCCCATCGAATTCGCCGCGACCGCAAAGGTCCCGGCAAGCGAGGTACTCCCCCGCCACGAGGCGAAGCGCCTCGACCCCTCAAGCCAGTTCGCGCTCATCGCGGGCCGTGAGGCCTTCGCCGATGCAGGCCTCACCGTCGGCGACATCCCCGCCGAACGCCTCCTCGTCGACTGGGCAACCGGCATCGGCGGAGTCTGGACGCTCCTCGACGCCTGGGACACGCTCCGCGAGAAGGGACCGCGCCGGGTCATGCCACTCACCGTTCCCATGCTCATGCCGAACGGCCCAGGAGCAGCGATCGGCATGGACATCAAGGCCCGCGCCGGTGTCCGCACGGTCGTCTCAGCATGCGCATCCAGCACGGAAGCCATCGCAGACGCCTACGAGCACCTCCAGCAGGGACTCGCAGATGTCGTCGTCGCCGGTGGCTCCGAGGCGGCCATCCACCCGCTCCCTGTCGCCTCCTTCGCGGCGATGCAGGCGCTGTCGAAGCGCAACGACGACCCATCGCACGCGTCACGCCCCTACGACGTGAGCCGAGACGGCTTCGTCCTCGGCGAGGGGGCCGCTGCGCTCGTGCTCGAGACCGAGGAGCACGCGCTCGCCCGCGGTGCGCGCATCTACGCCGAGCTCATCGGCGGGGGCGTCACTGCGGATGCACACCACATCACGGCACCGGACCCCGAGGGCACCGGAGCTGCACGAGCGATCACGGCCGCACTCGGCCAGGCCGGGGTGTCAGTCGAGGACGTCACGCACATCAATGCGCACGCCACCTCGACGCCCGTCGGCGACATCGCGGAGTTCACGGCGCTGAAGTCGGTCTTCGGCGAGCACCTCGCCTCCATTCCCGTCTCCGCGACCAAGGCGTCCACCGGACATCTGCTGGGTGGCGCGGGAGCCCTCGAGGCCATGTTCACCGTGCTGGCCCTCTCGGAGGGAACACTGCCCCCGACGATCAACCTCAACGAGCAGGACCCCGCGATCCACCTCGACGTCGTCACCGAGCCGCGTCCCTTCGACGCATCGGGCAAGGTCGCCATCTCGACCTCGTTCGGCTTCGGCGGACACAACGCCGTCGTCGCGTTCCGCGGAGTGTAGATCCCCTCTGACGGCCGCCTCGACGGCCGGTAGCAACAACTGTGGCCCCTCAGGTGAGAACCTGAGGGGCCACAGTCTTGGAGTGTCGAGAACAGCTTCCGGTCCGCCTCTCAGCGGACCATTCGCATGGCGGACCTAGCCGACTCGGTGATGCATCCACACGACGGGACTCTCGTCGCCGGCGATGCGGAAAGGCTCCAACTCGTCGTCCCAAGCCTGCCCAAGCGCGAGGCGCAGCTCGCGGTGGAGCTCGGAGGCGTTGCCGCCAGCGATCTCCATCGCGTACCGAACGCGATCTTCCGGAACCACGACGCCGCCAGAGGCATCCGTCTGGGCGTAGTAGATACCAAGCTCAGGCGTGTGCATCCAACGGCCGCCATCGACGCCAGGACGCGCGTCCTCGGTGACTTCGAAGCGAAGGTGGGCCCAGCCGCGCAGGTGCGACGCGATCGCCGCCCCAGCGCCAGGCTCGCCTTCCCAGGTGAACTCCGCACGCAACTGCCCTGGAATGACCGGCTGGTCGATCCAGGGAAGGTTGACGGCGTACCCGAGGGCGCGACCGACACCCCACTCGACGTGCTGGCAAAGCGCCTTAGGAGAGGAGTGCACGTAGAGCACCCCTCCTGCGTTCGGTGCAACCATGAGTTCTCCTCCATTCGTTTGGTGATTCGTCTTCCCCAACGATCACGTGATGAATGGATGCGAACTGCATCGTTTGCCAGACGTCGACATTTCTGTCGTCACTTGAATTATGCCCGACGACGACGCCGAATGACAAGCCTGTCATTACTTTCGGCGCCGCCGCCCAGGAGCGGTCTCCTACGCGGGGAGACGGACCAGTCCCAGCTCGGCCGAAGCCTGCAGGAACGCGTGCCTCGGCTGCACCCGGACGGTGTAGCCGAGCCGTCCAGGCTCGTCGATCGGGACGTCGACGACGAATGTGGATTCCCCCTCGTGGGCAGGCCGCATCTCGACGATCCGTGTGCTCAGCAGCTCGCCCTCGGCGTCGGGAGTGCCCACGACGGCTTCCACGAGGACATCGTCGGTGTTCAACCGGCCGAGTTCGACCCTCGCCGAGAGACGGACGCTCTCCCCCGCATTCGGCTCGTGGTTCTCCGCGACGACTGACTCGACGCGGACGCTCGGCCAGGCCGCCCGCACGTCGCCAAGCCAGGTCGCGAACGAGCGTGTAGCGACGAGGTCGGACGCAACGCGTGCCGAACGGCCCGCAGGCAGGTAGAGGTCGGTGACGTAGTCCCGCACCATGCGCTCGGCGGCGACCTTCGGGCCGACAACCGACACGGAACGGCGGACCTTCTCCACCCACTCGATGGGGAGGCCGCGCTCGTCGCGCGCGTAGAACAGCGGTGCGATCTCGTGCTCGAGGATGTCGTAGAGCGCGCCAGCCTCGAGAGCGTCACGCGTACGCTCATCGACTCCGCTGGTGTCAGGAATCGTCCACCCGACAGCGTCGTCCGCCATCTCGTCCCACCAGCCATCTGAGATCGAGAACGTCAGGCATCCGTTCATGACGGCTTTCATGCCTGAGGTGCCGGATGCCTCCTGCGGGCGCACGGGGTTGTTCAGCCACACATCGCTGCCGGCCACGAGGTGCTTCGCGATCGTGACGTTGTAATCGGGGAGGAACACGATGCGGTCACGAACTCCTGCCTCATCGGCGAAGTTCACGAGTTCCTGCAAGAGCTGCTTGCCGCCCATATCGGCGGGATGCGCCTTGCCTGCGATGACGAACTGGACAGGACGATCTGGATTGTTGAGGATGCGGGCGAGCCGATCTCGGTCCTGCAGCATGAGGGTGAGGCGCTTGTAGGTCGAGACTCGGCGAGCGAAGCCGATCGTGAGCCGCTCGGGATCCAGCACGTCGCGGATCCAGCCGAGTTCCGCGTCCTGTGCGCCCCGGGCCTTCCACGAGGCGCGAACCGATTCGCGGGCGCGTCTGACGAGCTCGGCCCGCAGCTCACCGCGGATACGCCAGAGCTCCTCGGCGCCGACCGCGTCCGGGTGGTTCCACGTGCCGGACGTCGCGAGGTCATGTCCGCCGTTCATGGCTTCGATGACCCGGAGCATCGACGGGCGGGTCCAGCTCGGGATGTGGACGCCGTTGGTGATCGAGCCGATCGGGACTTCCTCTGCGTCCACACCCGGGTACAGCTTTGCGAACATGCCTCGGGACACGACGCCATGCAGTTTCGCGACGCCGTTGGCGTACTGCGCGAGGCGGAGACCGAGGTGCGCCATATTGAAGCGGCCGGGGTCGTCTTCTGCCCCGAGCTCCATGATGCGTGCCAGCGGCACGTCTGGCACCAGGGTCAGACCGCCGGACGAACCGAGGTAGCGCTGCACGAGATGCGCGTCGAAGCGGTCGATGCCGGCCGGAACCGGTGTGTGCGTCGTGAAGACGGTGCTCGACCGCACTGCTGCGAGCGCGGTTTCGAACGCCTCACCGCCAGTCATCAGCTGACCGATGCGCTCGACACCCGAGAAGCCCGCGTGCCCCTCGTTGAGGTGGAAGACCGTCGGCTGTCGGCGCCCGGTGAGTTCTGCGTACGTCTGCACGGCGCGCACCCCACCGACGCCGAGCACCAGCTCCTGCCGGATGCGATGCTCGGAGTCTCCGCCGTAGAGCCGATCCGTGATCGCGCGGAGATCCTCGGGGTTGTCCGGGAGGTTCGTGTCGAGGAGCAGCAGCGGCACACCGCCGACCTGGGCCTCCCAGAGTGCGATCTCGAGCGTCCGCCCGTCCGGGAAGGCGAGAGAGACGCGGGACTGGGCACCCGAAGCGTCCAGCACGGGATCGACGGCGAGGTCCTTCGGCGGATGCTCCGAATAGGCCTCCTGCTGCCAGCCCTCGCGGGACAAGGTCTGCGAGAAGTAGCCGTAGGTGTAGAGCAGACCGACGCCGATGATCGGCGCCCCAAGGTCGCTGGCACTCTTGAGATGGTCGCCCGCGAGCACACCGAGACCGCCGGAGTAGACGGGGAGTGACTCCGTGATCCCGAACTCCATCGAGAAGTAGGCGACGCTCGTCGCCTCGTCAGCGGTGCCCCGCGTGTGCTTGTGGAACCAGCGGTCGCTGTCGAGGTAGGCCGAGAGATCCTCAGCTTCGTGGCCGAGCCGCGCGACGAACTCGGGGTCGGCCGCGAGCTCGGCGACGCGGGATGCTGGAAGTGAGCGAAGCATCACGATGGGATTGCGGCCGCATGCTCGCCACAGCTGCTCGTCGATACCGGCGAAGAGCCGTTCGGCGCTCGAGCGCCAGGACCAGCGCAGATTCTTGGCGAGAGTGCGCAGTGGCGCGAGCTCAGGAGGGAGAACGGTGGATACGGACAGCGAGTCGTAGGCCTTCACGGGCTACAGCGTAGCCCCGAAACGCGGCGCCGCCGCGTCGCCGAGGTGAACGTCAGCGAACGGTGGAAGTTACCGACGCGATGAGCTCCCGCGCGGCGGCCGCACGGCCCTGGAGGTCCTGCCAGATCCAAGCGGCGGAGCGCGCATCCACCGGGACGAAGCTCGTGAGCGTTCCCGTCGGATTCGAGATGCGGACCTCGTACCCGCCGACGACGCGATCCTCCTTCACCAGCAGGAAGAGGAGGCTGAAGATCGTCAGGACGAAGAACCCGGCGATCGCGACGATGATCGCCCACGTCGGGATGGCGCGATCGACCCGCGACATGTTCGTGACGAATACTGTGGAGCCCTCCGTCGGGAGGGAGCCGTACGGCCCGGAGATGCGATCTCGAGACACCTCGAGCTCGCCGAGGAAGACTCGGTCGAGCCCCTGGGGACGTTCCGCGCTCGGCGCCTGGGCGAAGGCGTCGTGCTGGTCGAAGTTCGACGGCTGGTTCTCGATGGGCAGTGGGGTGCTGGTCATGATCGTCCCTTCAACGTCTCCGATCAGGCTACGCGGCGAGCCTGACGGAACGCGTCATCACCTGGTCTGATCTTCGCGCGTGGGGCGCCGCAGCTCAGGCGCGAATCTGGCCGTCGCCCGTGACGACCCACTTCGTCGTCGTGAGCTCTTCGAGCCCCATGGGCCCGCGAGCGTGCAGCTTCTGGGTCGAGATGCCCAGCTCGGCACCGAGCCCGAACTGGCCGCCATCCGTGAAGCGCGTCGACGCGTTCACGATGACGGCTGCAGCGTCGACCTCAGCGGTGAAGCGCTCAGCTGCCTGCAGCGAGCTCGTGACGATCGCCTCGGTGTGGCCAGTGCTGAACTCGCGGATGTGCACAAGCGCTTGATCGAAGTCGTCGACGACCCGCACTGCGATCTCGTAGTCGAGGTACTCCGTCGCCCAGTCATCGTGTGTCGCCTCGAGCACCTCGACGCCTTGCGGGGCCACGGCCCGCGTGCGGTCGTCGCCATGGATGCGGACCCCGCGCTCAGCAAGCGCCGCGAGGGCGCCCGGGAGGAACGCCTGCGCCGCGTCCGAGTGCACCAGCAGGGTCTCTGCCGCGTTGCAGACGCCGACTCGGTGCGTCTTGGAGTTGATGAGGATTTCGAGCGCCATGTCGAGCTCCGCGCTGCTGTCGACGAAGACGTGGCAGTTGCCGACCCCCGTCTCGATGACGGGAACGCGAGACTCACGGACCACGGTCTGGATGAGACCGGCACCGCCACGAGGGACGACGAGGTCGACGTGGCCGCGCGCGCGCATGAGTGCGCGGGCCCCGGGCCGGCCGTACTCGTCGATCGACTGCACGAGATCGGCGGGCAGCCCGTACGCGTCCAGTGCCGCCCGGAGGGTGCCGATGATGGCCGAGTTGGAGTTCTCGGCGGCGGATCCGCCGCGGAGGAGCACGGCGTTGCCGCTCTTCAGCGCGAGCCCGGCGACGTCGACGGTGACATTGGGACGGGCCTCGTAGATGACACCGATGACCCCCATCGGAACGCGCAGCTGTCGGAGTCGGAGCCCGTTGGCCAGGGTCGATCCTCGGACGACGGCACCGACGGGGTCGGGCAGCGCCGCGACCTCGAGCAGGGAGTCGGCGATCGCCCGAATGCGGGATTCGTCCAGCGCGAGACGGTCGAGGAGGCCTTCGGACATGCCCGAGGCACGACCGCGCTCGAGGTCCTGCGCGTTGCCGGCGAGGATCTCGGGCGTCGCACGCACGAGGGCCTCCGCGAGGGCGACGAGCGCCCCGTCCTTCTGCGCACGCGTCGATCGCGCCAGCACGCGCGACGCCGCCCGTGCTCGTGCGGCGAGCTCGATGATGGCGGTGCTCGCCAGCTCGTCCGCGTCGCCCTGGTCCGCGGTGTCCGCGCGCTCACCCTGCAAGATCGTCATGACAGAGCATTCTACGCCGCGAGCGGTCGCCCTCAGCCGACGCGGATCCCCTTCGGGCGCACGAGCACCAGGTCGTCGCGGTGGATGACCTCGCGGTCGTACCCGCTGCCAAGCGACTCGCGCAGCGAGCTCGACGACTGCCCGAGCATGTCGGGGATCTCGACGGCGTCGAAGCCGCTGAGGCCTCGTGCGATGACGACGCCCTCCTTCGAGACCAGCTCGACCGGGTCGCCGGCGACGAACTCGCCCTCGACGCCCACGATTCCAGCAGCCAGCAGCGAGGCTCGCCCACCGAGCACGGCGTCGACGGCGCCGTCATCGAGCACGATCTTGCCCTGCACCCGCGCGGCGTGGGCGATCCAGAGGCGCTTGCGCGACGATCGCTTCCCGGTCGGGGCGAACCACGTGCCGACACGCTCGCCGTCGATGGCCGCGCGCGCGTTCTCCGCCTTCGTCAACACGACTGGCATGCCAGACCCCGTGGCGATCGAGACCGACTCGAGCTTGGTGAGCATGCCACCCGTTCCGACGTCGCTGCCCCTGCCGGAGACCTCGATGCCTTCAAGATCGCTTGGCCCGAGCACCTCGGAGATGCGCCGTGTGCCCTCGCGGCTGGGCGGGCCGTCGTACAGGCCGTCGACGTCGGTGAGCAGGACAAGCGCGTCGGCCCCGACGAGCTGGGCGACCAGTGCTGCGAGCCGGTCGTTGTCGCCGAAGCGGAGCTCATCGGTCACGACCGCGTCGTTCTCGTTCACGATCGGAACGACCGCGAGCCTGAACAGGCGCTCGAGCGAGCGCTGCGCGTTCTTGTAGCGGGTGCGGCGCACGGTGTCCTCTGCCGTGAGCAGGATCTGCCCGACCGTGATGGCTCGATCCGCGAACGCCTCTGCGTAGCGGGCCACGAGCATCCCCTGCCCGACGGAGGCGGCAGCCTGGGCTGTCGCCACGTCGCGCGGCCTCGATGGGAGACCAAGCGGGCCGATGCCGGCGGCGACCGCGCCCGAGGTGACGAGGAGCGTCTGGAGTCCCTTGTCGTGGCGATCCGCGATGACCTGCACGAGCGAGCGCAGGGCTTCGAGGTTCAGGTGTCCGTCGGCGCCCGTGAGCGATGAGGAGCCGATCTTGACCACGATGCGGTGGGCGGTCGCGAGCTGGGCACGGGCGGCTATCGGATGCATCCGGCTATTCTCTCCCGATCCTCGGAGCTTGCCGAATTCTGGCGCCGGCTCGCGTCACATCGGGCGCAGGATGGCGCCGCGCGGCTGCGCGGCGCCACCTGCGTCAGCTCCTGGCGGGAGCCGCGGCGACTGCCGTCTTCTCGGCGGCTGCCTCGGCCTTGCGCTCCTTGCGAGCCGCGCGCTTGGCAGCCCGTCGATCGTTCCGGCGCTCGACGCTCGAGTAGAGGACGGGGACCAGCACCAGCGTGAGCAGCGTCGAGCTGATCAGGCCGCCGATCACCACGATGGCGAGCGGCTTGGAGATGAACACGCCACCCCCGGTCAGGCCGAGCGACATCGGCACGAGCGCGAAGATCGTCGCCGCAGCAGTCATGAGGATCGGCCGAAGGCGCAGCCTCGTCCCGTGCACGATCGCGTCGTGCACGCTCGAACCACGTTCCCTGATGTGGTTGATGAGGTCGATGAGCACGATGGCGTTCGTGACCACGATCCCGATCAGCATGAGGAGTCCGATGAGCGACGGCAGGCCGAGCGGCGTATCCGTCAGAAGGAGCAGTGCCACAGCGCCCGTGGCGGCGAACGGCACCGAGACGAGCAGGATGAGCGGCTGCATCAGGCTGCGGAAGGTCGCGACCATGATGAGGAACACGAGCACGATGGCGAGGAGCATCGCCATGCCGAGCTGCTGGAACGACTCGTCCTGGTCGGCGGACGCACCTCCGACGACGAACGTGACACCGGCGGGAAGCTCGAGACCGTCGGTCGCCGCGTAGACGGCCTGCGTGACGGTCCCCAGCTGGCCCTCAGCCGGAGTGACCGAGACCGTGACCTGGCGCGCACCGTCGTTGCGGGTGATCGCACCAGGGGTCGCCTCCTCGCGGACCTCCGCGATGTCTCCGAGCCGGATGGGCGTCGCCTTCGTGTCGGCGAGCCCTTCCTGCCTGGCCTGGAGCTCCTTGGCCTCGAGCGACTGAGCCGCCATGTCCTCCTGAGCCTTGACGGCCGCGTCGACACCGGCGTTGGCCTGCTCGATGCCCGATTCCGCCTGCGCGATCGCGTCGGTCAGGGCGGAGATCTGCGCGTCCCGCTCCGCCTGGGCCGCCTGCTCCGGAGTCATGCTGGAGCCGGCGTCGGGAACCGCTGGGGTCAGCGGTGCCGTCTGCAACGTCGCAAGCTGCGTCTGCAGTTCGCCGAGCTGCGCGGACACCGTGTCCCGAGCCTCGACGGCGTCGTCGACGGTCTCCTGCATCTGCGCGACCGCCTCAGCCTCCTGCTCCTCGGCCTTCGTCTCCTGTTCCTCCGTGAACGCATCCGTCGCATCCGTGATGGCCCGCTGCTGCTGCACCGCCGTCACCGGAAGCTGCATGAGGGCGAGCTGATCGAGAGCGACTGGGCCCTGCGTCGGCGCGATCACGATGTCGCGATCGACGCCTTCGAGGCGCACCGTGCCGAGCGGGGTTCCCGTCAGCGCGGCGGAGACCGCCTGGCCGACGGTCGCCTGCGTGTAGCCGTAGCCGGCCGCCTTGCTGCGGTCGACGTCGACCATGACCACGTTGCCGCCCGTGCTCAGATCGTTAGAGACCGCCGTCACACCGGGGAGGTCCTTGACGGCATCGCCGAGCTGCGTGGCCGCCTGGCTCAGAGAATCCGCGTCGTTCCCCTGGATGGCGAGTTGAACGTCCGACGCCAGAGCCGAGGAAGCGGCCGTGGTCACCGTCACTTCGCCGACGTCGCTGACCCCAGCGAAGTCCGCGCGCAGACTGTTTGCGACCGTCTCCGCATCCTGCCCCTCTGCGGGAATCACGGTGATCGAGGTGCTCTGTCCGCCACCGCCGCCGAAGCCGCCCGCGCCTCCGGTCCCGATGGAGCTCACGAACGTCTCGACGCTCCCCTTCGTGGCGAGGACGGCCTCGAGCTTCTCGGCGCCCGCCAGGCTCTGGTCGATGGTCGTTCCCTGCGGGAGCTCCTGCTCGACGAGGACCGTCTCATCGCCCATGCTGCCGAGGAAGTCGCTGCGGAGCGCGGTGGCGCCGATTCCAGTGAGCAGCAGCAGAGCGAGTGCAGCGGCGATCGTGCGGCGCGGGTGCCGCAGGGTCGCGTCGAGGATGGGCACGAATGCTCGCTGCAGCCCGTCGTAGGGCGAGCCCTCCTCGCCGTCGCCACGTGCGGCGACGACACCGGGCGCGGCGGCGGGCACCGGCAGCGCTGACTTCCCGCGCTGCTCCCGCTTCTCGTTCTTCCCGTCGAGCTTCGCCGACTGACGAGCCCAACGGGCTTCGGCTGCCTCCTCCTGGCGTGCGGTCCAGGCGGCCTGGGCTGCACGCGCACGGACGAACCGCTCGCGCTTCATGGGCTTCGAGGGGCGACGGAGCATCCAGTACGCGAACACCGGGACGATCGTCAGTGCGACGACGAGGGACGCGACCAGCGCGATGGAGACCGTCACCGCGAAAGGTCGGAAGAGCTGGCCGACGATGTCCCCGACAAACGCGATCGGGAGGAAGACCGCGACCGTCGTGAGCGTCGAGGCCGTGATGGCACCCGCGACCTGGCCGACGGAGCCCACGATCCCCTCGATCGTCAGAGCCCCGTCCCCCTGCCGTCGCTTGATGTTCTCGATCACGACGATCGAGTCATCCACGACTCGTCCGACCGCGATCGTGAGCGCTCCGAGGGTCAGGATGTTGAGCGAGTACTCCCCCACGTTCAAGCCCACCATCGTGATGAGCAGGGACATCGGGATCGAGATCGCCGCGACGATGGTCGACCGGAACGAGGCGAGGAACAGGAAGATGACGAGGACGGCGAAGATGAGGCCGAGCCCGCCCTCGACCGAGAGGTCGTGGATGGACTGCTCGATGTACGGTGCCTGGTTCTCGATCTCCGTGAACACGACGTTCGAGGGCAGTCCGGGCGTGAGTTCTGCGAGCTTCTCCGTGACGCCGTGCGCCACGGAGACCGTGCTCGCATCGGACGCCTTCGTGATGCTCAGCGTCAGGGTCTCCGCACCGTTGACCCGGGAGATGGAGGTCGCGGGGATCTCCTTGATGTCGACATCCGCGAACTGCGAGAGCAACACGGTCGAATCCTCCGTCGTGAACGGGAGGGCGCGGATGGCATCCAGGGAGCTGAGCTGCGACCCGACCTGCACGGAGATCTCACCGGTACCGCTCGTGACATCTCCAGCGGGGAGCACGATGCCGGCGGCAGAGAGCGTCGGCTCGATCGACGCGGTGTCGATCTCGAGCGCTTCGACATCCGCCTGGCGGAGGCTGATCTCCACTCGCTCCTCGCGGGTGCCGGAGACTTCGACGTTCTGCACTCCATCGACCTGCGAGAGAGCGGGCAGCACGGAGTCGGTGAGCGTCTTCGAGAGCGTCGCAGTGTCTGTGTCGGAAGATGCGCCGAGCGTCAGCACGGGGAGCGCATCGAGCGAGAACGTGTTGAGCTCTGCCGTGGAGGACTCGGGGCGGAGCGACTTCGTCGACTCGACGGCGGATCGGAGCTCGGCCTCGACCTGCGTCTTGTCAGCGTCGAAGCTCCAGGCGACGATGATCTGGGCGAAGCCCTCCGATGTCGTCGACGTCACGGACTGCACCTCGGAGACGCCGCGGAGTGCGTTCTCGATCGGCTCGGTCACCTCGGTCACCATGACGTCGGGCGAGGCCCCGGTCAGTGTCGCCGTCACGAACCCCTGCGGGACCTCCACCGACGGCATGAGCTCCTGCTTGAGCTGCGCCGTCGAGATGATCCCGGCCGCCGCGATTGCCGCGGTCAGCAGTCCGATCAGAATTCGATACTTGAGACTCAGACGGGTGAGCACAGACACAGAGGGACCTTTCGACGCGACAGGGCGCCGGGTGACAACCCGGCGCCCTCCCATACTGTCGACCGTGAAGATCCTCGGAATCACCCGAAAGGACTGGTTCCGGGAGTTTCATGCCCTACTCGAGACTGATCTTTGCTCGCAGAGCTGTCTTCTCGCGACGAGGTCAGCGCCTCGTCTCGATCACGTGTTCACGACGACGAGACGTCAGCCGTTCGGCCTGGGTTCGCGAGTGTCACGCGGTGTACCGCCCACATCTCTCGAACGCGCTCGACGATGCTCCTGCCGTCGTTCAGGTCCTGCATGAGCATCTGGATGCCGACCAGGTTCGCGAGCACCTGCCAGGCGGCCGCGTCGACGTCGATGTCGTCGCGGAGCACCCCCGATTCCCGCGACGCCTGCAGGGCTTCCTTGGTCACTTCGAGCCAGGCGTCGAACGGCCTCGGAAGCTCTTCCTCGATGAGCTCGCGCTCGCGCACCAGACGGATCGTGGCCCGCATGAGCGAATCGGACTGGAACCGCTCTGCGATCCGGATCATCAGGGACTCGAGCTCGTCGAGCGAGAGCCCGCGGTCGCGGGAGCGAGCGATCTCCGCATCCCACATCTCAGTCCAGGTCGCCGAGACGGCCTTGGCGAGGAGCGCCTTGGTCGGGAAGTGGAAATAGACCGTTCCCTTGGTCATGCCGAGTCGGTCCGAGATATCACTGAGGACCGTGGCGGCATAGCCATTGGCCTCGAACTCGAGCGAAGCCGCTTCGAGCAGCGCCTGCCTCGTCTGGGCTCGCTGTTCAGCTCGCTTCATCATCCCCTGCTTTTCATGCATCCGAGGTCGGCTCCGACCCCGCTTCTGGGGCATCAGTCTAGACCTGCGCCCGCCGAGCCCGTCGCCCACCGCACGTGTGCGCGAATTCTGGATACAATCGACAGCGCTTGGGGCGGTAGCCAAGCTGGTTAAGGCATCCGGCTCATAACTGGACGATGCGTGGGTTCGAGTCCCACCCGCCCTACTCACGTCTCGATTGCAGGCCAGTTCGAGGCCCCCTCGTGGCACGATGGTCAGCATGATCGTTGCCTTCTCCGTCGCTCCAAGCGGCACCCCGAGTCCAGACGCCCCCTCTCCGGGAGAGGGCGACGCCTCACTGCACAACGCGGTCGCCGCGGCGGTCGCCGTCGTGCGCGCCTCCGGCCTCCCGAACCGCACCGATTCGATGTTCACGACCATCGAGGGCGAGTGGGACGAGGTGTTCGCCGTCGTCAAGGCCGCAACCGATGCGGTCGGGCAGTTCGGGAGCCGCGTCTCATTGGTTCTGAAGGCCGACATCCGCCCGGGCCACAGCGGCGAGCTCGACGGCAAGGTCGAGCGTCTGGAATCCGCGCTCGAAGCGCGTTCCGCCCAGTCGAGCTAGGAGCCGTCAGCCGGCGGCGCGGATCTGCACGCCCGTGTCCGGTGCGTCGCCCGCGGCATCCGGTGCGCTGATCTGAGCCCAGACGTCGTCCAGCGAGACGCCGAGCACACCGGCTATCGCGGCGATCGTGGAGAACGCAGGCGTCGCGACTCGTCCGGACTCGATCTTCCTCAGGGTCTCGGGCGATACGCCCGCGTCGAGCGCCACGCGCAGCATGGCGCGGTCGCCTCGTGATCGTCGGAGGAGGAGACCGAGGCGTTCCCCTCGTTCGATCTCCTCGGGGCTGAGCGGGAGTCTGACCATGACCCGATACTAATCCGGTATATCTTTACCGGGATACTTATTGGCAGAGTCAGCACCTCCGGAAGGACGTCCCCCGATGATCGAGATCCTCAACGAGGCTGAAGTCGAGCGCGCCGCACGAACGGGCCGACTCGTCGGCACGATCCTGCAGGACCTGAAGGCTCGCGTCCGAGTCGGCACCGATCTGCTCGAGATCGACAGCTGGGCCAAGGCGATGATCCTCGACGCAGGCGCCACCTCCTGCTACGTCGACTACGAGCCGTCCTTCGGGCGTGGCCCATTCGGCCATTACATCTGCACCGCGGTCAACGATGCGGTCCTCCACGGCAAGCCTCACCACTACCGCCTCGCAGACGGCGACCTCCTGACGCTCGACCTCGCGATCATCACCGAGGGCATCGCCGCGGATGCCGCGATCAGCTTCATCGTCGGGCCCACCCGCGACGCTCGCGATGAAGCCCTCATCGAGACCACCGAGCGTGCACTCGAGGCCGCCATCGCCGTCGTGAGACCCGATGCTCGCATGGGCGACATCTCGCACGCGATCGGCTCGGTGCTCTCGAGCGCGGGCTACGCGATCAACATGGAGTTCGGCGGGCACGGAATCGGCTCGACGATGCATCAGGACCCACACGTCGCGAACGACGGCCGCCCCGGCCGCGGCGTTCGCCTCCGCCAGGGAATGCTGCTCGCGATCGAGCCCTGGGTCATGGCCGACACTCGCACGCTCGTCACCGACGACGATGGCTGGACGCTTCGCAGCGCCACCGGATGCCGCACTGCGCACACCGAGCACACCATCGCGATCACGGCGAACGGGGCGCGCATCCTGACCCTACCCGCGCAGCAAGAGGCCCCGGCGCCGGAAACGGCGTGAGGCAGACGGGCGTCGACGGAGAGCCGTCGCCCCGGGTCAGTCGAGCGAGTGGTCCTGCTCGTTGACGGAGTCGCGGGCGACGTCCTTGACCGAGGCCCCGCGGTAGAGGCGCTCGAAGAGCTCGAGCGTGCGGTCGATGTCGTGCATGCGCACGAGGTCGAGTCCGGCGCGTCCCAGCTCTTCCCGCTCGGAGTGGGAGAGGGAGAGCACTCTCGAGAGCTTCTCCGAGAGGTCCCGCTCGTTGTTGGGCTCGAACAGGAAGCCGTTCTCGCCATCGTGCACCAGGTGGGGCAGCGCCATCGCGTCGGCCGCGACGACCGGCAGCCCGGAGGCCATCGCTTCCATCGTCGCGATCGACTGCAGCTCGGCGATCGACGGCATCGCGAACACGGAGGCGCGCGTGTACATGCGGCGAAGCTCCTTGTCGCTCAGGTAGCCGTGGAATCTCACCCGGTCGGCGAGCCCGAGCTGCTTCGCGAGCGACTGCAGGTTCTTCTTCTGGTCGCCGCCTCCCACGATGTCGAGGTGCACGTCGCCAGGGAGCAGCGTGAGGGCACGCAGGAGCACGTCGATCTTCTTCTCACCGGTCACACGACCGACGAAGAGGATGCGCTTCGCCTCGCGCGGTGAGAAGTCGAAGGTGTAGTCGGAGGTTCGGATGCCGCACGAGATCGCGAGCACATCGGAGATGCCGCCGTTGGCCTCGAGGAAGTCCGCGGCGCGACGTGTCGGCGTCGTGATGGCCGTCGCACGGCCGAGCGTGGAACGCGCGTCCTTCCACCAGATGCTCGCGGCGAGCCCGCGCAGGGCCTGCGGGAGGAGCGAATGATCGACGAGGTTCTCGATCATGAGGTGATTCGTGCCGATGATCCGGATGCCGCGCTTCTCAGCCTCGATCGCAACACCGCGGCCGATGATGACCGCCGACTGGAAGTGCACGACATCGGGGCGCACATCGTCGACCACCCGCTGCGACTCTGCGCGGATGCGCCACGGCGGCGCGTAACGCAGCCAGTCGTGTGCCCACCAGCGGTGCGAACGGAGACGGTGGGCGGTGATGTTCTGGCCGTCGTACTGCTCGGTCCACGTGCCGTGACGCCTGCTGGCGGCAGGGACCATGACGTGCACGTCGTGCCCTCTCGCGGCCATTCCGGAGGCGAGGTGCTCGGTGAACTTGGCGGCACCGTTGACGTTGGGCGTGAAGGTGTCCCCCGCGATCAGGATCTTGAGCGGCCGCTCGCCATCTGCTGCGACGGCGGTGCTGCTTGGTGAACGACCTTCATTCGGCACGGGGTGGTGACCTCGATCTCATCTGGGCTCGCGACAGGTGGTGGTCGTCGCTCACGGAATCTCACGTCATGCTACTGGCCGAGCGCTGAGGCGGAGCCGCAGCACACGCTGAAGCTCTGCTATTGGTCGATGGTGCGTGCGGGCCCGTGCTTCGAGGCCGCGCCACGGCCCGGCGCCTCGATCCGCTGCTCGACTCGGTCCCCATCGTCGGACGGCGTGCCCGCAGCTCGGCCCTCGGCGTCGTGGCGGCGACCCTCGAGATCGAGTGCACCACGGCCCTCCACTGCGCTCCGACGGACCGCCTCGACCTCATCCTCGGTCTGCCCCCGCTCGAGCACGAACACACCAGTCACGGCGATGGCGCCAGAGACGATGAACATCACGAAGGCGTACCAGGGTGCAGCGCTCGCCTCGCCAAGCACGGCGATGGCGATGGCCACGGCGATGATCGGGTCGATGACCGTGAGTCCCGCGATGACCATGTCCGGCGGTCCCGAGGCATAGGCGTTCTGCACGAAGTAGCCGCCGACGCCCGTCGCGACGAGCAGCGCGACGAGGCAGATGAGCGTGAGCCACTCGAAGTTGTCGTGCTGGATGCGGTTGATCGTGATCTTGGCCAGCGTCGCGACGAAGCCGTAGATGATGCCGGCGCCCAGCACGTAGATGAGGGCCTTGAAGCGCTTGCGGAGCAGGAAGAACGCCGTGCCGAAGACGACCACGACGACCGCGAGGAGCACAAGCACCGTCGAGACCTGCTCATCCGAGATCGCCCCCTCCTTCGCGAAGAGCGCCGCCACGGTGACAAACGCGCCGACGCCGATGATGCACAGCGCCACCGCGAAGATCTTCACGTTCGGGAGCCGCTGGCGGATCGCCCGCGCCGTCAGCAGCGTCGTCAGCAGCAGGGAGACGACTCCGAGCGGCTGCACCACGATGATCGGCGAGAAGACGAACGAAGCGAGTTGCATGACCACTGCGAGACCGAGCATCACGGTGCCGATGACCCAGGAGGGTCGGCTCAGCAGCGCCAGGAGGTGCTGCAGGTTGAGCCCAGCGGCACCGCTCGTGCCGCTCGCGGCCTCGACCTTGCTGACACCGCGGTGCTGGTACATGGCGCCCAGCGACATGAAGACCGCGCCGACGAGTGCAAGGGGGATGCCGATCATCTGGACCGGGGAGAGCCCCGGAAGCACTGCCAGATCACTGAGGGGTGCGATGGTCATGATGGGCAATCCTATTGTGCGGCGCGCGTCGTGAAGGGATGTTGCCGCGAAGATACGCTGATGGGATGACAACTCTCCCAATTCGCATCTACGGCGAGCCGGTCCTCCACGAAGCTGCAGACCCGGTCGACGAGATCACCGAAGAGATCCGCCAGCTCGTCGCGGACATGTTCGAGACCATGGATGCGGCCCCCGGTGTCGGCCTCGCGGGCCCCCAGGTCGGCGTCGGCAAGCGCCTCTTCGTCTACTCCTACGAGGAGGCGGATGGCACGATGCGCCGTGGCGTGGCCATCAACCCTGAGTTGTACGTGACGCCGGCCGAGCCCGAGTCCCTGCTCGAGCTGGACGACGAGCTCGAATCGGAGGGGTGCCTCTCGTTCCCGGGTGAGCGCTACCCCCTCCGCAGGTCCGAGCGTGCGCTGCTGCGCGCCTCCGACCTGGACGCCGAGCAGTACGAGATCGAGGCAGAGGGCTGGTTCGCGCGCATCCTGCAGCACGAGTACGACCACCTCAACGGCATCATCTACGCCGACCGCCTCGAGCATCCCTGGTACAAGGATGCGTTCAAGGTCATGCGCAAGCGCAGCTGGGGCGGGCCGGGAAAGAGCTGGCTGCCCGGCGTGGACGACCTCGAGGGCTGAGCCGCCCGGTCATTGTCGGTGGCTCCTGCGAGGGTTCCGACATGACCACAGCGCTTGACGACCCCATCGAGGTCGAACTCGTCGACGAGCTCCCATCCGTCTTCTGGTGGGAGCGCTTCGCCTACATCGTGCATGGCCTCCCGCAGTCGTTCTACCGGCGGGTCCAGCAGCGTTGGTGGGCTGGCGAGGGCGACCCGTCGCGCCTCGACACCGAGTTCTGGCGGGTCAGCGCGAGTCGCGACGGGCACGTCGGGGACGCGTGCCTGTACGACCTGCGCAGAGACCCGGACGGCTGGCGGCTGGTGCTCCGATGGGAGTGAGGCCTGTTCCTCCCCGTACGGAGCCGCGCAGCTCAGACGAGACGGACCCCCGCCTGCCAGACCTCCTGCGTCAGCTGCATCCCCGGCCGATACGCCAGGTGCGTGACCGAGGGAGCGTCGAGCACCTGGAGGTCTGCACGGAAGCCGGGCATGAGCGCTCCGATCGGCAGCTCCCCCTCGTGACGGCGCAGCGCGACGGCACCACCCATCGTGGCCGACCAGACCGCCTCCTCGACGCTCAGATGCATCTGCAGCACCGCCGTGGCGACGCAGAAGGCCATGGACGTCGTGTACGAGGTTCCCGGGTTGCAGTTGCTCGCCAGTGCAACCGTCGCCCCGGCGTCGATGAGGCTCCGAGCCGGCGGGAACGGCTGGCGAGTCGACAGGTCGCAGGCGGGAAGCAGCGTGGCCACGGTGCTCGACGCTGCGAGCCGGTCGATGTCCTCGTCGTCCAGGAAATTGCAGTGGTCGACGCTCGCCGCCCCCAGCTCGACCGCCAGCCTCACCCCGGGGCCGGGGCCGAGCTGATTGCCGTGGACCCGCAGTCCGAGACCGGAGTCGAGGCCGGCCTGCAGCACCGCCCTCGACTGCGCCTCGTCGAAAGCGCCTCGTTCGCAGAACACATCCATCCAGGCCACGTACGGACGAACCGCCTGCAGCATAGGGCCCGTCACGAGGGCCACGTAGTCGTCTGCGTCCCAGCCGTCCGGCACGACGTGCGCACCGAGGAACGTCACATCCTGACCGAACTCCGCCGCGAGGCGCGCGGAGCGCTCCTCGGTCTCGACATCGAGGCCGTATCCCGTCTTGGTCTCGAGCCACGTGGTGCCGTTGACGTTGGCGGTGCGGATGCGCTCAGCCATGAGCGAGCGCAGTTCGTCACCGCTCGCTGAGCGCGTGCGTTCGACGGAGACCTTGATACCACCCGCCGAGTACGTCTCCCCCGCCATCCGCGCCGCGAACTCCGTCGACCGGTCCCCCGCGAAGGCGAGGTGGGTGTGGGAGTCGACCCACCCAGGCAGCACGGCTCGGCCGCCCACGTCGAAGCTGCTATCGGCCGCTGGCGCATCCACGTCCGCGCCGACCCACACCACCCGCTGGCCGTCGAGCACAAGCGCCGCGTCGCGCAGCACCCCGAGGCCTCCGTTGGTCGTGAGCTCGCCGATGTTCCTGAAGACCGTCGCGCTCATGTGCTGCTCCCTGCTGAGATTCCGTCTGCGCTGGATGTTGGGTCCGCCGAGAGCACGGCGAGCTCGGCGGCCGCCTGCGCCATCCGCGCCACGTCGACCTCGCGGTCGTAGACGACCCGGCCTGCGACCACCGTGCGGAGCACGTCGCTCGACGTTCCCGTGAGCACGAGCGGTGCGGGGTGCGAACCCGCGGTCCGCACGGAGGCGGCGTCGACCTCGACCAGGTCGAACGGCCCGCCAAGCGTCGCGGGTGGCGCGAAGCCGAGCGACGCGTACCCGGCTATCGTGCCGATCTCGGTGAGCTCACCGGGCGAGAACCGTCCCCTCGTCTGCGAGCGCAGCCGTTCGCCGGCCTCGAGGCCGCGCAGTTCGAGGAGGGGATCGACAACCGCGTTCTGGTCCGAGCCGATCGCCAACCGAGCGCCGGCGGCGGCGAGCTCGATGCCCGGGCCGATGCCGTCGCCGAGATCGGCTTCCGTGGTCGGGCAGAAGACCGCGTGCACGCCAGCTGCGCCGAGGAGCGCGATGTCGTGCGCGCTCAGGTGCGTCGCGTGGACGACGCTCAGGCGGCGGGTGAGCGCCCCGGCGTCGGCGAGCAGCTCGGTGGGCGTGCGCCCGTAGGCCGCCAGGCTCTGCTCGTTCTCCGCGACCTGCTCTGACAGGTGGACGTGCAGGGGAACGTCGTCCGGGAGAGCGCGGGTGATCTCTGCGATCGCGGCCGCCGGCACAGCCCGCACGGAGTGGAGGGCCGCACCGAGGACAACCTGCGGATGATCGACCCTGAGACGTTCCCTGAGCGAGAACCACCGCGCGATCCACTGCGTTGCGCGGCCATCCCCGAACCGACGCTGCTGCGCCGAGAGCCCGGTTCCTATCGAACCGGCGAGGTAGCACGTGTCGAGCAGGGTCAAGCGGATGCCAGCGCTCTTGGCAGCACGCGCGAGAGCCAGCTCCATGTCGTGGTCGGGGTACGGTGTGCCGTCGGGCTGATGGTGGACGTAGTGGAACTCGCCGACGGCTCCCCATCCGCTCGCCACCATCTCGGTGTAACAGGCCGTGGCGATCCGCTCCAGCGATTCGGGCGTGAGCTGCTCGGCGATGGCGTACATCTTGTCGCGCCAGGACCAGAAGTTCCCGCCGTCTGCGTGCGTTCGCCCGCGGAGCAGGCGGTGGAAGACGTGCGAGTGCGCGTTGCCGAAGGCGGGGAAGACGGTGCCGAGGACCAGGTCGCCATCGGCGGCGGGCACCCCGAGCTGCTCTTCGACGACCTCGCCGGATTCGCAGCCGAGCCTGACAGCGCGCAGGACCACATCGCCGCGGACGAGGGTCTCGATCCAGACCCACTCCACGCTCATGGGCGGACCTCGCTGCCGGAGGACTCCTCGGTGATGGCGACCTCGAGGAGCGCGGTGCGCCGCTCGGTCATTCGCCCTCCCACATGGGCACCCGCAGTCCACGTTCCCTCGCGATATCGGCGGCGTGCTCGTAGCCAGCGTCCAAGTGCCGCATGACGCCCGTGCCGGGGTCGTTGGTGAGCACGCGCTCGATCTTCTGCGCGGCGAGGTCGGTGCCGTCGGCCACGATGACCTGACCGGAGTGGATCGACCTGCCGATCCCGACGCCGCCGCCGTGGTGGAGGGAGACCCAGGTCGCCCCCGAGGCTGTGTTGAGGAGCGCGTTCAGGAGAGGCCAGTCCGCGATCGCGTCCGAACCGTCCTTCATCGACTCGGTCTCGCGGTACGGGGAGGCGACGGACCCCGAGTCCAGGTGGTCTCGGCCGATCACGATGGGCGCGGAGAGCTCGCCGGACGCGACCATCTCGTTGAACTTGAGCCCTGCGAGGTGGCGTTCCTTGTATCCGAGCCAGCAGATGCGCGCCGGAAGGCCCTCGAAGTGCACCTTCTCGCCAGCGGCCGTCACCCAGCGGTGCAGACGCTCGTCGTCGGGGAACAGCTCGAGAATGGCACGGTCCGTGGCGGCGATGTCAGCCGGGTCGCCCGAGAGCGCGGCCCACCGGAACGGGCCACGTCCCTCCTCGAACTGGGGACGAATGTGCGCTGGCACGAATCCCGGGAAGTCGAAGGCCCGCTCGTATCCTCCGAGTTTGGCCTCAGCGCGGATGGAGTTGCCGTAATCGAAGACCTCGGCCCCCGCGTCCTGGAACTCGACCATGGCCTCGACCTGCTTGGCCATGGACGCACGGGCGCGCTCGGTGAAGCCGACCGGGTCGCGCTCTGCTTCCGCCTTCCACTCCTCGACGCTCACACCCTCGGGGAGGTAGGCAAGCGGGTCGTGCGCGCTCGTCTGGTCGGTGACCATGTCGATGGCGACGCCACGCTCGAGCAGCAGCGGGAAGATCGTCGCCGCGTTACCGACCACGCCAACGGAGCGAGGCTCGCGCGCTTCCTTCGCGGCAAGCACTCGCTCGACCGCGTCGTCGAGGTCGTGGGTCATCTCGTCGAGGTAGCCGTGCTGCACGCGGCGCTCGAGCCGGCTCGCGTCCACGTCGACGATGAGGACCACACCTTCGTTCATCGTGACGGCCAGCGGCTGCGCACCGCCCATGCCACCCGCGCCGCCCGTGAGCGTCAGGGTGCCCGCCAGTGTGCCGCCGAAGCGCTTCTCGGCGGCGGCCGCGAACGTCTCGTAGGTGCCCTGGAGGATGCCCTGTGTGCCGATGTAGATCCAGGAACCCGCCGTCATCTGCCCGTACATCGTGAGGCCGGCAGCCTCGAGTCGTCGGAACTCGGGCCAGTTGGCCCAGTCCCCGACGAGGTTCGAGTTCGCGATGAGGACCCGAGGCGCCCACTCGTGGGTGCGGAAGACGCCGACGGGCTTGCCTGACTGGACGAGCAGCGTCTCGTCGTCCTCCAGGGTCGTGAGGGTGCGGACGATGGCGTCGTACGCCTCCCAGCTGCGCGCCGCCTTGCCCGTGCCGCCGTAGACGACCAGGCTCTCCGGGTGCTCGGCCACTTCGGGGTCGAGGTTGTTCATGAGCATGCGGAGCGGTGCCTCGGTCTGCCAGCTCTTCGCGGTGAGCTTCGACCCGCGTGGGGCCCTGATGTTCTCGTGTGCGTTCATGTGCGTGATCCCTTGGTGACCGGAGAGAGTGAGGAATGGGGACGAGTGCTGCCCGGGACCGCTCAGGCGGGGCCGGAGCGCGCTGACGTCGTCGCGCTGACTGAGTGCTCGATGCTGGCGGCCGCGCCGCTGAGGAGGGCGCCGTAGCGCTCGACCTTGCTCGTCGTGATGCGGTAGCTCGGAACCAGGACGCTGAGCGAGCCGATGATGCGCTCGTGGAGCACGATGGGGGCGGCAACCGCGGTGACGTCCTTCTCGACGCCGCTCTCGAGCGTGACGTAGCCGACGGCGGGCGTCTCACCTCGAAGCACCCGGCCGGTTGCCGAGCCCTCGAGCGGAATGGTGCGTCCGACCCAGTTGGTGTGTCGGACGGAGTGGGTGCCCTCGTGGATGGCGATGTAGAGAGCCTGGTCCGCGTGACCGGGCACGCTGAGGTAGACCGACTCGCCGGTCGACTCTGCGATGTCGCGCAGAGCTGGCGAGCAGAGCAGCGCGAGGTTGTCGTTCGAGAGCGCTCGCGCCCCGAGCTGCATGATCCTGCTCCCGGCGTGGAAATCACCGGCTTCGTCGCGGCGCACGAATCCGGAGGATTCGAGCGTGCGCAGGAGCCTGAGCGACGTGCTGGGTGAGAGTTCCGCGAGGCGCGAGCTCTCGGCCAGGCTCAGGCTGCCGTGCTCGCAGACGATCGCGAGCAGGGAGAGCGCCCGTTCGACTGTTCGAGTCGAGGGTTCGGCCATCTTGCCTCCTTCATTGCAGGCAACCGTAGACGTGGAGCGTTTCGCGGAACGACCGCGTTTGTTTCCACCTAGTAAAACGCGCCTGCCATCAGATGGCAAGACTCCTTTCAGTTTCGAGACGCTGCTCGAACGACCGCGAACAGCCCGCGCCCACCGGAGACCGCCGCTGTCGCACGTCCCTCGAGCACCGCGGTGTCGAAGTGGCCGAGGATGAGCGGTCCGCAGATCAGCTCACCGACGAGAACGACGACTGCCACGGAATCGAGCGACAGCTCCCGTGCATCTCGGACCAGGGCCATTTCGAGAGCGGGACTCGCATGCGAGTACATGAGATTCAGCACTTGCGAGCTGCCAGCGACGGATGCCCCGACGACGTGCTGCGTGCCGTCGAACCGCGCCTGCTCCCCCGGGCCGAGCGTCACCTCCCGGCGGTCGATCTCGAGACGTACCGCGTCGATCGCGAGCTGCACACGCTGCGTTCGCGGAATGATCGAGAACTCGGCTCGCTGCTCGATCGTCGCGATGCTCAGCGACCAGCCACCTCCTGCCGGCATGGCTCTGATGGTGCGCGTCACCCCCTGACCGTTCTGCCAGGGCGCGGGCTGGAGCTCGTCGTAGCGGATCACGTCGGCGGAGGTCATGCCGCTATTCTCCAGCCCGTGACCGGATTGAGCGGGGTCAGCCACCCGTCGAGCTGCCGCTCCCGCCGCCGCCCTTCACCGTCGAGCCGAACCCGGACTTCCCCGTCGCCCCGAAGCCGCTCTTCAACGGCGCCCTCGACCCGACGGTCGCTCCCGCTGGGGCCTTCTGCGCGACGTCGGAGTGGGCGGACGAACCGGGGGCCGCGAAGCCGCCGGAGGTGACGGGCGCCCACGAGCTCACGCGAGTGCTGTTCCAGCGAGAGGAGGCGAAGAGCACCGGCCCCAGCCAGAGCGCGGAGCTGTAGTGGGTTCCGTAGCTGCTCGACGACTCGCACAGCGACTCGGCGTCTCCCTCGACCTGCTCGCCCTGCTGCTCGAGAAGCTGGATCTGCTCGTTCACGTCGGCGAGGCAGTCTTCCTTCGACGTGTAGGTCGGGCGTTCCGCACCATCGGGCAGCACGTAGTTCTCGCCGTCGGCTCCTTCGACGACGACGCCATCATCTGGGACGGTGCTGCAGCCAGCGAGAAACATCATGGCGGCCGCGACTCCCATCGCCCCGACGGTCTTCGTCGTCGACGGGCGGGCCACTCCGGACAGGGTCACGCCACGGCTGCGACGCAGCTTCGGTTCGTACGTCATGGTCGCTCCTCATGATCGGTGATGTAGTGGGGCACGAACTCAGCCAGGTCGCCCGTGATGGGCCCGCTGGTCTCCCGAACGTCGATGCCGGCAGGCGTCTCTCCCACGACCCAGGAACCCACGATGACCGTCTTGCCATCGATGTTCGCGAGCGTGGCCCGCTCCTGGTACACGAAGCCCTCCGCGCCGTAGTCGCCGCCGTTCTCGGCCGTCTTGCGCCCCACGAGGTCGTACATCGTGACGTTGGCCCCCTCGCGTCCGAGCTTCGGCTTCTCGACGTACGCCCTGCCACGGAGTCGATCGGGGGTCTGGTACGCGGCCAGCAGCAGCGGATGCTCGGGGAAGAGCTCCCAGAGCACGACCAGGAGCTGCTTGTTGGAGAGCATCATCTTCCAGATCGGCTCGACCCAGGCGGTTGTCGCTCGCGTGGTCGGGAAGTACTGCGCGAACTCCTCCCGCACCATCCACTCCCAGGGGTACAGCTTGAAGATGCGCTCGATGCGCTCCCCGTCGCCATCGATGAAGCCGTGGGCGTCCTCGTCGAACTGCACATCCTCCATGAAGATCTGCTTCACCTCGAAACCGGCGAGACGCGCCGTCTCCGCCATGTAGCCGACGGTGTCGGCATCCTCGACGATGAGCTGCCCGTCGCCGCCGTCGTGCAGCGACGCGAGATGGAGCCGCGCGCCCTGCGGGAGGAACCAGCGCTGCACTCGGAGGTGCACCCACTGCTCCACGAGCAGCTCGTGCAGGAGGTTGAACTGGTCGGCGCCGTCGCCCCGTGTCTCGACGAGCCACTGCCATTGCGCGGCGGCGGACTCCACGAGCGACGTCGGTGTGTCCGCGTTGAACTCGAGGAGCTTGATCGTGCCTGCGGCGTCGTACGCGAGGTCGAATCGTCCGTACACGGTGGGATCGTCCTCGTCCCAGGACTTCTCGACGAGGTCCCAGAGTTCGACCGGTATGCCGAACTCGGCGAAGCGACGATCGCGCACGATGCGCTCGCACGCCTCCATGCAGAGCCGGAACAGCTCAGTCGTCGCCTCCTCGAACGCATCGATCTCGGCACCGGTGAAGCCGTAGGCCGCTTCTTCTTGCCAGTATGGCCGTCCACCCTCGGACTCCATGTCGTAGAAGGTGAAGCCGATGGAATCGAACCTCGCTCGCCAATCGGCTCGCGGAGCACTGTACGTGCGAATCACAGCTCGTCCATCCTCGGATCTCTCCACTCACCGACTGAACTGCCGATGAGCATCCCCAGCAACAGTAGGGCCAGAGGGTCGAGAATACCCGGAGAAATGGCGCTGACGGGATGCCCTGGCCCGGCCAACTCCGGGCCGTGGCCCGCCTCCGTGTCTAGGGAGCCGTCGACGGGTCCGGTGCGGCCGACTCGGACTCCGTCGGCGACGTCGGGGACGTCGGCTCCTGCGATTGCGAGGGAGCTGGACTGGGAGACTCGGGCTCCTGGCTCGGCGACGTCGATGGCGGCGGCGTGGACGACTCGGTCTCCGTGGGAGACGGTGCCGGCGACGTCGTGTTCTCCGGGGGCGTCGAGGGCTGGGCGGTCTGCGCTGGCGCAGGCGTGTCGGGCACCTTGTCAGCCGGCGGCTTGAGCGTCTGCTCGTTCTCCTCCCAGAACTCCTTCTCCGACTGGTCGTTGGTCGGCGGGTTCCACGTCGGTGCCTCGCCGAAGATGTCCACGGCAGCCCCGTCCGCGTACTTGTTGAGGAACTTCTGCGGGTCGACGTGGGTCCCATCGACGATGGTCTCCAGGTGCAGGTGCGGCCCGGTCGACGCGCCAGTGTTGCCGAGCAGGCCCACGAGCTGTCCGGTCTTGACCTCGTCCCCGACCTTGACCGCCGGCGAACCTGCGACGAGGTGGGCGTACACGGAACGCACCTGCAGGCCATCGATGCGGTGCTCGACGACAACGTGGGCCCCGAGGCCGCCGCTGTCGGTCGGAACGGACTCGATCACAATGCCGTTGGCGATTGTCCCGACCCGCGTGCCCTGTGGGCCGGCCATGTCGAGGCCGCGGTGGTTCGAGGAGCATCCAGAGCACGGTGAGGTGCGCGGCCCGAAGCCATCGCTGATCCGCACGAGGCTCATGTCGACGGGCCATTGGACGCCCGGCACCACGGTGCCGTCAGCGGATCCCGCGGCGGCGCTCTGCACGGCAGGAACATCGCGGGTGTCGATGAGCTGACCGGGAACGCTGCCGGAGACGGTGTAGGTGACCCCTTCGTGCTCCTTCGAGCTCACGACCGGCACCGTCGACTGGCCGTCGTCAACCGCTCCCGTCACGGCAGCTGCGCCGATCGATGCGGCGGCGATGAGGCCGAGAGTCGCGGCGACGACTGGAACGGCGAGGAGCCTGGCGCGACGGCGTTCCTTCGCTCTGCGCGCGCGCCGACCCGGGACGTCGAGGTGGGTGTCTGACGTGGCGGTGGATGACTTCGGCAAGGGAGTCTCCTGCAATTCTGCAAGTTGGTGCTTCACGGGCAACGTGTCCGAGTCTAAGGAACCTCGCGCGAATGGGGAAGTACCGATTCAGGAAGAAGTGGACTATAGCCCGCATTCCGACACGATTTCCCGACCGTGAACGTCGCGAATGCCCTTAGATATCAAGAAGGCGCTCGCTGAACGTGGACACGAATTTCCGATCTGCATCCGTCTCTGAGACAAGCCGCCGGAATGACGGCAGGCGCGGGTAGAGATCGTTGAATTCAGCGCGGCCGAGCGAGGTGAGCTTCCCCCAGTGGGGCCTCGCCTCGAATGGGCTGAGCCCGCGCTCGATGACGGACAGGAGTTCCAGGACGGGCGCCGCGAGCTTCTTCCACGTGAAGGCCACGCAGAGGACGTCCTCGCCCTGGGTCGGACTGAGCCACAGCTCATCCCCCGCCATGGTCCTGAGTTCGCAGACGTGCAGCAGCGGTTGTATGCGCGCGGAATGCGCACGGACCGCCTCGAGCGCTGCCGCCGCATGTCGGAGCGGCACGAAGTGCTCGCTCTGCAGCTCCGAGCCGACGCTCGGTGCTGAGCCGATCGGAAAGTGGGGAAGCCGATCCCACCAGGGTCCCACCGAGCCGTCCCGGGCCGTCACGGTCTCGGAGTCTGGAGCGCCCGGAACGCGCGGCGATCCGAACAGATCATCCTCGACGTCGACGTCATTCTCGGACTCCGGGATTCGGGACTTGACGAGCACCTCGCTGACGGCACCATTGAAGGTCGTGAATGCGCTGACCGAATACCCCGAGCGGTGGACCTGATCCAGGTTCTCGAGATAGGTGCACCACGGCATCGGCCCGTAGGCGTCCTGTCGCATGCTGTAGCGCGGCTGAACATCCAAGGTGACCCGCGTGACTATCCCGAGCAGGCCGAGGTTGAGAACTGCGCCATTGAAGTCTGCGGAGGCCCGCTCGATCGTCCGAAGCGAACCGTCTGGACCGAGGATCTCGAGAGCACGCACCGCGGTGCTGAGAGAGCCGAGTGCGGTCCCTGACCCGTGCGTGCCGGTGGCGACGGCTCCGCCGACGGAGATGTGTGGCAGCGACCCCTCGTTGTGGAGCGCGAATCCTGCCCGGTCTATCTCGGGCGCAATCTCCCCGTAGGTGGCCCCGGCGCTCAGCGTGACGGTCATTGCGCGCGCATCGATGACCAGATCCGTGCTGAGGCCACTGAGGACGACGAGGACACCCGAGGAGTCAGCGACATCGCTGAACGAATGGCGAGTGCCGAGTGCGTGCACACGGTCGCTCTCGGCCACGATGCCTGCCGTCTCGTCGATCGACCGGGGCGCGACTATCGCTCGTGCCGAATAGGTCAGCGACTCAGCCCAGTTCAGACTGCGCTGTTCTGGACTGTTCCTGGTCATCAGCTGCACGCCTTCGTGAGTCTTGTTGCTGGGCGTCTCAAGAGGACCACGTGTCGACGTGTCCACGCAAGTCCGTGGACCAGACCTCCATTGCCTCGGACACCAAGTCCCCGCGGCACCCGAGGACTGCCGCGGGCTATTCGACCGTCACGCTCTGGCAGGGCGGGAGATAGTCCCTGCCTGCACCGAAGTTGATACCCACCGTGCAGATGGAGTATTCGCCGGGTTGCAGGTCGAAGGTCATCGAATAGGTGTGTCGCCCTGGGATGCCGTACTCGTACAGATGCGTTGAGGCGCGAGAGGCCATGGTGGTCCTCCAGACTCCATTCACGGTGACACCGACGGGGATCGACGTGAAGAGGTCCGAGGAATCGAATGCGTGGCCGGAGACCGTCGTCGTGCTCCCATCGACCGAGATGCTCACGGTTGACCGTGCGTCGAACTGCCTGATCGCGGTGCTGTAGGTGTTCCCGTCTCGCACGAACGTCGAGAAGTACCTTGCCGCGACCCCCTGTCCGGTGCTGTTCATGTGCGTCAGGTCGCTCTCCGACATCCAGAACGAACGGGGATTGAGGCCACGGGCGATGCTGTCGCGGTCTGCCTGAGTGGGGACAAGACCGGCGTCGTAGAGCGCCCCGTTGGAGAGGTAGTCGGCGAGGGGAATGACGCGTTGTCCATAGTTTTGCCTGATCCAGGCGTTGATGTCCTTGCGGTGCGCCGTGAGCGGATGCTCGTTTCCTCCCCAGGCCGGTGGGAGCTCGACAACGTAGAACGGCGCGTTCGAGGTGGCCTGGTGCAGCTTGATCAGACGGGCTGTGTCGTCCTTGACACGCTCGGGGTCGCCGAGGTCGTTCGACCCGAGCCAGAAGATCGAGACGGCACCGGGGCGGGGCTTGTCGAGCGAGACGATGGGGGTGTTCTTCGCGACTGACACTGCGTTGCCGGCCTCGTCTCGGGTGAACACCCAGAGCTGGCTCGGGTCATCCAAGTCAGGTCGGGTGCTCAGCTTGCCCTTGATACCGCCGATCTGAGCGTCCATCACAACCCGCCCGAGCTTCTCGTCGCCGGACGCCTTGCCGACGGGGATGCCGAGCTGCACAGAACCGGATGACGGGATCGTGACGTCGCGGCCCAGGTACATCTGGTGCACGCCTCCGGCCGTGGCGATTGCAGTCGAGGTCATTCCGCCAGCGGAGTTGTTGATGACGTTCCACCCGGGCATGGCGTCCTGGAGCGCACCGTTGCAGATCCAGTTCAGGCTCGAGGAGCCGTAGCACTGGACGCTCTGCGGACTCGCACCAAGCGCGTGCTGGACATCGACAGCAGTGCTTTCCGCGGATGTGATGACCGTTGGGGGCGTCGGTGGCAGCGATGCGGAAATCGCCGAGTTCAAGGCCGCACCCAACAGGGCGGCACTCAGCACCAGAGCGGAGAGCCGGCGGCGAGTTGCGGTTCGCATGTCGGGTTCCGTTCATTTCGTCTGGGGAGGGTCCCCCAGACTGCGCGTCTTCGTCGTCTCGGCCAGGCGCACGACAACAGGCAGCGGCGGGAACCTCATGAGAGATCCGAGCCGCAGCGGAGCACCCACTGGGGATAGTCCTGAACCATAGCGCCCGTTGCCAGCGACTCGCGAGGTCGGCTGTGCTGGGTCTCTCCCCCTCTTCTTCCTCCACACAGCCGCTGGGGGGCGGGTCAACTCGGCCAAGGGCATGAAGCTCGCATCCGAGTGGACCCCGTCCAGCACGGCCGTGCACTGCACGTCCCTGGCACAGCTGACGAACGTCCTCAAGACCTTCGGCCTCGCGGTCACCCTGATCGACCAGGAAGCGGTCATCGACGGCAGCACCGTCTCCCGCGACCGTCTTCGCTTCTCATGCGTTGAGGTGCGTGATACGGCGCATCGCGAGCCTCGGCAAGTATCCGAACAGGACACGCGCGTCCGCCGAGACCACGTCATGCTCGGCTTCGCCGACATTGATGAACCCGGCGGCGGCGAGTTTCCACATCCATCAACGAGAGGGGGCACGAATTACGCCTCACAGCCTGAGGCTTGGGAGTAAGAACTGGCGGACAATTCCCATTTGATCGCGCCATCGAATGAGTCCCCAAAGTGGAGCGGCAACAGGCTCATGCCTCAGAACGCCTACGGCATCGAATGTGCTAGCAGACGCGATGCAGCTGTGCCGAGATAGATCATGTCGTCTGAAACCGCGATCGCGGTTGGTGCTGGGGCATCTACGGTTACTATCTGCTGGAAGGTCACCCCTCCATCTGCCGACCGGAACACTGCGCCCTGGGTAAGGGTGAACAGTTCACTTCCGCGAACGTACAGATCAATGACACGTAGGCCATTTGGCATGACGACCACGCGCAGCGATCTGGTCTCCGTGGAGAATATGCGCAGTCCAGCACCGCTCGCACTCACGATCTGTGTCCCGAGCACCTGAACGTGCTGCGGATTACCAGAGGCGTGCAGTTCGCCTGAGAATTCAGAAACGGAGAGCCATGTCCCGCTCGTCGGGTCGAAGGACCTCAGCGGTTTGACTGCTGCCGAACCCCGCGCCTGGACATAAGGCAAACCACCGACGACTGCCAGCCAGTAGTAGCGGTCGTTGGCGACGGTCGGGTCATTGTCACCTTGGAACGAAACCTGCCAGGATTCATCGCCCGTGCGCCGCCAGATGGTGGGGGCAGCGCTACCGCTCGCCGAACTCGCGCCCACGGCCCATGGCCCGGACGACGACTGGTCACTGAAGTCGTAGACGTGGTACGAAGGACCGACGGCAGCCTGGTTCCAAGTCTTGCCGCCATCGTCCGTCCAAGAGAATCCTCCGTTGGGATCGAGAGGGTCGAGCGGTATGTCTTGCAGTGGGTCGATGTTCGGAGCGACGAGCCCCCAGGCAGTGGGTCGATATACAGCGATTTGGTGGGTGTAGGCGTCTTGACGGTTCCCGAGAAAGGTGCCGGACGAGAGATCGAACGGGTTGATGGCTATCGGTCCGGTGTTCGCGTTGTAGTCGCCGTAGCCGGCGTAGAGGGCACCTGCGAAGACCTCGAGTTCGATAATTCGCCGACCAGGCTGGGTTGGTTGAGCCGCCGCCTCCGGGTGAACTCCAAGAAGAGTCCACCCCGAAGCCGACTCCGACGCCGACGCCATTGGGGCGGCAGTTGCGGACATGAGGATCGGGGCAGACCAGATCGCCAAGCCCGCAAGGCCGCGACGCGTTACGAGACACCGATCATTCTCAAGCCCCGGTTCAGCGACACGAGCCCCGGTTTCGACCTTTCGATTGACCACCACGTTAGCTGCACCAAGCCGCACGTACGTACCCAGGGTGGCCGCGATTGGGTCCCGAGGCGAAGCCGGCAATAATCAAGCTCTCCTGCGTCACGCTGAGCGTCCCACCGGTACCGGTCGAGTGGTTTCCCGGCCGCGCGAACGACGATCCGCCCGCACCGGTGGATCCGTTGCCTCCGCCAGCTCCGCGCACCTCGAAATCGAGCAATTTCGTACTTGCACTGACGCTCAGATCATGGATTCCTGGCTGATTCCATTCGATCGAACCTTCGGTGCAATTCGAAGATGCGGCTGCAAATAGCGCCGCCGCGGCCGTGGCGGCAAACGGCACTGACCAGGCCGATCTCTGCAGCACAACTCTTCGGTCAAGCTCTCGCACGCTGCGCGCCATAGTAGTGCCTACTCACATATCGCTCGGAATCACCGCGAATGCGGCGCTGGCAAGGAAAGATGAAGTTGCTCTCAGTGGACAGAAAATGTGTTGCGCAATGAGGAGCAAGTTCTGCTCGAGCGTAGAAGATCGGAGTTCATTGACGAGCAGTACGAGGCTCCCTGTCGGAAAATGCAGCATTAGTGACGGATTCTGGGCGCGTCGGCATCCGTCGATTGCTCGGCCGACGCGCAAACGGTAGTTTGCCTCGGCGAGCACGGTCGACCGAGCCCGTCGCCGGGCCTGCTCGGGAGTTGGGTTGCCGCAAGACGCGCGCATGCGCGGACACCGCCGTCGCCTGGCAGCTGGGAATGCCGGCCTGGTGGCAGCAGTACGGCAGCTCACGAAGCAGCAACGCTCGGCCAAAGGGTGAAAGAACTGGTGGTCCCATGTCCCGCTCCGCAACCACAGCCACAGCGGCATGAGCGAGTCCCATCTGAAACACGCCGCAGGATGAGTTCCTCTTCACGCGCGAGCTCATCCACACGTTTTGTCCTTCAAGCCAGGACCACGAGTTGCCTGACAACGAAAGAACCCCAGCGCCTGAGGCGCTGGGGTTCCGATTGCTCCCTGAGATGGACTCGAACCATCAACCTGCCGGTTAACAGCCGGCTGCTCTGCCAATTGAGCTATCAGGGATTGGCAACTCGAAGAGACTAGCAACACCTTCGCCCGAATGCGAAATCGAGCCGCTGGCGTGTCGCGCGCACCCCGGAACCGCCGTCGTCGAGCCCTCCTCAGTAGCCCCGAACCGGATCCGCGATGCCCACGAACCGGCCAGTGGATACGAACGCCTCCACGTTGCGGCGCACACGCTCCTGGAGCAGCGGCTGCACCATCTCAGGCGTATCCGCCGCGTGCGGCGTGATGATGAGACGCGGCGTGGTCCACAGCGGGTGCCCGTCCGGCAGCGGCTCGGGCGAGGTGACGTCGAGACCGGCCCCGGCGATCCAGGACTCCTCGAGCGCCACCTGGAGCGCGTCAGGGTCGACCAGAGGCCCCCTGGCGATGTTGACAAGCACCGCGGTCTCCTTCATGGCACGCAGGCGCGGCTCGTTGATGAGTCCGCGAGTCTCGTCGGTCGCCGCCGCGGCGACGATGACGACGTCCGCTTCAGGCAGCACCTCATCGAGCCTGTCTGCGGTCACCGTGTGAGTGGAACCGTCAACCGGCAGGTTACGAGCCCGAACGATCGTCGTCGTCACGCGGAAGGGCTTGAGCAGGTCGAGGAGCTCGAGCGCGATGCCGCCAGCACCGATGATGACGACGTGCCTGCCGTACAGCGAGGTGCCCGTCTTCTTCTCCCACGTTTGTGCGGAAAGGCGCCTAGGGAACTCGCGGAGCAAGCCGAGCGTCAGCGCAAGCGCATGCTCCGCGACGGGCTCGGCGTACGCCCCCTTCGCCGAGGTGAAGAGCACCCCGCGCTCGGCGTGCGGCTTAAGCCTGGCCGCGAAGTTGTCGATGCCGGCGAAGGGCAGCTGCACCCAGGTGACCTGCGGGTTCGCATCGAGGGCGTCGATGAGTCCCTGCACCTTGGATGCGGACAGGTAGACGATCCCTCGCGTCTCCGGGCCGAGGTCCACAAGTCGTCCGCCGTTCGCGACGACCGCGTCAGCGAAGGGGGCAGCATCCCCCTCTGGGAGCAGCGTCACTGCCCCGGATTCAGGACGAGCATCCCCCTCGAGCAGGGTCGCCTCCTCAGCCAACCTCGCCGTGTGCTGAACCTGCGTGCTGCTCGCGCTCATCCGCTGCTACTCCTTCTCGGTGCCGTCTTCGTCAGTCTGGAAGCGCGCGAACTCCGCGCGCTGGGACACAAGCTGCTCGCGGGCGGTGCGCTCGGCATCCGCGCTCTGCTGCTCCACGTCGGGGTCGCCGAACAGGCCATCCGCAACGAGATCCATCGCAGCGAGCGTCTCGCGCTCGACGAGCCCGGGCAGGGGCGTCAAGGCGTACTCGCGTGCCTCCCGCATGCGCTTCAGGTAGGCGTGATGCGGGTCGGCGAGGACCTCGTCGATGGTGCCACGGGCAAGAACGAAGCCGCGATCGAGCACCAGTACGTTCTTCGTCAGACGCTCGATCGCGCGGAGATCATGGCTCAGCAGGATCATCGTGCAGTTGCGGGCCACGTTGATGCGCTCGAGCAAGCTGAAGAGCGCCGGCCTCGCGATGATGTCGACGCCCTGCGCCGGCTCATCGACGACCAGCACGCTCGGCTCCACGATGAGGGCCTGCGCGAACGCGACGCGCTGCCGCTGGCCTCGAGACAGCTCGAACGGGAACTTGCCCAGCATGCCGAGCTCGAGGTCGACCGCGTCGATGAGCATGGCCGCAGCTCGCCCGAGACGCTTCCGGTCGAACGAGCGATCACGCGACAGGATGGGCTCCGCGATGTTCTCGGCCACCGTAAGGTCGTTGCGCAGCTGGTCGCCGGAGTCCTGCGCCAGGTAGCCGATGTCCAGATCGATGCGCCGGCGGTCGAGTCGCGACGGGTGGCGCAGGTCCATGCCGACGACCTCGAGCGTGCCACCCGTGATGAACGGCCACTCCCCCTTGCCGGGGCGGCGACGGCCGGACAGGATGCGCCCCAGGGCGGACTTGCCGGACCCGGCGGTGCCCACGACGCCCAGGATCTCACCGGGCTCGAGCTCGAACGAGATGCCGCTGACGGCCTCGTGCTTGCGATTCGACCCGTGCTCGATGTAGGAGATCGACAGGTCGTCAGCGACGACGGCCCGTTGATGATCTGCGCTCGTTGCCATGCCTGGTCTCCCCTTTTGTTCTCCGAACCCACCGGAACGCCCGTCGCTCGGCCTTCGAGCAACGAGCCCACCGTGCGAGCCTAGCCTTCGCGCAGCTCGCGCTTCTGATTCTCGATCGACATGAGCTGCTCGTTCAGCGACCGGAAGCGCTCCGGCTCCGCACGCCCATCCGTTCGCTGCAGCGCACCCAGCAGCTCGGCCTTCCTCCGCAGGAGGTCGCGTTCCACCAGCGATGCGCTCAGCGACCGGACGTACAGGTCGATCTGCTCGTCCTTGCTCCCCGCGGGAATCGACGCCATGGCCAGCTCGGTCACGAGCGTCGTGAACGCCTGGGGCACTTCCTCCCCGATCCGCGTGATCCATTCCATCGAACCGAGGGAGTCTCGTGTGGCGACGATGCCATCGCGCACCGTCGAGAGCGACGCGTTCGTGAAGCCCGCCGCCATGACCTGCTGGAAGCGCTCGTCGGAGAGCCGCCTCGGATGCTGCAGCACCGCCATCAGCGTGTCGCGCTCGAGGCGAGTGACGGGATCGTTCGGCAGGTCGCTCATGCGCACCGCGCGCACTGCGCCGCCGCCGAAGTCGCTTGTGTCCGGCGGGAAATCGTAGCCCTCACCGTCGGGGAACGGCGGCTCCTCCTCGAAGTGACCGGCGGACGGACCGCGCTGCCCGCCCGGTCGAGAGCGCTGGTCGGGCACACGAGCCGGAGCCCGGGTCGCCGCCTGCCCGCGCGGCGCGTTCTTGCTGGCCCCCCTCGCCGCGCGCACGGCCTGCTCCACCTGCACGAGGTCGATCCCGAGCATTCCCGCAAGGCGCCTCGAGTAGCCGGGCCTCATCGCAGGGTCGCGGATGCCTGCGACCACGGGAGCCGCCTGCCGAAGGGCAGCGACCCTCCCCTCGACGGTGTCGAGGTCGTGCCCGAGCAGCTGCTGCGAGATGACGAACTCATACATCGGCATGGGATGGTCGATGAGCTCGCGCACGGCAGCATCACCCCGCGCGAGACGGAGGTCACAGGGGTCGAGCCCGTCGCGCGCGACGGCGACGAACGTCTGCGCCACGAACCGCTGCTCCTCCGCGAACGCGCGCATCGCGGCCTTCTTGCCCGCCTCGTCTGGGTCGAACGTGAAGATCACCTGTCCGCCGGCTGATTCATCGTCCATGATCCTGCGCAGCACCTTGATGTGGTCGACGCCGAACGAGGTTCCGCACGTGGCGACCGCCGTCTGGACACCCGCGAGATGAGCGGCCATGACGTCGGTGTACCCCTCGACCACGACAACCCGGCGCTGTTTGGCGATCTCGCGCTTCGCGACGTCGAGTCCGTAGAGGACCTGCGCCTTGTGGTAGATCGGGGACTCGGGGGTGTTGAGGTACTTGGGCCCCTTGTCGTCGTCATAGAGCTTTCGCGCCCCGAACCCCACCGTCTGACCAGAGGTGTCGCGGATGGGCCACATGACCCGGCCTCGGAAGCGGTCATAGCTCGAGCCGCGCTCGTTGGTCGAGAGCAGCCCCGACTCCTTCAGCTCGGGCATCGTGAAGCCGAGGCCCGCAAGGTGCTTCGACAGGGAGTCCCACCCCTGCGGCGCGTACCCGACACCGAACATGGCCGCGGCACTCGGATCGAACCCCCGACCGCCCAGGAACTCACGAGCGGCCTCCGCCCCGGGTGCCTGCAGCTGCTCGCGGTAGTAGGACTCGGCGGCAGTGTGCGCCTGCAGCAGCCGGAGACGCTTCGAGTGGTCCGGTGCATGACCGCCGTCTTCGTACGTGAGGGCGTACCCGAGGCGACCGGCGAGGCGCTCGACGGCCTCGGAGAAGGTGACGTGGTCGATCTTCTGCAGGAACGTGAAGACGTCACCGGACTCCCCGCACCCGAAGCAGTGGTAGTAGCCGAGCTGCGGCCGCACGTGGAAGCTCGGCGTGCGCTCGTCGTGGAACGGGCAGAGCCCCTTCTTCGACCCGATCCCCGCGTTCTTGAGGGTGACATGGTCGCCGACGATCTCGGAGATGTCCGTGCGAGAGCGAACCTCCTCGATATCGCTCTTGCGGATCAGTGCCATGAAGCCACCCTAGACGGCACCTCCGACGCCGCAGCGAGCCGGTCGTGCCAGACGAGAGCGCCCTTGTCGGTGAGGTTCGCGACCTGGTCGACGACGACCCGCTTGCGCTCGGTGTCGTCACCCGCCGCCCGGAAATCGGCGGCGAACGCCGCGTCGAGATGCTGATCGCCGGTCTGCCAGAACATGTCCGACAGCTCGACCAGGATCTTCCGCTGGTGCTCGTAGATCGGCCGACGCGCATCCAGCGACATGACGAAGCCCGCGACGATGCCCTTGAGCAGCGCGATCTCGGCGCGGATCTCACGTGGCACGACCAGCGAGGCCCGGTACCGGATGAGCGACTCCCCCGGCTGCGCGGCCCAGGTGGCGGCTGTAGCGGCCTTCGCGAAGCGACCGATGAGCTGCGACGTCAGGTTCTTGAGCCCCGCCTGCGCGACCCGCGACCCGTCGTACTCGCGCATCCAGTAGGGCTGCGCCTGCAGGCGAGTGAACGCCTCGTCGAGTTCCTCCTCGGAGAACTTCGACCCCGACCAGTCGGCGGCCGCGTACAGGATCGCCGGACGGTTGGCGAGGTCGTCGAGTTCAGGGAGCGAGACGAACGACTCCACGATGGCGTCTTCGAGGTCGTGCACCGAGTAGGCGATGTCGTCGCTCAGGTCCATGACCTGGGCCTCGATGCTGGTTCGCCCTTCAGGCGCGCCCTGCCGCACCCAGTCGAAGACCGGGCGGTCGTCGGCGTACACGCCGAACTTTCCAGTGCCGCGCTCTGCCCCCGCCTCCCGAGTCCACGGGTACTTGCAGCTCGCGTCGAGGCTCGCCCGAGTGAGGTTGAGTCCGTAGTGCTGGCCGTCGGGGCCGAAGACCTTCGGCTCGAGGCGGGCGACGATGCGGAGGGTCTGCGCGTTGCCCTCGAACCCGCCGATGTCCTGCGCCCACTCGTTGAGCGCCTTCTCGCCGTTGTGCCCGAACGGCGGATGCCCGAGGTCGTGGGCCAGGCAGGCCGTGTCAACGATGTCGGGATCGAGTTCGAGCGTGCCGGCGATCTCGCGTCCCACCTGTGCGACCTCGAGCGAGTGCGTCAGGCGGTTGCGTGCAGCGTCGATGCCCGCCGTCGGCGAGAGCACCTGCGTCTTGGCCGCCAGCCTGCGCAGCGCACTCGAGTGCACGAGCCGCGCCCGGTCCCTGGCGAACGTCGAACGTCGACGGTTCTCGTGGTGCTCGGGAAGGAATCGCTCTCGATCGTGATCGCCGTAGGGACTCCGATCGATCGGCTCAGGGGGAAGCGTCACCCTCAGCCTCCCGAGTGGGACAGCTCGGCGGCGGAGATATTCGCCTTCTGGTCCTCGTTGAGCTCGCGGGACTCGAGCCAGCGGTCCGGCAGCGATGGCCGCTTGGGGGTTCCCGCCCGCCCGCGAGGGCCCTCGGCGTCCTGTCCAGGGTAGGCCTGGTCGCGATCGAGCTGAGCCAGAAGCCCGTCGAGTTCCTCGAGCGTCGACATGAGAGCGAGACCGGAGCGGACGTCGGAGCCCACCGGGTAGCCCTTCAGGTACCACGACATGTGCTTGCGCATCTCGCGGCAGGCGCGGGCCTCCTCCTGGTGGAACTCCGCGAGGAGCTCGGTGTGTCGACGGATCGCGTCCCCCACAGCCCCGAGCGTCGGCTGGATGCGCGTCGGGTCGCCGCGGAAGGCGGCAGCGAGGTCGCCGAAGAGCCACGGGCGCCCGAGGCACCCGCGCCCGACGACGACGCCGTCGCATCCGGTCTGCTCCATCATCCGCAGTGCGTCCTCGCCCGCCCAGATATCGCCGTTGCCGAGCACCGGGATGCTCGTGACGGTCTCCTTGAGCTTGCCGATGGCATCCCAATCGGCCTGCCCCGAGTAGAACTGCGACGCCGTCCGCCCGTGGAGCGCGACGGCTGCGACGCCAGCACCCTCCGCGATGCGGCCGGCTTCCAGGTAGGTCAGGTGATCGTCGTCGATGCCCTTGCGCATCTTGATCGTGAGCGGGATGTCACCGGAGGCCTCCGCGGCCCCCTCGACGATGGCTCGGAAGAGGGAGGTCTTCCACGGCAGCGCCGCCCCGCCTCCACGCTTCGTGACCTTGGGTACCGGGCATCCGAAGTTGAGATCGATGTGATCCGCTCGGTCCTCGGCCACGAGCATCGTGACGGCCTCTCGGACGGTCTTGGGGTCGACCCCGTAGAGCTGGATGCTCCGGACCTCTTCCGACTCGTGGTGCTCGATGAGGCGCATGGTCACTGGCGTCCGCTCGACGAGCGCGCGCGAGGTGATCATCTCCGAGACGTAGAGGCCCGCGCCGTATTCGCGGCAGAGGCGCCGGAAGGCGGAATTCGTGATGCCCGCCATGGGCGCGAGCACAACTGGAACGTCGAGAACCAGAGGGCCGATGCGCAGCGGCTTCGAGTCGAGTGCAGTCAAGGTCATAACCGATCAATTCTCGCAGGTCGAGGCGACTTTCGCACGCACGCCCCGACACGTTGGGACAGGAACCCCTCGTCGGTTCAGATGACGATCTTCAGCTCCGGAGCAGGCTCGAACCGCAGCTCCATCGGACCGGCCGCCGAGGTCGAGACATCGAAGACCAGGTGGACACGGGTCGAGGCGGATGGTGGGAGCTGCTTCTCCTCCGCGGGTCCAGCAGGCAGGTCCGTGCCGTAGGCGGTGGTCTCCTCGTCGGCGATCGACGTCTGCCCCGCCGCGTCTACGAGCTCGAAGAGGTCCGGCGCGAGAGAGATCGACTCACCGCTCCCATTTCGTAGCTCGACGTCGACGACGCAGAACTGGCCAGCGGCGCTCGCGCTGCCACCCTGCCAATCGTGCCGGGGCAGACCGCACTGGATCCCGGTTGCCGACAGCTGCACGCCACCGACGCTCACCGAGCCGCGTGAGAGCAGCTCCGACGTCGGGCCCCGCCAATCGGGAACCGCCGCCGGTGCATCCAGGGTGGCGTCTCCTCGGTCGGTAGCTCGGGCCGAGATGAACACATAGCTGATCACCGCGAGCAGGACAAGCGCTGCCGCGATCGCCAGGAGCACAGGCCGGAACGAGCGACCCGCCCGCGTTCTCGCGGACGGGCGCTCGCTGGTTCCCACGGCGTCCTGCTTCACTCGGAAGGCGCGATCAGGCTCCGAGCAGACGACCCGCGAGGTACGACTCGAGCTGGTCCAGGGCTACTCGCTCCTGGGCCATCGAGTCGCGTTCGCGGACCGTCACGGCGTTGTCCTCGAGTGTGTCGAAGTCGACGGTCACGCAGAACGGGGTACCGATCTCATCCTGGCGGCGGTACCGGCGGCCGATCTGGCCCGCATCATCGACGTCGATGTTCCAGTGCTTGCGGAGCTTGTCGCCCAGCTCGCGAGCGACAGGGCTGAGGCGCTCGTCACGACTCAGCGGGAGCACCGCGACCTTGATGGGCGCGAGGCGCGGGTCGAGCCGCAGAACGGTGCGGATGTCCACGCCGCCCTTGGCGTTCGGTGCCTCTTCCTCGACATAGGAGTCGACGAGGAACGCCATCATGGATCGCGTCAGACCGAAGCTCGGCTCGATCACGAACGGTGTGTAGCGCTCTCCCGAGGCCTGATCGAAGTAGTTGAGGCCGGTACCCGACGCGGTCGAGTGCGACGTCAGGTCGTAGTCGGTGCGGTTCGCGACACCCATGAGCTCGCCCCAGCCGGTTCCCTTGAAGCCGAACTGGTACTCGAAGTCGATCGTTCCGGCCGAGTAGTGCGCACGCTCTTCCTTGGGAACGTCGAAGCGCCGCATGTTGTCGGGGTTCAGCCCGAGGTCGGTGAACCAGTTCCAGCACGCCTCGACCCAGTCCTCGAACCACTTCTGCGCCTCATCCGGGTGCACGAAGAACTCGATCTCCATCTGCTCGAACTCACGCGTGCGGAAGATGAAGTTCCCTGGCGTGATCTCGTTGCGGAACGCCTTTCCGACCTGGCCGATGCCGAAGGGAGGCTTCTTCCTCGACGTGGTGAGCACGTTGTTGAAGTTCACGAAGATGCCCTGCGCGGTCTCGGGACGCATGTAGTGCAGTCCCGCCTCGTTGTCGACAGGACCGAGGTAGGTCTTGACGAGGCCGGAGAACAGCTGAGGTTCGGTCCACTGCCCCTTGGTCCCGCAGTCAGGGCAGACGATGTCGGACATGCCTTCCGGCGCGCGGTTCTTCTTCGCCTCGAACGCCTCGATGAGGTGGTCCTGGCGGTGGCGCTTGTGGCAGCTCAGGCACTCGACCAGCGGGTCGGTGAAGGTCGCGACGTGGCCGGATGCCTCCCAGACCGCCTTCGGCAGGATGATCGAGGAGTCGAGTCCCACCATGTCAGCACGGCCGCGGACGAACGTCTGCCACCACTGCTTCTTGATGTTCTCCTTGAGTTCGACGCCGAGGGGGCCGTAGTCCCATGAGGCGCGAGTGCCTCCATAGATCTCGCCCGCTTGGAAGACGAAGCCCCGCCGCTTCGCGAGAGCGATGACCTTGTCGAGCGTGGTTTGCGCCATTGAGAGAAACTCCTGCTGAGGTGTCGAAGGCGAACCCAGGGTCGTGTCCGCCGCAAGTCGTCAGTCTAGTCAAGCACCAGGCCCGTGAGCGGCTCCATGCCGGAAGGCCGCCCGAGAGACGTTCTCCACAGATCCCGCTCCGCGGCGTTGCGCCTGCTCGGAGGTCTGCAACGATGTCGCGAATCATCTGAACATTCGAATGGCGTTGTCCCCCAGGACGTCGCGCATCCGAAGGGCACCCTCCGTGACTCCCACATCAACGCCGACCAGCACTGTCGACAAGAATCTGATCACCTCGAGTGCGCTGCACACCGGAGCCTGCGCCGTCGCCGCGCTCTTCAGCGGAGCCGGTCTGAGCTCCGCGTCGGCTCTCCTTCTCAGCGATCTGGGGCCGGGCGGTCAGCCGGGCCCCTCGAACGCAGCGTCGGGATTCGAGCTGCTCTGGCAGTTCATCCTCCTGTTCACGGCGCTCCCCTTCTCCGGCCAGCTCAGACTGGGCGTCGAATCGGTCGGCGGCATGTCCCTGACCGACGACAGCGGTCTGACGCTCGGACTGTGGCCGCTCGCGTCCCTGGCGTTCGTCCTGGCGGTGAGCCTCGCGACTGCCTACGGGCTCGAGCGGCGCGGGGTGGATCGAGGCAGTCGCGGGGTGGATCGAGGCAGGCGCGGCAGGCTCGCAGCGACCGCAGTCTCGAGTGGCACGTTCGCGGTCCTCCTCCTCTGCGTCGCAGCGCCCGGCCTGCGTCTCGATACCGCGGGCGCGGCTGCCACCGTCACAGCCCTGAGCCCGGCACTCGCGCCTGTCGCGTTCACGTCGGTCTTCCTGAGCGGATGGCTCGGTCGTTCGCTTGCCGCACGAGGCCGTCCTGGTCGCGCACCTCAGACACCGCTGCTCGGCTCGTGGGCACGGGAGCTGCGCCTCCTCGGCACGGAGCTCGGCATCTACACCGGGATGCTCGCGGTGGCGGGTACGCTCCTCGGCATCGTCGCGATGATCCTCGGCGTCGCACAGTCGGAGAGTCCGTGGACATCGATGCCGGTACTCCTCGCCGCGGCACCGCACCTCGCCCTCACCACCCTGATCCTCGGGCATCTGGGTGCCATCGCCGTGAGCATCCCCTTCGGGCCCAGCACAGTCGCGTCGGTCTTCTCGCCTGAGCTCCCCTACACGTGGCTCGGCCTCCTCCCGGTTGTCGCCGCGACGGTCGCGAGTGCCGTGCTCATCGGGGTCGGTCGGCCCGAGACACGCTTCCCGCAGTGGTCGAGCCTCTGGCGCCTGCCGGCCGCCGCGTTCCTCGTCTGGACGGTCCTCACGTCCGTGCTCCTGCCGGTGGCGCTCACCGGATCGGCATCGGCACTCGGCTTCTCGCTCGGCGACCTCACGATCAGCGTCAGGCCCGCGTTCTGGACTCCGGCGCTCTTCGCGATCTGGGCCCTCGCAGTCGAGCTCCTGGCCTGGGCCCTGCCGAGCAGACTCGCGATCATCGCGCCGCGGCTCTGCTCGCGCTCGGTTGGCTTGCGCGCGCTTCTCGACCGGGGGCATGCGCCGGCAGCCGCCGGCTCGGAGACATGCCCGCGGGTGTTCGCGCAGTCCTCCGCATCCACCCCACCTGCGCCCACTGCTCGGCAGCTCGGGGCCACAGCGCGCCGAAGGCTGCGTCGCGCTGGCGCCGCTCTCGCGATCACGGGGGTCATCTTCGCGGCAGCCGCCATCTCGGTCACCGCCGTCAACGACCAGCGTGGCGCGATCGCGGAAACCCGCCGCTACGTGCAGGCCATCGCCGACGGCAACGCGAGCCTGGCCGGCGAACTCGTCGACCCCGACATCGAGAGCGCTCAGCGGCAGTTCGTGAGCGACGAGATGCTCGCCGCCGCGACCGAGCGGATCATCGTCCTCGACATCATCGAGCTCGAAGCCGCCACGACACCCGCCGCAGAGGGCTGGCTGACTCCGTCGACGCCCGCAGCGGTGGGGTCAACCCGCGAGACCAGGAACGTGCAGGTCACCTACAGGCTCGGAGGGACGACGGAGACCGCCGTGCTCGTTGTCGAACGCGTCGACAACGAGTTCCTGGTGCTCGAGCACTGGCGGATCCTCACACCCCTGGTCTTCGCCTCGGCCGTCGGCACGAGCCACGCGATGGACCTCACGATCGGCTCCGTCACGGTGAACCCCGACCCCGTCGACTCCCGGACCTGGGAAGGCAGTCAGCCGGTGAGCTGGGTGCAGTTCGACGCTTACCCGGCCATCTACCCCGTCACGGGAGCGACCTCCGAGTTCTACTCCACCTCGAACCAGCCAGTGCGAGTCAGCACCGTCGAAGATGACCACGCCGCAGACCGCAACGTCGTCTACACGCCGACCGAGGCGTTGCAGTCCGCGGCGGAATCCGCGGTCACCGCCAAGATCGACGAGTGTGCCTCCTCGACGGACGCGGCCCCCGTCGGATGCCCCTTCAGCACCTACGTCTACGGCGCGAATCGAAGCGTGGACTGGAGCATCGCCATGTATCCGACCGTGACCGTCAGCGACACCTCCGACTCCTTCGAGATCGAGGGAGGAATCGCGACGTACGCCACGACAGGAGAGAGCGGGCGAACGACCAAGGGATCGGACACGATCTGGGAACAGGGCACCTTCACCGTCGACGGAGAGAAGGTCACCGTCGAATTCCGCTGACCTCGCGGCGCGCCCGCCCCGCCGTCTCAGCTGACGTCGGTCGGGGTGGGGGCGTCGACGCGAGTCGGCGCATCCACAGCGCCGCCGAACCTGCGCTCTCGGCCCGCATAGCGCTCGATCGCCTCCCAGAGGTCGGTGCGAGAGAAGTCCGGCCAGAGCGTGTTGAGGAAGCACATCTCGGCGTAAGCAGCCTGCCAGAGCAGGAAGTTGCTCGTCCGCTGCTCCCCGCTCGATCGCACGAAGAGGTCGACATCCGGCATCTCCGGGTCGTACAGGTACTTGGCGATGGTCTGCTCCGTGACGCGCTCCGGTCGCAGCCTCCCCTCTCGAACCTCTTCCGCGATGCGCTTCACGGCGTCGGCGATCTCGAGACGCCCGCCGTAGTTCACGCACATCGTGAGCGTCATCCGCGTGTTGTCCTTCGTCAGGCGCTCGGCAAGCTGCAGGTCCTTGATGACCGACTTCCACAGGCGCGGCTCACGGCCAGCCCAGCGGATGCGCACCCCCCACTCGTTCAGCTGGTCCCGCTGCCGATGGAGGACATCGCGATTGAAGCCCATGAGGAAGCGCACCTCCTCGGGTGAGCGCTTCCAGTTCTCCGTGGAGAACGCGTAGGCGCTGAGGTGCTTCACCCCCACCTGCAGCGCGCCCGCGACGACGTCGAGGAGGGCAGCTTCACCCGCTCGGTGGCCCTCGATCCGCGGAAGACCGCGCTGGTTCGCCCATCGGCCGTTGCCGTCCATGACGACCGCCACATGCGACGGGACCTCGGACGCCTCGAACTCCGGCGGATAGACACCCGTCCAGTCGACCGGCTTGAACGTCTGCGCCTGCCTGCTCCGGCTCATGCCATCTCCTCCGTGCCGGGCTCCGTGCCCGGGTCGCTGTCTCTGTTGGTTGCCGCGCTCGCCGGCTCCAAGCGGCCGAGCAGGCGGTCGTGTTCGAGGACCTGCATCGACCTGAGCTTCTTGTCGAGGTAGTGCTGCGAGTACGCCGAGACGATTCCACTTGCACGTGCCCTGGCCGAGACCTCGATGTCATCGATCATGGCCCAATCGCCGGACAGCAGCGCGCGCACCGCCCGCACCGTCGGCTCGTCCACTCGCACGATCCCCGCAGGAGTGCATCGTTGGCACACAACTCCGCCGAGCTGCACGCTGAATCGCTCGTGCGGCCCCGGGGCCCCGCACCTCGCACAGTCATCGAGCGCTGGGGCCCAGCCGGCGAGCGAGAGCGAGCGGAGCAGATACGAGTCGAGGACGTCCTGAGACGCCCTCGCGCCGAGGGTGAGCGCTCGCAGGGCCCCGATGACCAGCGTGTACTGCTGGGGCGACGGCTCAGCCTCTGCCACCCGCTCGGCGGCCTCGACGATGACGGACGCGGCCGAGTATCTGGAGTAGTCCTCGACCAGGTCCCGACCGTACGCGGCGAGCGTCACAGCCTGCGTGACGGTGTCCAGGTTGCGACCCGCGTAGCACTGCACGTCCACGACCATGAACGGCTCGAGCCGAGCGCCGAATTTCGACGACGTCCGACGGACCCCGCGGGCCACGGCCCGCACCTTGCCACGTTCCTTGCCGAGCAGTGTGACGATGCGGTCGGCTTCGCCGAGGCGCTGGGTTCGAAGGACAACCGCCTCGTCACGATAGGTGGGCATCACCCCAGTATGGCCCTCCGAGCAGGGAGAGCCGGGAACCACGCGTGACTCGGCCCATCGCGGCGCTGTGGGAGCATTGAGACCATGGATTCGCCCGCCACGACGCTCCCCCTCTGGCTGGACCTCACGGCCATCGCCATCGGCGCGATCACCGCGGCCATGGTGGCCGAGCAGTTCCGAGACAAGAAGCTCGACTGGCTCGGCGTCGTCATCATCGGCATCACCGTCGGCCTCGGCGGCGGCATCATCCGCGATCTCCTTCTCGGCATCCGGCCGGTGAGCATGGAGACGGAATGGTTCCTCTTCACAGCTGGGGCGGCGGCACTCGGCGGAATGCTCCTGCAGCGACTGCTTCGACGCATGGACGGCCTGGTCTCGGTCCTCGACGCCGCGGCACTCGGCTTCTTCTGCGCGGTCGGCACGCTCAAGGCCATGAACTTCGACCTCCCGATCCTGCCCACGCTGCTCGTGGGAACCGTGACCGCGGCCGGCGGCGGCGTGGTGCGAGACATGCTGCTCGGGATGCCCGTCGGCATCCTCTTCGTCGGCTCCCTCTATGCCGTGGCCGCGACGGCAGGCAGCGCAGCGTTCGTCCTAGCAGACGCGTTCGGCGTCTCCCAGATCATCGGCATCGTGATCTGCGTCGCGGTGACCTTCGCCGTGCGCATGGCCAGCGTCTGGTTCGGGCTCAGTCTGCCCGAGCAGATCGCGCTGAAGATGCCGCGAATCCGAAGGTCGCCTCGAACGGGCAGGCCCGAGCGGGAGCTGCCCTTCACCGACCAGGAGATCCTCGAGGCGTCGGGCCTGCACGCCCCCGACACCCGACCGATCGACATCATCGAACAGAAACGGGCGGGCAACCCGAGCTCGGAGTGACCTCCGGCCGGGTGCCCGCCCGTTGAACGTGACGGTTGCGCCTACGCGACCGTCGTCAGCTGAGCGTCCAGCTCGGCTTCGGTCTCGCCGCGCAGCGCACGATTCACGCCGGAGACGATCGCCTTGAGCGACGCCGTCGAGATGTCGCTGTCGATACCGACTCCCCAGAGACGCACGCCCGCGACGTCCAGCTCGATGTAGGCCGCGGCGCGTGCGTCGCCGCCGACGGACAGCGAGTGCTCGACGTAGTCGAGCAGCTCGACCTGCAGTCCCTGCTGCCCCAGCAGCTTCATGAAGGCGTCGAGCGGCCCGTTGCCCTGCGAGGCGTGCTCGGCCACTCCCGAACCGTCGCGCAGCGAGACGCTCAGGTCGACGGCCCCGTCGAGCGCTGAGCTCGTCGCCGTGCGGAACAGCTCGAAACGACCCCACTTGTGCTGCTCGCTCTCCGCGGGCAGGTACTCGTCGTTGAAGATGCGCCAGATGGCGTCGGTCGAGACCTCGCCGCCCTCCGAATCGGTCTTGTTCTGCACGACCCCGGAGAACTCGATCTGCAGACGTCGCGGCAGGTCGAGGTTGTGGTGCTCCTTGAGCAGGTAGGCGACGCCGCCCTTGCCGGACTGGGAGTTCACGCGGATGACGGCTTCGTAGCTCCGGCCGAGGTCGCGAGGGTCGACGGGCAGGTAGGGAACCTCCCACGTGAGCTCGTCGACGGACACGCCGAGCGCGTCGGCCTTCGCGGCCATGGCCTCGAAGCCCTTCTTGATCGCGTCCTGGTGCGAACCCGAGAAGGCCGTGTAGACCAGGTCGCCACCCCAGGGGGCGCGCTCCCCCACGGGCAGCTGCGTGCAGTACTCGACCGTGCGGCGGATGCCGTCGATGTCGGAGAAGTCGATCTGCGGGTCGATGCCCTGGGTGAACATGTTCACGCCGAGCGTGACCAGGTCGACGTTTCCCGTGCGCTCGCCGTTCCCGAAGAGGCAGCCCTCGATGCGGTCTGCGCCGGCGAGGTAGCCGAGTTCGGCGGCAGCGACACCCGTGCCGCGGTCGTTGTGGGGATGCAGGGAGAGCACGACGCTCTCTCGCCGAGTGAGGTTGCGATGCATCCACTCGATCGAGTCCGCGTAGATGTTCGGTGTGGACATCTCGACGGTCGCCGGCAGGTTGATGATGACGGGACGCTCCGGGCTCGCGTCGAAGCCCTCGATGACCTGGTTGCAGATATCGACCGCGAAGTCGAGCTCCGTGCCCGTGTAGCTCTCAGGCGAGTACTCGTAGTAGACCTTCGTGTCGGGAACGATCGCCTCGGCTTCACGGCACAGACGGACGCCCTCGAGGGCGATGTCGATGATGCCCTGGCGGTCCTTGCGGAACACGACCTCGCGCTGCAGGACGCTCGTCGAGTTGTACAGGTGCACGATCGCCTGCTTCGCACCCTTCAGCGACTCGAAGGTGCGGGTGATCAGGTGGCCGCGCGCCTGAGTGAGCACCTGGATCGTCACGTCGTCCGGGATGACGTTCTCTTCGATCAGCGAGCGGACGAAGTCGAAGTCGGTCTGGCTGGCCGAGGGGAACCCGACCTCGATCTCCTTGTACCCCATGCGCACCAGGAGGTCGAAGAGCGCGCGCTTGCGTTCCGGGGACATCGGGTCGATGAGCGCCTGGTTCCCGTCGCGCAGGTCGACGGCACACCAGCGAGGTGCGCGCTCGATGCGCTTGGAGGGCCAGGTGCGGTCGGGCAGGTCGACGGCGATCTGCTCGTGGTGCGGGACGTAGCGGTGCGCTGGCATCGATGACGGCTGCTGCATGTTCTTCATTTTTTAGCTCCGGATCACTTCTTCTTGTCGTGCTAAGCCGACAGCAGACTCCGCGGCGAGGGGGCTTAGAGCGAAGCCTCGCCGCGGCAACGAAGAAGGAGGGTGCCGAACAGCATTGGGCAAGCGTAGCACCGAGGCGCGGAGTTCACCCGCGCGGTCAGTTGAGGCCGTGCTCGTAGGCGAAGACGACCAGCTGCACACGGTCGCGGAGCCCGAGCTTCGCGAGCACACGTGAGATATGCGTCTTGACGGTGGCCTCGCTCAGGAACTCCTGACGGGCGATCTCGCCGTTCGAGAGACCGCGGGAGGCGAGCGCGAACATCTCTCGCTCGCGCTCGGTGAGCGTCGTGAACCGCTGCGGCACGGCCCGCGAGGCCGGAACGGCGGCCGAATAGCGCCTGATCAGGTCGGCTGTGGCCTGGGCGGCGAAGACCTCGGCACCTGTCGCCACGGTCCGGACCGCCGCGAGCAGGAACTCCGGATCTGCGTCCTTCAGCAGGAACCCGCTCGCTCCCGCTCCGACCGCCTTGGCGACTGCCTCGTCGAGATCGAAGGTCGTGAGCACCAGGATGCGCGTTGACGACCCGCTCGCGACGATCTGCTTCGTCGACTCGAGGCCGTCCTGCCCCGGCATGCGCACGTCCATGAGCATCACGTCGGGCTTGAGCGCCTTGGCCAGCGAGACCGCCGCGACTCCATCGCTCGCCTCCCCGATGAAGCGCATGTCCTCCTGGCTGTCGATGAGCATCCGGATTCCGCTGCGGAAGAGAGGCTGATCGTCGACGAGCGCGACGGTGATCTGGGAACTGGTCAAAATGTGTGCCTCTCGGTTGTGGAGCGAGTGCCGTCGCTGTCGAGCTCGGCCACAGCGGCCCCCTGCGGCGAGGCTATGGGCAGCCACGCGTGCACGCGAAACTGCGCACCAAGCCGTTCAGCCTGCACGTTACCGCCTGCGATGCCGACACGCTCCGCCATGCCGACGAGTCCGTGCCCGCCCTCGCCTCGCAGGTGCGGAGGCTCCGCGACGGAGTTGAGGATCGTCGCCTCGAAGACCTGCCCCCAGCTCAGTCTCACGACGACGGGCCGCGTGGCATCACCGTGCTTGAGCACGTTGGTCAACGACTCCTGCACCAAGCGGAACACTGCTCCCTGCGCCTGAGTCGTGAGGGACCGGGGCTCGCCTCTCGTCTCCAGCTGCAGGTCGAGGCCGGCCGCGCGCATCCGGGAATACAGTGCGGGCAGTTCCTCGAGGCCCGGTTCCGGCCCGGCCTCCTGGCTGTGCCGGAGCTGCCCGAGAAGGCCACGGACGTCGACGAGCGCGCTCCTGGCCGTCGACGAGATCGTCCCGAGCGCGGCCTCGGCCGAGTCGGGGTTGCTCTTCATCGCGTACCGGGCACCGTCGGCCTGGGCGACGACCACGGCAAGGGAGTGCGCGACCACGTCGTGCATGTCTCTGGCGATCTGCGTTCGCTCCTGTTCAGCGGCCAGCTGCTCCTGCGCTCGGATGCGCTCGAGTTCCACGATCGCCGCCCGGTTCTTGACCTCCTGGGCTCGCAGATGCGCCCGGCGGAGGAGCCCGGCGAGCCAGGCCACGACTCCAGCACCCACGAAGAGCAGCCAGATGAGGGCCGCCGCGAAGAGGAACGCGTCTCGGCTGCCCTCGACGTTCGTGGCGATGGACTCCCAGGTGAAGCTGGTCGGGTTCCAGTGCGGGATGAGCGCCACGATGATCGTCGGCGCCACGACGCCGTACACGGCGGAGCTGATGACAAGAGCACGGCTCCCGTAGGCGACCGCTGCGTAGATGCTGAGGTAGATCGCGACATCCTGCGGATGCGGACCGAACGCGAAGACCGACTTCAGCAGTGCCGCGAGCACGACGATCAGGAAGCTCGGCCATGGCGCATAGCGCCGGATGATCATGGCGACCGTGAAGAGCACCCAGGAAGGCAGGAGCAGCCAGGTCAGCGTCGTGCCGTCTCCCCCGTCGTAGTCGAGGGGCAGGCCGAACGTGAGCGCGAAGAGGAGGCCGAGGATGATGTCGGTCACCCACTGCAGCCACGTCAGGCGGTGGGTGTGCGCCTTCCACAGCATGCCAACTGCCGCGAAGAAGGACTCCCGCGGCTGTCCACCAGCCGCGAGAGCATCGACGGACCGCGACTCAGAAGCCGAGGCGTCCGAGCTGCTTCGGGTCACGCTGCCACTCCTTCGCCACCTTCACGCGGATGGAGACGATGACACGTCCCTCGGTGATCTGAGAGATCTCACGCTGCGCCTGCTCGCGGATGCGCTTCAGCCGCTCGCCGCCGCGCCCGATGATGATGCCCTTCTGGCTGTCGCGCTCGACGACGATGTTGACGTACAGCTCGCGCGTGACGCCGTCGTCCCGGGTCACGATCTCCTCGACCGTGACCGCGATCGAGTGCGGGAGCTCGTCGTGCACACCCTCGAGCGCCGCCTCGCGAACGAGTTCCGCCGCACGCTGCTCGAACGACTCCTCGGTCTTCATGTCGCTCGGGTACAGGGGCTCGGACTCCGGGAGCAGTCCGAGGATGATTCCCGTGAGCGTGTCCAGCTGGATGTCCTCAGCTGCCGAGACGGGGATGATGTCATCCCATTCGCGGAGACCCTGGACGTCGACGAGGCGAGAGGCCAGGACGTCCCGGCTCACGGTCTCAGCCTTCGTCACGATGGCGATCTTGCGAGCCTTGGGGGCCTCATCCAGCTGCTCGTTGATGAAGCGATCGCCCGGACCGACGGGCTCGTTGGCTGGCACGCAGAACCCGATGACATCCACTTCCGCGACCGTCGCGTGCACGACGTCGTTGAGTCGCTCCCCCAGGAGCGTGCGCGGACGGTGCATGCCGGGGGTGTCGACGATGATGATCTGTCCGTCCTCGCGGTGGACGATGCCTCGCACGGCACGGCGAGTGGTCTGCGGCTTGTCGGAGATGATCGCGATCTTCTCGCCGACCAGCGCGTTCGTCAGAGTGGACTTGCCCACGTTCGGGCGACCGACGAAGGTCACGAATCCTGCTCGGTAGTTCGTCATGCTTCGATTCCTGACTCTTGAAGTGGTTCCAGGCGACGCGCCAGGACAGTGAGAATGCGCTTGCGGGGTCCGACTCGCTCGGCGACGAGCTCGATGCCGTCGACGACCGCCCTGTCCCCTCGTTCGGGGATCTTGGACAGCGACTTCGCGAGCAGCCCGCCCACCGAGTCGACGTCGTCGAACTCGAGCTCGATGTCGAAGAGATCCCCGAGCTCCCCGGTCGCGAGGCGAGACGACACCCGGTACCGCCCGTCGAGCAGCTTGCGCGGCTCGTCATTCGGTCGATCGTACTCGTCGCTGATCTCCCCCACGAGCTCTTCGATGAGATCTTCGAGGGTCACGAGGCCCGCTATGCCGCCGTATTCGTCGACAACCATCGCGAGGTGGGTCGCGGACGCCTGCATGCGGCGCAGCAGCAGATCGGCGCGCAGCGACTCCGGGACGAAGTCGGCGGGCCGGGCGAGCTCGACGGCCGGGCTCGACTCCGCCTCGTCCTGCAGCGAATGGCGAACCAGGTCCTTGAGGTAGAGGATCCCGAGGATGTCGTCGCTGTCCCGGCCGATGACCGGAGCACGAGAGATGCCGGTCTCGAGGAACTGCTCGAGCGCTTCTCGCACCCCCGCGTCGCCGTCGACCGTGACCATGTCCGTCCGAGCGACCATGACTTCCCGCACGAGCCGGTCGGAGAACTCGAAGACGGAGTGGATGAGCTCCCGATCGCCGTGCTCGAGCACCTTGAGGTCGGCTGCCTCGTCGACCATGCTGAGGAGCTCCTCCTCGCTCGAGACGGAGCCGAGGCGCTGCGGACGGCCAGGGGTGACTCGATCGCCGAGCACCACGAGCAGGTCTGCGACCGGCCCGATGACGAGCCGAACTCCGCGCGCGATGGGTGCCGCGAACGCCATCACCTGCTGGGGATGCGCCCGTGCCACGCTTCGCGGACTCGTGCCGGCGATGATGAACGAGACCAGGATCATGATCGCCACGGAGACGAGGAACGCCTGCCACCTGACATCGAACAGATCGGTCAGGATGAGCGTCACCAGGACGGCCGACATGCTCTCGAAGAGCACGCGTGCGAACGTCAGCGCGTTGCTGTGGGCACCGGGGTCGGCGGCGATCGCCTCGATCGAGCGCTTCGCGCGGCTCCCCGCGGCGAGGTGCTCGAGCTCCGGCTTGGAGAGACGCGCGATGACCGCTTCCGTCGCGGCGAGCAACCCGCTCATCGCTACCATCAGGACGATGGCGGCGACGAGCAGAGCCGCGGTCATCTGGCGCGCTTCCTCTCCTGAAGGTGGAAGCCGACGAGGAGATCGCGCTGGAGCCCGAACATCTGCTTCTCTTCCTCGGGCTCTGCGTGGTCGAAGCCCAGCAGGTGCAGGACTCCGTGAGTCGTGAGCAGCAGGAGCTCGTCCATCATGCTGTGCCCGGCCGCCTTCGCCTGGTCGGTCGCGACCTGCGGGCAGAGCACGATGTCTCCGAGCAGTCCAGGAGGCGTCTGCCGATCGACGTTGCCGGGCCGAAGCTCGTCCATGGGGAAGCTGAGCACGTCCGTGGGGCCGGGTTCACCCATCCACTGCACGTGCAGCTCCTCCATGGGGCCCACCTCGACGAGCACGATCGCGAGCTCCGACTCGGCGTGCACGTGCAGCTGGTCGAGCGCGTAGGCGGCGACGCGCTGGAGGGCGCCTTCGTCGACCTCGTAGCTGGCCTCGTTGTTGACCTCGATGCTCATCGGCTTGCGTTCCTGTCCTGGCGTCGGTGATCGTCCGCCTGCTTCTTCTGGTCGTACTCGGTGTAGGCGTCGACGATGCGGGCCACGAGGGTGTGCCTGACGACGTCATCGCTCGTGAGGTGCGAGAAGTGCACCTCGTCGATGCCGCCGAGCACGTGGGTCACGAGCTTCAGTCCCGAGGCGCCCATCGGCAGGTCGAGCTGCGTGATGTCCCCCGTGACGACCATCTTCGATCCGAACCCGAGCCTCGTCAGGAACATCTTCATCTGCTCCGGCGTCGTGTTCTGCGCCTCGTCGAGCACCACGAAGGCGTCGTTGAGCGTGCGCCCGCGCATGTAGGCGAGTGGCGCGACCTCGATCGTCCCGCTCGCCATGAGCTTGACCACGACCTCCGGGTCGAGCATCTCGTTCAACGCGTCGAAGAGGGGCCGCAGGTAGGGGTCGATCTTGTCGTTGAGGGTCCCTGGCAGGTAGCCGAGGCGCTCGCCGGCTTCGACGGCCGGGCGAGTCAGGATGATCCGCGTGACCTCCTTGCGCTGCAGTGCCTGCACGGCCTTCGCCATCGCGAGGTAGGTCTTGCCTGTTCCGGCGGGTCCGATGCCGAAGACGATCGTGTTGTCGTCGATCGCATCCACGTACTGCTTCTGGCCGAGCGTCTTCGGGCGGATGACCTTGCCACGGGACTGCACGATGGACTGGCCGAGCACATCCGTTGGGGTCTCCTCGCCACGGTCGATGAGCCGCTGGGAGCGCTCGACCTGAGCCGGCTCGAGGTCGACGCCGCTGCGCGCCATCGCAGTGATCTCGCGCAGGAGCGCCTCGGCCGCGACGACGTCGTCTCGCTCGCCGCTGAAGGTGATCTCGTTGCCGCGTGCGAGCACGCGCACGCGTGGGTGCTCACGCTCCACGGACTTGAGCAGCCGGTCGCCTGGCCCGAGGAGCCGCACCATGGCGACGCCTTCGACCGTGGTGGTCTGCTCGACGAAATCTGTCCAGGTGCCGGACTCCCCGGGACCGTGGGACGGTGAACTGTCTTGACTAGGCAAGGGATCCTTCCGAGAGTCCTCCGCCGAGGACGTGTGCGTGAACGTGGAAGACGGTCTGACCTGCTGCCGCCCCCGAGTTGAAGATGAGCCGGAATTCGCTGTCGGTGTGCTGATCGGCGAGACCCTGGGCGACCGCGATGACCTCGGCGAGCAGCTCCGGATCGCCGGCCGCGAGCTGGGCGACGTTCGCGTATTCCTGGGTCTTGGGCACCACGAGAAGATGCACAGGCGCCTTCGGGCTGATGTCCTTGAAGGCGATGACCCGCTCGGACTCGAACACGATGTCGGCTGGGATCTCGCGGTTGATGATGCGCGTGAAGATGGACGGCTCTGAACTCGACATGAGACCAGCCTACGACTCGGCACTCGCGCGGGACCGAGAGTCCCACGTGCCGCTCAGCGCCAGGATCGCAGCGATCGCGGCGGGAGCCGCGCTCGAGGTTCGAAGAACGCCAGCGCCGAGGTGCACGCGCCTGGCGCCGGCCGCCTCGAAGGCCTCGAACTCGCTCTCGTCGATGCCGCCCTCTGGGCCGACGACGAGCGTCAGTCCGGAAGCGCCTGCCGGGACCTGCTCGGCGAGGGCCTGGCGCAGCGAGGTGTCGCCCGACGGGTCGAGGACCAGCATCGGCGCGTGACCGGCGAGCGATGCGACCTCCCCCGTCGAGTGCAGCGGGGCCACATCCGGGACCCACGCGGAGAGGCTCTGCTTGCTGGCCTCTCTGGCGATGGATGCCCACCGCTCGCGGCCCTTCTCAGCCTTCTGATCCCAGCGGCTCACGCTGCGCTTCGCCTGCCATGGAACGAACGCCGCGGCTCCGAGCTCCGTCGCGACCTGCACGGCCAGGTCGTCTCGCCCGCCCTTCGCCAGCGCCTGCACAACCGTGACACGCGGAGCCGCCTGCGCCACTCGCCGCGCGGCGACGACCGTGACGAGTGCGCGCTCGCGCTCAGTCAGAGCGAGCTCGCCGTCGACGATGAAACCGCGACCGTCGCCGAGCTGCACACGTTCGCCGACTCGCATCCGCGCGACCGCCATGTGCTTGGCCTCAGCGCCGCGCACCTCGACGACGTCACCGACGCGCAGCGCCTCGTCGAGGTCCTCGACGAGGTAGAGCCACGCCACGTCAGCGACCGAAACGGTCGCGGAGCTTCGAGAACATGCCCTGCTTCTCCCGCGCGAGGCGGGGGGCCTCGTGGCGGTGACGGGCAGCGAACTCCTCGATCAGCTTGCGCGATTTGCCGTCGAGCTTCGCCGGGGTCACGACCTGGACGGCGATGTCGAGATCGCCGCGATGGGTCGAGCGAAGCCGCGTGATGCCCCGACCTCGAACGGTCAGCACCTCGCCCGACTGCACGCCCGCGGGGATCTGAAGGTCGACGTCGCCGTCGAGCGCACCGACCGTGGTCGAGGTGCCCAGGATCGCGTCGGCCATCGACACCTCGACGACGCACTGGAGGTCGTCGCCGTCTCGTGAGAAGACCTCGTGCGGGCGCACGCGGATCTCGAGGTAGAGGTCACCGTTCGCTCCCCCGGCTGGTCCGGCTTCGCCTCGACCGGGAAGGTGGATGCGCAGCCCGGAGTCCACACCGGACGGGATGTCGACCGGGATGCTCACGTTCGCTCGGACACGGCCCTGGCCGTGGCACGTGTCGCACGGGTGCTCGATGACCGTGCCGTAGCCGCGGCACTGGGCGCACGGCTGGTTCGTGACGACCATGCCGAGGATCGAGCGCACCTGTCGCTGCACGGACCCGGCCCCACCGCATGCCGAGCATGTCGTGGGCGAGGTACCCGGCGCGCAGCACGTGCCCTGGCAGTTCTCGCAGGCGATCGCCGTCGTGACCTCGAGGTCCCGGTGCGTGCCGAACATGACCTCGTCGAGGTCGAGTTCGACGCGCACGAGCGCGTCCTGGCCGCGTTCCGCACGCGAGCGAGGCCCGCGGGAGCCCTGCTGGCCGAAGAAGGTCTCGAAGATGTCGCCGAAGCCGCCGAAGGACTGCCCATCTGGGCCGCCCTGGTCGTACTGCCGGCGCCGCTCGGGGTCGATGAGGGTGTCGTAGGCGTGCGTGACGGACTTGAAGCGCTCCGCGGCATCTTCGGACGGGTTGACGTCCGGGTGCAGCTGGCGTGCCAGCTTGCGGTAGGCCTTCTTGATCTCGTCCTGGGACGCCTCACGGCTCACGCCGAGCACGTCGTAGTGGTCTGCCAAGAGTGGCGACTCCTTCTTTGCATCTGTGTGTGTCACGCCTGCGTTGTCAGGCGCCGGGTGCATCCGCCGAGTGATGTGGCGGTGTCGGTCAGTCGTCCGAGTGCTGCTCGTCGAGCACCCGTGACAGGTAACTCGCAACCACTCGAACGGCCTGGATATTCCTCGGGTAGTCCATTCTCGTCGGCCCGACGACGCCGAGACGCGCGTCGCTCCCCGAGCTGCGATAGCCGCTCGTCAAGATAGCCGTCTCTCCGAGGCCAAGGTCGACGTTCTCCTGGCCGATGCTGACCGAGTAGGCCTCGGGGCTGGAGTGGAGCTCGTCGAGCAGCCGCAGGAGGACCACCTGCTCCTCGATGGCCTCGAGGACGGGCAGGATGCTCGAGGGGAAGTCGCGTTCGGTCCGGGCGAGGTTCGCGGTGCCCGCCATCACGAGGCGCTCCTGGCGGTGCGCCAGGACGAGCTCGAGCAGGTTGGCGATGACGGGAGCGAAGAGCTCCGCGTCTCGCTCCCCCATGATGCCGCTGACGTCCCTGAGCTCCGTCGACGCGCGCGCGACCGTCTTCCCGACGAGTCGGCCGGCCAGCCGGTCCCGGAGCACATGCAGCTGTTCGACGCTCACCTCGGCGCGGAGATGCCCGATGCGCTGCTCGACGCGGCCCGAGTCGGTGATGAGGACGGTCAGGACGCGCATGCTGGACAGCAGGACGAACTCGACGTGCTGGATCGCGGCGTTCGCGAGCGAGGGGTACTGCGCGATCGCGACGGAATTGGTGAGCTGCGCCAGCAGTCGCACCGACCGTCCGAGCACCTCGTCGACGTCGTCGCTGCCCTCGATGAAGGTCTCGATCGCCCGGCGCTGCGCTCCGGAGAGCGGCCTGAACTCGGCGAGTCGGTCGACGAACAGTCGGTAGCCCTTGTCGGTCGGGATGCGCCCGGAGGATGTGTGCGGGGCCACGATGAGCTCGGCGTCTTCGAGCTGTGCCATGTCGTTGCGGATGGTCGCCGCGGAGACGCCGAAATCGTGACGGTCTGCGATCGACTTGGAGCCCACCGGCTCACGACTCGTCACGTAGTCGGTGACGATGACGCGGAGCACCTGCATGCTTCTGTCTGAAACCACGATGCTCCTCCCTCGACGAGCTGCTGCGAGTCGGACTGGCACTCCGAACCTGAGACTGCCAATCCTACCGCTTTCCGCTCGCGCCACCAGCAGGATGCCAGGCCCTCGCAGGGCACGCGCAGTAGCGTGAGCGAAACCGACGAGAGGAACCCCGTGTCAGATCAGAACGCACCGACCCCGCCGCCAGGACACCAGGATCTGCCTCAGCAGCCGCCATACGACCAGCCGGGACCCTACGGGCAGCAGCCACCGTACGGGCAGCAGGCTCCCAACGGTCAGAAGGTTCCGTACGGCCAGCAGGCCCCCTACGGACACCCGCAGGGCGGGCAGTACCAGCAGTCGGGCCCGCAGAATGTGACAGAACCGCCCCTGACCCGAGACGGCGACCGCCTCGTCGGGACCTTCGATCACCTGCTCAACATCGTCGCCCCCGCCGTTGGGCCGCTCATTCTCTGGCTCGTCACACGGCGCAGGGGGCCTCTCGCCGACAGCGAGGGCCGCGAGGCGCTCAACTTCGGCATCACCGCTGCGATCGTGTACCTCGGCATCGGCGTCATCTCGCTGCTCTCGCTGATCGGCGGCCCCCTGGCGCTGATCGTCCCGCTCCTCTACCCGCTGCTCTGGGTTGCCGTCGTCGTCTACGCGATTCTCGGCGCGGTCCAGGCGAGCAAGGGTCTCCCCTACCGGTACCCGGTCACCTTCCGGTTCGTGAACTGAGCCGGCTCAGGCGGCGATTCGGCGCACGATCGCGTCTGCCATGAGCCGCCCTCGGAGCGTCGGGACGAGCCTGCCCTTCAGCGCGGCCCTCCCGTCGACGAGCGACTCGGCGATGAGCTCGGCGACGACACTGGAGTCGCCCAGCTCTGAGATCGCGAGGCCCTCCCGCAGACGCGAGCCGAGCATGATCCGCTCGAAGCGCTTCGTCTCCTCATCAAGCACTTCGCGCCCCATGGCCGGCGTGATGCCCTCAGCCAGCCTCGACGCGTAGGCGCTCGGATGCTTCGCGTTCCACCAGCGCACGCCGCCCACGTGGCTGTGCGCCCCCGGGCCGAATCCCCACCAGTCCGCGTCTCTCCAGTAGGAGAGGTTGTGGCGAGACGCGTGCTTGCCGTCGAGCGACCAGTTGCTGACCTCGTACCACTCGAACCCGGCCGCTGAGAGTCGCTCCTCAGCGAGCTCGTACATGTCGGCCTGCAGGTCGTCGTCCACGGCGGGCACCTCGCCGCGGCGGATCTGCCTGGCCAGCTTCGTACCCTCCTCGATGATGAGCGCATACGCGCTCACGTGCAGCGGCTCCTGAGCCAGCGCCATGTCGAGCGATCGGCGCCAGTCGTCGATGGACTCGCCGGGAGTGCCGTAGATCAGGTCGAGGCTCGGCTCGAGCCCGACTCGCTTCGCCGCGGCGACCACGATCGGGATGCGCGCCGGATCGTGGGTGCGCTCGAGGACGCTGAGGACGTGCGGGACGGCGGACTGCATCCCAAAGCTCACTCGGGTCACGCCCGCAGCCCGGAGCTCGGCGAGCTCACGCTCGCCAACCGAGTCGGGGTTCGCCTCGACGGTGACCTCCGCGTCTGGGGCGAGGCCCCAGCGACTGCGCACTCCCTCGAGCATCGCCGCAAGGTCGCTGACGGGCAGGAGGGTCGGAGTCCCGCCCCCGAAGAAGACGGTGGATACCTCGCGAGGGGCACCGCTCAGCACCCGCTCGGCGATGACCATCTCCTTCTCGACCTCGCCTGCGTAGCTGGAACGCGAGACCCCTCCGAGTTCCTCCGCCGTGTAGGTGTTGAAGTCGCAGTAGCCGCACCGCACGCGGCAGAAGGGCACGTGGATGTAGACGCCGAAGTCTCGCGACTCGGCGCCGACCAGTGCCTGCGCGGGGAGCTCGCCGCTCGGGGGCACCGGCTCACCGAGCGGCAGGGCGCTAGGCGCCAAGATGGCCGTTCGGCTGGGCCCTGTTCGGGGCGAAGTTCACGTGATGCACCCGCACAGCCTAGGCGCAATCAGGCGCGCGATCAGCCGAGCACGGCCTCGCGTTGCGCTCGCGTCCAACTGACACGACTACCTTCGAGGTCATGAGCACTCAGGCGACCTCCCCAAAGCACGTTCTCGTCTCCGGCGCATCCGGAATGATCGGCCACCGTCTCATCGAGGAACTGCATGCGCACGGCCACCGCGTCACTCGGCTCGTCAGGCGCGACCCGAAGGACGCCAGCGAGTTCCGGTGGAACCCCGCCCAGCGAACCCTGGACGCGCGGGTCCTCGACGGCGTGGATGCAGTCGTGAACCTCTCCGGGTCACCGCTCAGCAAGCTGCCGTGGACCTACAACGTGAAGAAGGAGATCCTGCGTTCCCGCGTCAACGCGACGCTCACGATCACCGGTGCCATGGCGGCCTCCTCCACGCCTCCGGCGCTCCTCATCAACGGTTCAGCGTCGGGCGCGTACGGCGACCGGCCGGGGCAGGTACTCGACGAGGACTCGGCACTGCCCGAGACCGACGAGTTCCTCCCTCGTGTCGTCGACCGCTGGGAGCGCGCCGCGCAGACAGCCCCGGAGGGCACCAGGGTCGTCCTGGCGCGCACCGGTCTCGTCCTCGGGCGCGGCGGTGTCCTGACCGTCCTGAAGACTCTGGCGAGCGTCGGGTTGCTCTCGCAGCTGGGTGACGGCACGCAGCACTGGCCGTGGGTGAGCCTGCGCGACGAGGTGCGGGCGCTCCGCTTCCTGCTCGAGTCCGACGACGCGCAGGGGCCATACAACCTGGTCGGCCCCACGCCCGCGACCGCCGACGAGATCCAGCAGCAGCTGGCCGACGAGCTCGGGCGCCCCTACAAGCTCAAGGCGCCATCGACACTCATCGACCTCACCCTCCAGAAGGCGGGCCGTGAACTGTTCCTCGCCGACCAGCAGATCCGCCCGAAGCGGCTGCTCGACGCTGGCTTCAGTTTCAAGGACCGCACCGCGGGTCAGGCGGTCGAGCTGGCTCTCAAGTCGCCGGAGTTCGAGCCAGAGCCTGGCGCCGGGGTCTGACCCTTCGAGTCAGGCCGCTCACGCCCTGGCGCGAGCGGCCTTCTCAAGGCGGATGCCCTCACGCAGAGAAGCCCTGGCTCGCTTTCGGTCCCCCGAGGCCGAGTACGCCAGACCGAGGCGCATCCACGTCCTCCAGTCTTCAGGAGCGGCCTCGACCTCAGCTTTCCACCTCGGGAAGTCCTCGTCGGCCGCCTCGCGGACGACGCGTCCGCTCGGCCGCTTGGGCAGGTCGTCCTCCGGCAGCTCGCCGGCGTCCGCCATACGACCGAGCAGTCGTTCCGTCTGCATCCCGAAGAGCAGCTCACGGGCCACGAAGACGACCGCGAGGACCGGGAACACGATGAGTGCGGCGCCCATCACCTTGGCGACGATATCGCCCGCGAACAGCGAGACCGCCATGCCCGAGACGAAGACGATGTAGAGCAGGAGGAGCAGGGTCACGGCGGCGACGCCGAGCTTCGTGGCGAGATTGCTCTTCACGAGCGACCCGACAGTCCCGCGAGGCCGAGCACGCCGTCGAGCCCGACTGTCGTGCCCCGCGTCTCGACCGCACGCGTGATGGCGAGCTTGATGCCCTGCACGTAGGCCTCCTGCGAGATGGTCTCGTGGCGAATCGTCAGCACCTCACCCTCTCCCCCGAAGATCACCTGCTGATCTGCCACGACTCCGCGCAGCCGCAGACTGTGGATGGGCACGCCCGAGACGAGTTGCCCCCGAGCGTCCTGCTCGCTGTTCGCAGCGGCGAGCGGCAGTTCCCGCGAAGCCGCGATGCGCTCCGCAGTCCGCACGGCGGTCCCTGACGGCGAATCCACCTTCTTGTCGTGGTGCGCTTCGACGATCTCGATCGATTCGAAGAAGCGCCCTGCGACACTCGCAAGCGCGGTGCCGAGCACCGAGCCCAGAGAGAAGTTCGGGACGAAGACGACGGCACGCTCCGGAGGCACCAGCTCAGAGATACCGGCGATCCGCTGCTCGTCCCAGCCGCTCGTGCCGACGACGACGTCGATGCCATGCTCGAGGGCGAAGGGCACCGCCGCCTCCGACGCCTCGAGCCGCGAGACGTCGATGAGCACGTCGGCGCCGAGCATCTCATCGAGTGAAGAAGAACTCGTCAGCCCCGAATGGAGGCAGAGCCCGTCGGTCGTCTCGAGGATCCGTGCGATCAGTGTTCCCATGCGGCCGGAAGCGCCCAGCACGGCGACCTTTGTTTCCATGTCCACAAGCGTACGGCCATCGGCCGGCGGAGCAGACGCCGCGGAAGGCTGCCAGCAGGCCCGACGACCTCAGACGGCGATCGAGGTGCTGACCCCCGTGCGGAGTTCCGGGGTCAGGTGCGAGAGGTCGTTGAAGAGCAGCAGCTCGGCCGGCTTCCTGGTTCGCACCCGAACCACCGTGAGTCCGGTGTTCACGGAGTTGAGGCCGAGCCAGCGCCAGTCGGGGGCGTCGAGCACCCGACGCACGAATTCGCCGATCACGAAGTTGTGGGTCACGAGCAGAGTGTGGCGGTCATCGCGGCTCTTGCTGAAGAACGTGTCGTACGCGTCGTTCATCTGCGCCATGCCAGCGTCGACGACCTCGTCAGCGATGCCGCCGAAGAAGCTGTCGTACGTCGACGGCGCGCCGTCCTGACCTGTGGGGATGCAGTCGAAGAGCAGCGTCGACTCGAGCGCGGCGGGACCGCTCGTGTACTGGTCGATGACCGCACTCGTCTCGACGGCGCGATCCAGCGGCGACGTGTAGGACTCGCTGAGCGGCACGCTCGCGAGTCGGCGGCCGATCAGATGAGCCTGAGCCCGACCCCGCTCCGACAGCGGGCCGTCGGTGATTCCGTGCTCGGCGTTCTCCTGCTCGCCATGCCTGACGAGGTAGAGGTAGTGCGACATCAGCGGCGCTCCAGTTCGGTCCTTGCTTCCGAGGAGAGCTTACCGACCGCAGATGCGACGAGCTCCCCACTGAACATGTCGGCCGCGACCGACTGCACCTCGTCGAGCGACACCGCTTCGACCCGCGAGAGCGCCGCCTCGAGGTCGTAGAAGCGACCTGTGTGGATCTCCGCGCGTCCGAGGCGAGACATGCGGGTGTCGGCGTCCTCGATCGCAAGAGCGGAGCCGCCGGCACTCGCGCTCTTCGCGTCGGCCAGCTCCGTCGCGGTAACCCCGTCCTGGACGAGCTTCTCAGCCTCCTGGCGCAGCACTCTGACCGTCTCCAGCACGTTGTCGGGAGCGCATCCCGCGTACATGCCGGTCACTCCCACGTCGGAGTGGCTGCCGCCGAACGAGTACACGGAGTAGGCGAGACCACGCTTCTCGCGGATCTCCTGGAAGAGGCGGGACGACATGCCACCACCGAAGATCCGATGCATGAGGCCGAATGCCTCCCTGCGCGGGTCGAGCTGTGTGATTCCCTGGCCACCGATGACGAGTGCCAGCTGCTCCAGCGGGCGCTCGATGGCCGAGAGCGGTCCCGTCGGCACTGCGGACCCAGGCTCCAGCGTCGAAGCCCTTCGGGAGACGGGAACGGCGTGTGCGTCGAGGTCCCACCCGCCGGCTCGGAGGTTGCGCTCAAGCTGCTCGCGGACGACGTCGTGGTTGACGGCCCCCGCGATGGTCACGACGAGCTCCTCCGGGCGGTAGTGCTGGCGGTACGAGCTCCACACGGCGTCGCGGTCCGCGGCCCTGATCGAGGCCGGTGTGCCGCCGATGGGCCTCGCGAGCGGATGCGCGCCGAGGAGCGTCTCGTAGAACCGCTCCCAGACCACGTCGTTCGGGTCGTCGTCCGCCATCGCGAGCTCCTCGATGATGACGCCGCGCTCGATCTCGAACTCCGCGGCGTCGATCACGCTCGAGGTGATCATGTCGCTCAGGACCTCGACGGCCATCGGGAGGTCGGCATCGCGGACCTTCGCGTGGTAGAGGGTGTGCTCCTTCGCGGTCTGCGCGTTCACTTCTCCCCCGACGCGCTCGAAGGCCGCCGACACCTCGAAGGCAGACCGTGTCGGCGTGCCCTTGAAGAGCAGATGCTCGAGGAAGTGCGTGGAGCCGTACTCATGCGGGAGCTCGTCGCGGGAGCCGACCGGCACCCACAGGCCGATGCTGGTGCTCGCCGCGCCGACGACTTCCTCGGTCAGGAGGCGCACCCCGCTCGGCAGCACCGAACGGCGGAAGAGACCGCCGTTCGACACTCGTGCTTCGATCTCGGGAAGGTCAAGTGGCAGTTCAATGGCATCGCGCATAACCAGTCAAGCCTAGAGCGTGTTGACCGTCCCGGCGTCAGCCGCGAGACAACTCCCAGCGGCTCGAGACCTCGCGAGACGCCGAAGGGCCCCGCGCACGGATGCGCGGGGCCCTTCGGAGCAGAGGTGGGCTGAGCTACTCAGCGCCTGCCTCGAGAGCGACGCCCTCTTCAGCGGCTGCCTCTTCGAGCACAGGTGCGAGCGACAGCTTTCCGCGGTCGTCGACCTTCGTGATCTCGACGAGGATCTTCTGGCCGACGCCGAGCACGTCTTCGACGTTCTCGACGCGCTTGCCACCGGCGAGCTTGCGCACCTCGGAGATGTGCAGCAGGCCGTCCTTGCCCGGGAGCAGGGAGACGAAGGCACCGAAGGATGCGATCTTGACGACCGTTCCCAGGTACTGCTCTCCGACCTCAGGGTTCGTCGGGTTCGCGATGGCGTTGACCGCAGCACGAGCGGCCTCAGCGGACGGACCATCGACAGCGCCGATGTACACGGTGCCGTCGTCCTCGATCGAGATGTCGGCTCCGGTGTCGTCCTGGATCTGGTTGATGACCTTGCCCTTTGGCCCGATCACCTCGCCGATCTTGTCGATCGGAACGCGGACCGAGATGATGCGCGGTGCCGTGGCAGCGAGCTCGTCCGGAGTGTCGATGACGGCGTTGATGGCCTTGTCGAGGATCTGGATGCGAGCATCGCGAGCCTGCGTCAGAGCGCCGTCGAGGACCGACGTCGGGATTCCGTCGAGCTTCGTGTCGAGCTGGATGGCCGTGACGAACTCCGCGGTACCGGCGACCTTGAAGTCCATGTCGCCGAGCGCGTCTTCTGCGCCGAGGATGTCGGTGAGCGCCGCGTAGCGCGTCTCGCCGTCGACCTCGTCGGACACGAGACCCATGGCGATGCCCGCGACAGGTGCGCGCAGCGGCACACCGGCGTTGAGCAGGGACAGGGTGGAGGCGCAGACGGAGCCCATCGACGTGGAGCCGTTGGAGCTGAGCGCCTCCGAGACCTGACGGATCGCGTAGGGGAACTCCTCGCGGCTCGGGAGAACCGGGACGATTGCGCGCTCGGCGAGGAAGCCGTGCCCGATCTCGCGACGCTTCGGCGAGCCGACGCGTCCGGTCTCACCCGTCGAGTACGGCGGGAAGTTGTAGTGGTGCAGGTACCGCTTCGACGTGATGGGCGAGAGCGAGTCGATCTGCTGCTCGAGCTTGAGCATGTTCAGCGTGGTGACGCCGAGGATCTGCGTCTCGCCGCGCTGGAAGATCGCCGATCCGTGCACGCGTGGCACGACGTCGACCTCTGCATCGAGCTGACGGATGTCGGCGACGCCGCGACCGTCCATGCGCTTGCCCTCACGGAGGATGCGTCCGCGGACGACGTCCTTCGTGACGGTCTTGTAGGCGGCCGACACCTGACCGGCGACGGAGGCGTCGAGCTCTCCGCTTTCGATCTTCGCCGCGATCTGCTCCTTGACGCTGGCCTTGAGCGCGTCGTCGGCATCCTGGCGCTCGATCTTGCCGGCGATCTGGTACACGTCGACGAGTCCGTCGTGCGCGATGGCGGTGACCGCGTCAAGGGCTTCCTGCGTGTAAGGCAGGAAGACCGGGTACTCGACGACGGGCTTCGCGGCCTGGTCGGCGAGCTCCTGCTGTGCCTTCACGAGCTGCGTGAGGAACGGCTTGGAAGCCTCGAGGCCCTGTGCGACGACAGCCTCGTCGGGCTTCTGCGCGCCGGCCTGGATGAGGCCCCACGCGTGCTCGGTGGCTTCGGCCTCGACCATCATGATGGCGATGTCCTCGGTGCCGTCGGCCTTCGTGACGAGGCGGCCGGCGACCGTCAGGTCGAAGACGGCGTCGGCGAGCTGCTCGAACTTGGGGAACGCGACCCACTGGCCGTCGATGAGCGCGAGGCGGACACCGGCGATGGGGCCGGAGAACGGCACACCGCTGAGCTGCGAGGACAGCGAAGCCGCGTTGATCGCGAGAGCGTCGTAGAACTCGCCAGGAGCGATCGAGAGCACCGTCACGACGACCTGGACCTCGTTGCGGAGGCCCTTGACGAACGAGGGGCGCAGCGGCCGGTCGATGAGGCGGCAGACCAGGATGGCCTCCGTCGACGGACGGCCCTCACGACGGAAGAACGATCCGGGGATCTTGCCGGCAGCGTAGCTGCGCTCTTCGACGTCGATCGTGAGCGGGAAGAAGTCGAAGTTCTCCTTCGGGTTCTTCGAGATGCTCGTTGCCGACAGCAGCATCGTCTCGTCGTCGAGGTAGGCGACGGCAGAGCCCTGCGCCTGCTGGGCGAGACGCCCTGCTTCGAAGCGGATCTTGCGCTGGCCGTGCTTGCCGTTGTCGAGAACGACTTCAGAGAACTTGATTTCGGGACCTTCCAAGAGGTCTCCTCCTTATGCGTGTGTGCACGCGAAGGGCAAGCGCGACCGGGTCTTCCCGGGCTGATCGTCAGTAGAAGACCACTGCCGCATGAGCGCCTCTAGCGCTGCGACAGGAACCCACCACCGAGGACCAGCTACTCGCCGCCCCGCGTATCTTGAGTGATTGCGCTGCTGACTCTACCAGCGGAGGGCGGCGAGCAGCTGGAACCCGTGCGGCGAGTGCCGCGCGGGCGCCCCTACTTCTTGCGAGACGCGCGAGGGAGCTCCTTCAGGAGAGGGAACTCGCCCGTCGGCTTCTCCCCCTCGTCGTAGAGCTTGCTCGGCGACCCGACGATCTTCTTGTCAGCAGTGTGAGCGATGCTCTCGTCCTTCGAGGGGTAGTCGAACTGGGAGAGGACGTAGCGCATGGCCTCGAGCCTCGCCCGCTTCTTGTCGTTCGACTTGACGACCGTCCACGGCGATTCGGCGGTGTCCGTGTAGAAGAACATCGCCTCCTTGGCTTCGCTGTACTCGTCCCACTTGTCGAGTGACGCGAGGTCGGTTGGGCTCAGCTTCCACTGGCGCACCGGGTCATCGCGACGAGCAGCGAAGCGCGCAAGCTGCTCCGCCCGGCCCACCGAGAACCAGAACTTGATGATCGTCGTGCCGGAGTTGACGAGCATCCGCTCGAACTCAGGAGCGGAACGCGTGAACTCGAGGTACTCGGTCGGGGTGCAGTACCCCATGACCCGCTCGACGCCCGCGCGGTTGTACCAGGAGCGATCCAGCAGGACGATCTCGCCCCCAGAAGGCAGATGCTCGACGTAGCGCTGGAAGTACCACTGCGTCTGCTCCTTCTCCGTCGGCTTCTCGAGCGCGACGGTGCGCGCACCGCGGGGGTTCAGGTGCTCCATGAAGCGCTTGATCGCGCCTCCCTTGCCTGCCGCGTCCCGACCCTCGAAGATGATGACGACCTTCTGCCCCGTCTCCTTGATCCAGGTCTGAAGCTTCAGGAGCTCGATCTGCAGCGCGCGCTTCTGCTTCTCGTACTCCTTGCGCGGCAGCTTGGCGTCGTAGGGATAGCCGTGGCGCCAGGCCTCGCCAAGTGGGTCCTCGTCGCGCAGCTCTGCGAGTTCGTCCACCTCCGGGGTCATGTCCGGGATGCCCGCACGGTTGAGCCGGTACGCGGCCTGAGAGCCAGCACCCTGCTTTCGAGCGCGACTCGTCGAGGTGGAGTCCGGTGCGCCGGCTTTCAGGAGGGCGTCATTGCCTGCTTCCGAGGCCTTCGTCTGGCCCTTGGCGTCTGCGTGCGGCTTTGCTGGAGTTCGAGGGGCTGCCATGTCGCTCAGCCTAACGCCGCGCCCCGACGCCTGGGCCCCCATGTGGCTGACCAGCCACCACTGGACGCGAAAAGAGCCCCTGCCGATGGCAGGGGCTCTTCGCAGAAAGTGCTTAGCGGCGAAGGCCGAGTCGCTCGATGAGCGAACGGTAACGCGAGATGTCGACGTCGGCGAGGTAGCCGAGCAGACGACGACGCTGACCCACAAGCAGGAGGAGACCACGACGCGAGTGGTGGTCGTGCTTGTGCTCCTTGAGGTGCTCGGTGAGCTCCTTGATTCGCGTGGTGAGGATGGCAACCTGAACTTCAGGGGAACCAGTGTCACCCGGGTGCGTTGCGTACTCTTCGATGATGGCCTTCTTGCCCTCAGCGCTTAGTGCCATTGACAGACCCCCTTCTCTTTCGTTGCGCGGCGCTCGGCACACAATGTGCGAGCTCTCTTCATCCGCGGCCGTTTCACGGCAACCGAAAGAGCATAGCAGATCGGGAGCGGTCAGCTCACGCCCAGCAGGTCGATGATGAAGACCAGCGTCTTGCCGGAGAGCGGGTGCCCTCCGCCAGCGGCGCCGTAGGCGAGGTGCGGCGGGAGGACGAGCTTGCGGCGACCGCCGACCTGCATGCCCGGGATGCCTTCCTGCCAGCCGCGCACAAGCGCCTTCAGCGGGAAGTTGACCGACTCGCCACGGTTCCACGAGGAGTCGAACTCCTCGCCGGACTCGAACTCGACGCCGAGGTAGTGCACGTCGACCGTCGAAGACGGCTCCGCGACTGCCCCGTCGCCCACGATGATGTCCTCGATGACCAGCTCTGCTGGTGCCTCTCCACCCGGGAAGTCGACTTCTGGCTTGGTGCGATCAGTGTTTGTCATGCTCTACATCCAAGCGCCGGAGCCTGGACGAGTCCCGGATGACGCGCCGTGCGGCTGTGTCTGCGGCTGCATCTGCGGCTGTGCCTGTGCCTGTGCCTGGATCAGCTCGCCTCGGAGCTCCCCGAGATGCCGGAGCAGCAGCCGTTCGTCGAGCAGCTTGCTCGTGCGATTCGGGTCGAGGACGACCTGGTGCCGGACGCTCGCGAGACGCGTGGACTCGGTGATGAAGTCACGCATGGCCTTGTCCGCGCGCTTCCCGGAGCGGCGCGCCCAGGACCTCGCGCTTGATCGGCCGCGCATGGTGGAGAGCATCCTGATCTCGGCCTGCGAGTACCAGCCGACAGCCGCGTACTCGGACAGGCGCTCCACGATGATGCGGGCGTCCTTCCTTCGCAGGAGCAGGATCGTCACGATCCAGGCGAGGAAGATCGGCACCATGACCAGCGCGAAGAACGCGATGAGCCCCAGGATCCCGGCAGACTGCTGGACGAGACCCGAGCCGACGTTCCAGAGCGCGTGAAGAGCCATCGCGGGGATGAGACCAAGTGCGAAGCCGCCGAGCGCCGAGCCCCAGCCACCGCGACGGGCGCCGATGCCCATTCCGATGCCGGTCAGCGAGACGCACATCGGGTGCAGCAGCGGCAGTGCGATGCCGCGGATGAAGTACTGGGCGACGAAGCCCCCGACCCCTGCTTCCTGCCACATCGAGGAGAAGTAGAGGATGTTCTCCGTGAACGCGAAGCCCGCGCCGAGCAGAGCTCCGTAGACGAGGCCGTCCGTCGGTCCGTTGAAGTGACGACGCGCGACTGCGTAGATGACGACGAGACCGAGGCCCTTCCAGATCTCCTCGCCGACGGGCGCCTCGACAGATGGGCCCCACCAGGCGGGCAGGGCTCCCGGAAGAAGGACCTCACGGACCAGGCCCGTGAGCAGCGCGCCACCGACCGCGATGCCGCCTCCCCAGAACACGGCGCCGATGAGCAGGATGCGCGGCTCGGGCTCCCATCGGTCGATGAGCCACACGACCATCCACACGACGAAAAGCGGGACGAGCGCGGCGAGCACGCTGCCGAGGAGCACGACGTCGCTGCTGCCGAGATACGCGAGGAACAGGACGACGGCGATGATGAGCGCGGCCAGGCACATGACGACGATCGTCGTGATGCGCATCGCCAGCTCGCCCTTCGTCGGGGCCTGCGGCAGGACGAACTGGGGGTCGATCTGGCGCTGACCGGCTGGTGCACTCCAACGCCCGTCCGCGTGCATGGGTCCGGTCACGAGGTGGCCACCCTTGGCCCGGCCGCGCCGAAGGCCGCGAGCTGCGACCGGTGCTCCTTGACTCGGTCGAGCATGCGCTTCTCCACGACTCTCCGATTCGGGTCTCGCTTGTTGACCCTGGCATGCTCGCGGGCGAAGGCGAGCCTCGACGCGTCCTGGACGAAGCCGCGCATCGCGCGGTCGGCCTCGGGGCTCACGGACTTGGCCCAGGCGAACGCCTGCTCGCGCGCGCTCCAGTCCCCGATCATCGCGACCTCCGACGTCGTGAACCATCCGGCATCCGCGTACTCGCCCAGACGGTCGACGATGATGAGGCGGTCACGGTCGTGCAGCTTGACGAGGAACCAGGCCAGCAGCAGGAAGATCGGCAGCTGCACGACGAGGTAGAAGATGAGCCAGCCGAACTGATTGCTCGGGTCGACCCCGAGCAGCGGGAGGATGAGGAGGCTTCCGCCGTTCCAGAAGGCATGCGCCAGGATCGCGATGACGAGCCCGCCGAGGCCCATGAGGATCGGCCGCCGCCAACCGCCTCTTCGGGCTCCCCAGCCGATGGCCATGCCGGTGATGCCGGTGAAGAGCGCGTGCGCGAATGGCGAGAGGATGCCGCGAACGATGAACGTCGATGCGAAGCCCGACGCCGATTCCGCGGCCTGCGAGAAGTAGATGATGTTCTCCGTGAAGGCGAAGCCGGCGCCGATGACGGCCGCGTAGCTGAAGCCATCGAGCGGGCTGTCGAAGTGCCTCCGCGCGAAGATCAGGATAAGGAAGAGGCCGACGGCCTTGATGGACTCCTCGGAGATCGGCGACTGGATCAGCACGGAGAACTTGCTCACGTCGCCTTCGGTTGCCAGGTATGACCGGGCGACGTCGAGCATCATCCCGCCGGTGACGAGCGTTCCGACAACCGAGGCCCCTGCACCCCAGAACAGTCCGAAGGCGAGCAGGATCCGCGGCTCGGGCTCCCAGCGGTCGAGCCACCAGACAGCTGTGAGGACGAGCCCGAGCGGCACGAGAGCGGGTATCGCCATCGTGAGCGCGGCGAAGCGCAGCTCGCTGAAGAGCCAGGCGACGACCCCGACGGAGAGCAGCACAGCGAAGCCGAGCAGAAGCAGCCAGGTGAGCCTGCCCCGAGTCAGCCTTCTGCGCCGCTTCGGCGCGACTGACGTGGCACTGCTCATCGATGGTCCTCCGTGCATTGGGGTGGCTGCCCGAAGCAGAGACATTCGGGCCTCGCGGCGCGCACGGGGCTCCCCGCCTCGTCGGCTCGCTGCGGTCAGCATAGCCAAGCGGACGCGGGTCAGGCGAACGACCAGTCGTCCGGGCTCAGCGCACGGTAGATTAGGAGCATGATGCGTCTCGGATTTCTTCTCGGTGCCACTGTCGGCTTCATCGCTGGGATCAGCACGAGTCGAGTGCACGCGGAAGAAGTCGCGAAAGACATCGGCGATAGGTCGAAGGCCTTCGCAGAGCGGATGACGGTGTCCGCCGAAGACCTTCGGCGCCGCAGCGATACCCAGCTGGACGACATGCGTCGGCGCGTCGACGAGCAGCTCGACGAGATGCGGAAGCGGGTCGACGATGGTCTCGACGACGTCAAGCGTCGGGTCGAGGAAGAGGTCGAGAAGAGCATCGAGTCGCAGGTGCAGACGCTGGTGCGCGCTGGTCAGGCCCGCGAAGATGTCCTCGAGACGTTCGAGGACGACGACGCAGACGCCATGTTCTCCCCCGGTGACACGAGCTCGCCACGCCATGCAGCCGCCGAGGGCGAGTCGACGCCGGAGCAGGACTCCGAAGGCAAGCGCCCCGAGTAGCTCGGGCCAAGTCGAGCTCTGAGGCTCACGCGGCCCTCGACCGACAGCGCGGGGAACGAATCGGCCCCTCCGGTGCACTGCGCCGGAGGGGCCGATCTGCTGTGGTGACGCCCTCTACGGGCGCGCGCCAGCAGCGCTAGGAGAAGTCACGCAGATCGGCTCGGTCGAGGCTGTCCTCGAGAGCCGTGGCCTGGGCCTGCGTGATGATCGGGATCGCGCTCGTGACGGCCTGGATGCCGGAGAGCCGTTCGGGCGAGAGGATGCTCGTGACTTCCTCCCGGCTCAGGAGCCCGCGTTCGACGACCAGATCGGCGATGGTCGACTTGGTGTTCAGGGCCTCCTTCGCGAGCTTCGACGCCTCCGAGTAGCCGATGTAGGGCGTGAGCGCCGTGACCACGCCGACGGAGCTGGAGACGCGGGACGCGAGCAGCTCCTCGTTGGCGGTGATGCCGTCGATGCAGTTCACGCGCAGGGTGCGCGCGGCGCGGCGGAGCCAGGCGGAGTTCTGCATGAGCGTGTGGAGCATGACCGGCTCGAATGCGTTGAGCTGCAGCTGCCCAGCCTCGGATGCCATGGACACCGTGACATCCGCCCCGGCGATGACGAACGCGACCTGATTGACCGCCTCGGGGATGACCGGGTTGACCTTGCCGGGCATGATCGAGGAGCCAGCCTGTCGCGCGGGCAGATTGATCTCGCCGAGGCCAGCCTGCGGCCCAGACGACAGCAGCCGGAGGTCGTTGCAGATCTTCGACAGCTTCATCGCGGTGCGCTTGATGACGCTCGAGAGCGACATGAACACGCCGGTGTCGCTGGTGGCTTCGATGAGGTCGTGCGCCGTCTGCAGGTCGTTGTAGCCCGTGATCTTGCGGAGCTGACGCATGACGGCGGACGCGTAGCTCGCCTCAGCCGTGATGCCGGTTCCGATCGCCGTGGCACCGAGGTTGAGCTCGAGCAGGAGCGGCAGCACGTCGCGGAGGCGCTGGATATCCTCGCCGATGGTCGTGGAGAAGCCGCTGAACTCCTGGCCGAGTGTCATCGGCACGGCATCCTGAAGCTGCGTGCGGCCGATCTTCAGGATGTGCTTGAACTCGCTGCCCTTCACGCGGAACGCGTTCTGCAGCAGCGTGAACTCGTCGATGAGACGCTCGGTCGCGTGGACGAGCGCGACCTTGACCGCACTCGGGTACGTGTCGTTCGTGGACTGCGATCGGTTCACGTGGTCGTTCGGCGAGAGGAACTCGTAGTCTCCGAACTCGCGACCGGCAAGCTCCAGCGCGCGGTTCGCGATGACCTCGTTGACATTCATGTTGGTGCTCGTCCCGGCACCGCCCTGGATGACACCGACCACGAACTCCTCGTGCAGCTTGCCGTCGATGATGTCCTGGCATGCGCGATCGATGAGCCACGAGCGCTCCTGGTCGAGCACGCCGATCTCGAGGTTGGCGCGGGCCGCGGCCTGCTTGACCTGCGCGTAGGCGACGATGAAGTCCGGGTACACGCTGATCTGACGTCGGCTGATCGAGAAGTTCTCCAGCGCGCGGGCGGTGTTCACACCCCAGTAGGCACCTGCGGGGATCCGCATCTCGCCGAGCGAGTCGCGTTCGACACGGAATTCCTGCGTTTCTGACATGACCTGATGGTCCTCCAACTTCGTCGTCTGAGTTTCCGCGCTGACCTCAGCCTACTGCCGACGCACTCCTCGGATCGCCGACTCGAGAAGACTCGCAAGCGCATCCACCTGGATGCTGTCAGCCGACAGCTCGCCCGCGTCGATTCCCTCGAGGGCACGCAGGGCGAGGCCCTGCTTGTTGTCGATGAGCTCGGCGATGCGCGCGTCGATGGTCTGCGCCGCGACGATGCGCCACGCGGTGACCGGCTCTTCCTGGCCGATACGGTGCACGCGGTCGATGGCCTGGGTCTGCTCCGCGGCAGTCCAGCTGAGCTCGGCGAGCACCACGTCAGACGCAGCCTGCAGGTTCAACCCGACTCCAGCGGCCAGGAGCGAGCAGACGACGACCTGCACGCTCGGGTCGTTCTGGAAGGCGTCGATCGCGGCCTGTCTCGCTGCCGGGGTCTGGTCGCCTCGGATGGAGACCGAGGAGATCTCGTTCTCCGCGAACGTCCGCTCCGCCGCATCCATGACCTCGATGTGCTTGGCGAAGAACACGACCTTGCCAGCCGAGCGAGCGATCTGACCGGCGTACTCAGCCGCGAGCCGGGCCTTCGCCGCGCCGATGGTGCGGAGCATCGTGAAGATACTGGCTCCCGTCGATGAGGCCTTCGACTCCTCGACCTCCTGGCGGGCGATCATGCGAACGCGATCCAGGTCGACGGCGCCGGGCTCGAGCCCAGCAGCGGCTGCCATCCGGCGGTACCGCTCGAGCAGACGCGAGACGAGTGCCGCCTCGGCTGCGCGAATGCTCCTGCCCTCGTCCGAGTCGAGCTCGACGGGCATGTCCACGACGCGCTTCGCCGGGAGATCCGCGGCCACGTCGATCTTGCGCCTGCGGACGATCCCGAGATCGATGACCGTCTGCCGGGCCGCCGCCAGGAAGCCGGGATCGCTGGGCACGAGTCCCGTCTCGTCGAGACGGTCGAGCAGCAGCTGCGAGGGCCGGTCGCCTTCGAGCCACCCCAGGAACTGCCAGATCGCCTTGAAGTCATCCACGTCGTTGATGAGCGGCGTTCCGGTGAGCGCCATGAGCAGCGGGTCGGCACCGGGCACGCGAGCCCTGATGCTGTTCGCGAGCTGCATGACGAGCCGCGACCGCTGCGACTGCAGGTTCTTGATGAAGTGCGCCTCGTCGAGCACCATGCCCTTGAATCCGAGCGACGTGAGCCAGCCGAGGTGGCGGTCGAGGATCTCGTAGTTGACGACGAAGACATCGGCGAAGGCGTCGATGCCCTGACCGTCTCCGGAGATGACCGTGACCCGACGGTTCGGGGTCCACCGCTGGACCTCTCGAGCCCAGTTCGTCTTCACGACGTTCGGGACGACGCAGAGCAGTGGGTAGGCCTCGGCGACCGACGCGGCGAGCAGCGCCTGCGCCGTCTTGCCGAGCCCGGGCTCGTCCGCGAGCAGGTAGGCCCGGTGTCCGTCGGCGACGCTCGCAAGCAGTCTCGCCTGGTGATCCATGAGCTCCTGGCCGGGAGGCGAGATGCGGTCCCAACGCGGAGCCGGCGGCAGCTCCATCGATGCAGCGTTCCCGCCTGCGCCCGTCTCGAACGCGCGGAGGAGCGGACCGAGCAGCTCCCAGTTGGACAGTCTCGAGTAGTGCGGAGCCGTGGAGTTGACGCTCGTGAGCACTGGCGCCAGGAACGGGTTCGATCGGGTCCGCGCCTTGACGGAGCCCGGGAGGACCTGTCGCTGGGCGATCTCCGGCGGCAGCTTCTCAGCCTGGGCCTCGGGCTCGGGCTGCTCGTCGACCACCATCTCGATGCCACCGGCGAAGAGCATCTGCTTGCGCAGCGCCTTCGCGGCTTCACTGACCGGAGCGCCTGGCTCGAGGAGACTGATGAGCGAGGTGTCGCGCGCGGCGGTCTTGGCGAGGATCGAGGCGAGGCCGTCGAGGCGCTTGAGCGCCTCCGCCCGGTCGTGCTCGCTGAGCTCGCTCGTCTCCTTGGCCTTCGCGCGCTCCTCGCGCATCAGCAGCGCGATCACCTGGAACTTGGTGCGGTTCGACGGCGAGACCTTGCCTCGCTGCGCCGAGGCCTCGACCTCCCGCGCCGCCTTCGCGAGCTGTGGGATGACACCGGTGTTATCGACCGGCTTGCGGTTCCGCGGCGGCGTGTGAACGCCGGCACGACCGCCGGCTTGGGCGCGTGTCCTACGAGACATGCCCCTCCTTATGCAACGTGGCAGGGATCGGGAAGTTGAGCCGGGCGGAGGTCGCAGCATCGGCGCCGAACGCGGCGACCGGCAGTGAGGCGGGCGTCGGCCCACTCGAGTGACGAGCTCCCGGATGTCATGCAGGTGACGAGGAGAGTTCAGATTCCCTCAGGCACCGGCGATCACAGTGTACGCCAGGCGACCCGCAGGTTTCGACTCGGGAACGACGTGTCGTTGCCCCGCACAGACTCCGCTCTGGTGCGATAATCGTCAGGTGCCTCAACGCCCCTTCCCAGATCCCGACCGGCCGTACTTCACGCCGTCGAAGCGGGTCGCAGGCGACTGGAGCGCTCACATCGCGACGACGCTCGACCGCACTGCTGCCCTCCTCGCCGGCCTGACCGCTGAGCAATGGGATTCGCCGAGCAAGTGCGAGGGGTGGAGCGTCCGTGACGTCGCGGGTCACCTCACGTGGCGACTCGGCTCCCCCACCTCGACGCTCCTCCGCGACGCCTCCCGAGGCGTGATCCGCAACGGGCTGCGTGTGGACTCCTACCTCGACGACGTCGCCAAGCGCGAGGGCGCGGCCCCGACCGACGAGCTCGTCGCCCGCATCCGTGCGATCGCCGCCGAGAAGGTGGTCTCGCCGAACCGCGCGGGAATCTCCGAGCTCACGGAAGCCGTCGTCCACACCTACGACATGACCGAGGCGCTTGGCCTGCGCATCCGCCTCAGCCCGCGGTCGACGAGCGCGGTCGCACTCGTCCGAACACGAGTTCCGCTGACCTCGGCGGCCTCGCTCGCCAAGCGCAACCGCCTCCGCGCCACGGACGCCCGCTGGCAGATCGGTGACAAGGGCCCCGTGCTCGAGGCCACCGCCGCGCGGATCGTGCTGAGGCTCTTCGGTCGCGAGGTCACGCTCGACGAGCAACCGAGTCAGACGACGTAGCTCCCGCCGAGCGTCTCGGCAGCCTCTTCGACGTCGAGGGCCATGCGGTCCTTCAGCGCTTCGATGCTGTCGAACTTCTCCATGCCTCGGATGCGCTCGACGAACTCGAGCTCTGCGACGAGCCCGTAGAGGTCGATGCTCTCGCCGATGAGGTGCGCCTCGACCTGCTTGCGGGGCACCCCGTCGAACGTGGGGTTGTTGCCGATGGAGATCGCGGCTGGGGCCTCGACGTCACCGCCTCGGAACCACCCCGCGTACACGCCGTCTGCGGGGATGAGCCCCTCGAGCTCCGGGGACAGGTTGGCGGTCGGGAACCCGAGCTCGCGGCCTCGCTTGGCGCCGTGGACGACCTCGCCGACAAGCGAGTGATGGTGGCCGAGCACCTCGGCGGCCCCGCGGACGTCGCCGAGGGCGAGCAGTTCCCGAACCCAGGTCGATGAAGCGCGCCGTTCGAGGTGCGAGCGCTCGTCCTCGGCCGTCTCGTCGTCGGCGATGACGATCTCGAACCCGCTCGTCGCGGCGAGCTCACGCAGGAGATCGACATCTCCTGCGCCCTTGGCCCCGAAGCGGAAGTCCTTGCCCACGACGATGAGGCGCATGTGCAGAGCACCGACGAGCACCTCGCGCACGAACGCCTCGGGGCTCATCCCGGCGAGCTCGTCGTCGAACGGCAGGACGAGGGTCGCGCTGAGGCCTGTCTTCTCGAGGAGCTCGATCTTCTGTGAGAGCGAGGTGATCGGCTCGGGCTCGACGCCGGGCTTGATGAGCGAGAGCGGGTGCCGGTCGAAGGTGACCGCGACCGGTTCGATTCCGCGCGCGGAGGCCTCTTCGACGAGCCGCGAGAGCAGCCAACTGTGGCCCCGGTGGACTCCGTCGAACTTGCCGACCGTCACAGCGCTCGGCGTCGGCTCCGCTGGCAGCTCGGCCAGGTCAGTGAACAGCCGCACGTTCCCTCTTTCGTCTCGATCGTCCCGTCTCGAGCCATGCAATGCCGAGGATCGGGAGCACAAGAGGAATATACGCGTAGCCGACCCCGAAAGCCGACCAGACGGTATCCGAAGGGAACAGTTCCGGGTGGAACTCGGTGAGCGACCCGACCACGAGGACGCCGACGAGTTCGAACACGATCGTGCACCACGCGACGAGGTTCCACGCCCGCCCGTGCCGCACGAGCGCGATGGTCGCGAGCAGGTAGACGAGGGCGGCCGCGGCTGACAGCGAGTAGGCGAGGGGCGCCTCGTCGAGCTTCGACAGCAGCTGGTAGGAGCTGCGTCCCATCGATGCGAGCGCCAGCACCGCGTAGACCACGACGAGCACACGACCGGCGCCGTGGGCGCCGCGGTAGGCGCTCCCCGCAGCGTTCGATCCACGCGCGCGCATCATGACGCGACTCCGATGAACGGGCTGGCGCCGATCCAGATCTGGTGCATGCGGAACACCATGACGCCGATCGTGAGCGCCGCGACTCCCAGAATGATGGTCGACCACTTCGTGCGCTCGACGAGCCCCCAGAAGACAGCGGCCGGGGGGATGATCACGGCCACAACCCAGTACATCCAGAACTCGAGCGCGTCGCCGACTGGCTCGTTGCCGGTCGCAGGCGCGATGAGCGCCATCACGAACTGCACCACGAGCAGCAGCTCCACGAGTGCGACGGCGCCGACCGTGACGTCTCCCGGCTTGCGACCGCTCGCACCGGCGATGAGGCACAGGATGCCGGCCCCGGCGCTCACGAGGCAGAGGACCCACGTGAACCACTCGATCACGAGCCGGTTCCTGTCGGCATGTTGAACTCGGTCTTGAGCACGCCGGCGGATGCCCTGGCGATGCCGATGAGGCTGCCCTCCGGGTCGATGGCCGCGAGGAGGCCGTCCTCGGTGCCGTCTGCCACCCGGAGCTTCTTGCCGTTGCGAAGATCCGTGGCCTGCTGAGCGGTCGCCTCGAAGGCTGGGAAGCGCCGGAGGGCGGCCGCTGCGGGACTCAGCAGCCGAAGCTCGAGGTCCTGGGCGTCCGGCGCGACCGCGTCGGCGATGCCGAAGTCCCCCACGCGAGAGCGCCTGAGCGCGGTGAGATGCGCCCCCGTGCCCAGTGCGTCGCCGAGGTCCCGTGCGAGGGCGCGAATGTAGGTGCCCGATGAGCAGGCGACCCGGACCTCGAGGTCGAGCACCGGGGTCTCTCCGGCAAGCCCACTCCGCGAGGCCAGCAGCTCGAGCTCCGAGATCGTCACAGCTCGCGCGGCCAGCTTGACCTCCTCGCCGTCGCGCACCCGCTTGTACGCGCGAACCCCGTCGACCTTGATCGCGCTGACGGAAGACGGGATCTGACTGATCGGGCCTCGCAGGGCGGCCATGGCCGCCTCGATGCGCTCGGGGGTCACCGCAGCGACTGTTCCTGCCGGCGCTGTCGCCGTGAGCTCGCCTTCGGCGTCCTCGGTATTCGTCGACACGCCGAGACGAACCGTCGCGAAGTACTCCTTGTCGTCGCCGACGAAGTAGGTGAGCAGGCGGGTCGCTCCCCCGACGCCGAGGATCATGAGTCCGGATGCCATGGGATCGAGCGTGCCCGCGTGGCCGACCTTCCGCGTGCCGAGAGCCCGCCTGGTCATCGCGACGAGCGTGTGGCTGGTCGGGCCCTGCGGCTTGTCGAGGAGGAGGATGCCGTTCGGGCCAGGAGGTGGAGTCGTCATGTCCCCAACATTCTATGGTGCCCGTAGGCTCGTTCCCGGTCGTCGAGCGCGGCGACGACCGGAGGATGCGACTGGTTCGGGACGGGCGAAGGAGAGAACAGGATGCGAGTGGCGGTCATCGGGGTCGGTGCTGTTGGCGGCACGTTGGCCCTCCTCCTGGAGAGGGCGGGCCACGAGGTCGTCCTCGCCTCACGGCGGTCTCCGGCTGAGCCCGCGTCAGCCGAGCTGGCACATGAACGCCGACTCGTGCTCCGGGGCGCCTTCGGGGAACACAGCGCGACCTTCGAACAGGTCTCCGTTCTCCGCGGAGCATTCGACCTGGTGCTCGTCGCGGTCAAGGCGCAGGACACTCAGCACGCCGTCAGGCCCCACCTGCCAATCGTTGCCGCGACCACCACCGTGCTCGTGCAGAACGGCCTCGACGGAGTGTCGACGCTCGAGCGGATGCTCTCGGTCGTGCCCGACGAACAGCGGTCGGGAATCGTCGTCGGCGGCCTCGCCACCTTCGCCGTCAACAGGCCGGCACCCGACGAGATCGAAGCCACCGCGTCCGGACTGCTCATGCTCGGAGCCGCATCCCCCGACGACACCCACGGGCTGACAGCGGCGTCACAAGCGCTCGAGACAGCCGTCCACTGCGTCGTCACCGGAGACCTGCGCTCGGCGCAGTGGAGCAAGCTGCTCATCAACCAGGTCAACGCGATCCCGGCCGTGACCGGCGCCAGCGTGCAGGAGACCGGCCTGGACGGCGATCTGTCGGCGGTCCTCGCCGCGAGCATCGGCGAGCTGCTCGCCGTGGCAGCAGCCGAGGGTGCGCACCTCGAGGCCCTCGGGCCGCTCGACGAGACGCTGGCGACACTCGCGCGTTCCGTGCCGAAGGACGCCGAGGCCACCATTGCTCGCAACACCCGGCTCGCCGTGGAGCTCACCGCCGCGTTCGGAGCGACCCCCAACTACGCGTCGACGCTGCAGAGCATCCGCCGCGGTGAGGCGACGGAGATCGACGCGCTCAATGGTGCCGTCGTCGCCCACGGGCTCGCCCAGGGCGTCCCCACCCCGGTGAACGCGGCGCTCACCTCGCTGGTCCACGGGATCGAGCAGGGCGAACCGAGCCTCTCCCCCGCCGAGCTGCGGAGGACGGTCCTGACGTCGACGGTCAACGACTGGTTCGCTCGCGAGCAGCGCGCTCTCGCGTGGCGGGCGCCGGCGACCACCCCGTGGGGAGTGCTCGTGAGCGAGACCATGCTGCAGCAGACTCAGGCCGCGCGCGTCGAACCCAAATGGCTCGACTTCATGGAGCGGTGGCCGACGCCAGGCGCGATGGCGGAGGCATCCGAGGCTGAGGTTCTGAGGTTCTGGGACCGCCTCGGCTACCCGCGGCGAGCGCTCTGGCTCCTCGCCTGCGCACGCGCCATCACGGCCGAGCACGCCGGCGCCGTGCCGAGCACACGGGATGCGCTCCTCGCCCTTCCCGGCATCGGCCCGTACACGGCTTCGGCCGTCATGTCCTTCGCCCACGGTGTGCCCGAACCCGTCGTCGACACGAACGTGCGACGAGTGCTGTCCCGCGCCTTCCTCGGCGAAGAGACCCCGTGGGGTCCGTCGGCCGTCCGAGACGCGGCGGAGATGACAGCCGTCTCCCCGGGCGAGACGCGGTCAGCGAACCTCTGGAACGCGGCATCGATGGAACTCGGCGCCCTCGTGTGCACGGCCAAACGGCCGAACTGCGAGGTGTGCCCGATCGTGGCCGGCTGCGCTTGGTTCGCGGCCGGGCGACCACGCTCCAGCGCGGTCAGGAAGCGCCAGGCGAAGTTCGCTGGCTCGGACCGCGAGATGCGCGGCCTCGTCCTCAGAGAGCTCAGGGCCATCCCCGGTGGCGTGGAGATCGAGTTCCTCCGCGGCCACCTCGCCCCGGGAGGTCTCGATGAAGCCCGCTTCGAACGCGCCATCTCCTCACTGCAGAGCGACGGCCTGATCGTGCGCAGAGCTGAGGCGCAGATAGCGCTCGCCGGCGACTGATCGTCCAGTCGCCGGCGAGCGCCCAAGCTGCGGAGCTGAGGGTCAGGACTCCTCTGGCTCGTCCTTCTTCTCGTAGGGGTCGGCGTCGCCAGCGTAGCTCGCGGTCTTCGCCTGCTGCGCCGACGCCACATCACGATCGTGCGCCTCGCGGAGCAACGCAGCGATGGCGTCGGCGTTCTCGGGGATCGCGTCCGGAACGAACTCGAGGCTCGGCGTCAGGCGAGAGGTGATGTTCTTGCCCACCTCCGTGCGCAGCATGCCCGTCGCGCTCCGGAGAGCCGCCGCGGTGTCGCGGCGTTCCTTCTGGTCGCCGTAGACCGTGTAGAAGATGGTTGCGTGCTGGAGGTCCCCGGTGACGCGGACGTCGGTGATCGTGACGAACCCGAGTCTCGGGTCCTTGACGCCGCGCTCGAGCGTCTTCGCGACGATGACCTTGATGCGGTCTGCGAGTCGCAGTGCCCGTGAATGATCGACCATGATGGCTACTTTCTCGTGTGCTGGTGCAGAGCGTCAAATGCGTCTGCGGTGTCGAAACTGCTCAGCAGCTGAAGGCGGGGCCCCGGCCAGTTGGCCAGGACCCCGCCCGCGAGTCCGTGCTGAGACCAGCTCAGCGCAGCGACTCGGTCAAACAGCTAGACGCGAGGCTTCTCGACGAGCTCGGTCGTCTCGATCTCGTCACCGATCTGGATGTCGTTGTACTTGCCGAGCCCGATACCGCACTCGAAGTCCGTGCGGACCTCGGTGACGTCATCCTTGAATCGACGAAGCGAGTCGATCGCCAGGTTGTCCGCGATGACGATGCCGTCGCGGATGACGCGAGCCGTCGCGTTCCTGGTGATGGTTCCGCTGCGCACGATACATCCGGCGATGTTTCCGAACTTGGAGGAGCGGAACACCTCGCGGATCTCCGCGACACCCGACTGGACCTCTTCGAACTCGGGCTTGAGCATGCCCTTGAGCGAGTTCTCGATGTCCTCGAGTGCCCCGTAGATGACCGAGTAGAAGCGGACATCCACACCTTCACGAGCGGCGCGCTCGCGCGCCTTCGTGTCGGGGCGCACGTTGAAGCCGATGATGATGGCGTTGTCGACCGTGGCGAGGTTGACGTCGGACTCCGTGATGGCGCCGACACCGCGGTGGATGATGCGCAGCTGCACCGAGTCGTCCACATCGATCTTGAGCAGCGACTCCTCGAGTGCCTCGACGGCACCGGAGACGTCACCCTTGATGATGAGGTTGAGCGACTCGACCTTGCCCTCTTCGAGTGCACGAGTGAAGTCCTCGAGGCTGATGCGCTTGCGGGACTTCGCCAGGCTGGCGTTGCGCTCCACGGCTTCACGCTTCTCGGCGATCTGACGCGCGGTGCGGTCCTCTTCCGTGACGATGAAGGTGTCGCCTGCACGAGGAACGCTCGAGAGGCCCTGCACCTGGACTGGGCGCGACGGCTCAGCTTCGGTGACGACCTGACCGTTCTCGTCGAGCATGGCCCTGACGCGACCGTAGGCCGTGCCGGCCACGATCGGGTCTCCGACTCGGAGCGTTCCCGACTGGATGAGCACGGTCGCAACCGCACCGCGTCCCTTGTCGAGCTTCGCCTCGATCGCGATACCGCGCGCTTCCTTGTTGGGGTTGGCGCGCAGGTCGAGACCAGCATCTGCAGTCAGCAGGACGGCCTCGATGAGGCTGTCGATGTTGACGTTGTTGCGGGCAGAGACGTCGACGAACATCGTGTCGCCGCCGAACTCCTCGGCAACGAGTCCGTACTCGGTCAGCTGTGCGCGGACCTTCGACGGGTTCGCGTCTTCCTTGTCGACCTTGTTCACTGCGACGACGATCGGCACGTTGGCGGCCTGAGCGTGGTTGAGCGCCTCGACCGTCTGCGGCATGATGCCGTCGTCCGCCGCGACCACCAGGATCGCGATGTCGGTGACCTGGGCACCACGGGCACGCATGGCCGTGAAGGCCTCGTGACCTGGCGTGTCGATGAACGTGATGGCGCGTTCGATGCCCTCATGTTCGTGCCAGACCTGGTAGGCACCGATGTGCTGCGTGATGCCGCCCGCTTCTCCGTCGACGACGTTCGCGTTGCGGATCGCGTCGAGGAGGCGCGTCTTTCCGTGGTCGACGTGACCCATGACGGTGACAACCGGCGGCCGGATCTCGAGGACGTCGTCGCCTTCGTCCTCGGCTTCCTGGTCGAGGTCGATCGAGAAGCCCTCGAGGAGCTCACGGTCTTCGTCTTCCGGGCTGACGATCTGGATGCGGTAGCCGAGTTCCTCACCGAGGACCTCGAACGTCGCCTCGTCGAGCGACTCCGTCGCCGTGGCCATCTCACCGAGGTGGAACAGCACGGTCACGAGGTCGCCGGGGCTGGCGTCGATCTTCTCAGCGAAGTCCGAGATGGAGGCGCCACGACGCAGACGGATCGGCGTGCTGCCGTCTCCGCGACGGACCTTGACGCCGCCGACGCTCGGGGCTTCCCGCATCTCGAATTCTGCGCGCTTCGTCCGCTTGGACTTGCGTGCCTTCGACTTTCCGCCACCGCGACCGAACGCACCAGCGGTCGAGCCGCGACCGCGACCGCCACCTGGGCGACCGCCGCCGCCACCTGGGCGTGGAGCGAAGCCGCCACCTGCACCGGGGGCGCCACCTGGACGTCCGCCGCCGGCGCCGCCGGCACCCGGACGGCCGCCTGGCCGACCTGCACCTGCTGGCCGAGCTCCGGGGAGCACGCGGGGCTGACCTGGGCGCGGAGCTGCCGGGCGGGGTCCGCCTGGGCTCGCCGGACGAGGCCCGCCTGCGCCACCGGGGCGGGGTCCGCCGCCTGCTCCGCCACCTGGGCGCATGCCCTGGTTGGAAGCGAACGGGTTGTTGCCCGGGCGCGATCGGCCCATGCCCTGGCTCGACGCGAAGGGGTTGTTGCCCGGACGCGGTCCTGGACGAGGCCCACGGGGACGCGGGATCGAGGGGCTTGCGCCACCGTCGGCCTGAGCCGGCTTCGCGTCGCCGGGGGCAGCGGGACGCTGCGCGCTCGGCTTTGCGTCACCAGCGTCTGCCGCGGGTGCGGCCGGCGCGGCGGGAGCCGCTGCAGCGGCAGGCGCGGCGGGAGCTGCCTGAGCCGGTGCGGGAGCTGGCTCGGGCTTGCGCTTGGGCCCGGGAGTCGGGGCCGACGAGCCTGCTGGAGCAGCCTTCTTGGCCGGCTCGGCGGGGGCTGCCGGTGCAGAGGGAGCTGACGGGCCTGGCTTGCTGCCCGGACGCACGCTCGACGGCGTCGCTCCGCCGGGACGCGGAGCGCCCGGCTTTGAAGCCGCGGGAGCAGCAGCCTGAGGCTGCGCGCCGCCTGCGGCGTTGGACTTCAGTGCCTCGCGAAGGCGACGGGCCACGGGGGGCTCGACGCTCGACGAAGCGCTCTTAACGAACTCGCCCATGTCCTGAAGAGTCTTGAGGGCGGTCTTCGAATCGACGCCCATCTCGCTGGCGATTTCGTGTACGCGTGGTTTTGCCACTTTTCTCCTGTCTGGGGCCCGCCCAGATAGGAGCGGACCATTAAAAAAGTCGGATGTGCCTCATCGTGAGTCACTCATGAGTTGTCCATGGTCCGATCAGCCTTTTCTCGTGGTCGGAGCAGTGCGTTCGCCCTGCTCCAATGTGCTCGCGTGCCTGCTGAGCGCCTCGGTGTCCACCTTGCCTGTCTTGAAGGCCCGCAGGAATGCGCGCCGCTCAATCGCCAGCTTGGTGCACTCCGCGGTCGGATGGATCCAGGCTCCGCGCCCGGGGAGACTCGCCGAGATATCGACTTCGAGGCTTCCCTGACGAAGCACAACCCTGAGGAGCTGACTTCGTTCTGAGCGCGAACGGCACCCAACGCACGTTCGTACAGACGACATACTACCCCTCTGCGCGCGCTTCGTCTCCGTCTTCGAGGATCGAGTCGGGCTGGATGTCGATTCTCGCCCCCGTGAGCTTGGCGGCGAGGCGCGCATTCTGCCCCTCCTTGCCGATCGCGAGCGACAGCTGGAAGTCGGGAACGAGGGCACGAACTGCCTTCGTCGCGCGGTCGATCACGAACGCGCTCGACACCTTGGCCGGGCTGAGGGCGCTCGCCACGAACGTCGGCAGGTCGTCGGAGTAGTCGACGATGTCGATCTTCTCCTCGCCGAGCTCGTTGGTCACGGCACGAACGCGGGCACCGAGCTCGCCGATGCAGGCCCCCTTGGGGTTGATCCCCTCCTGGGTGGCGCGCACGGCGATCTTCGAGCGATGTCCGGCCTCGCGCGCCAGCGAGACGATCTCGACGACGCCGCTCGCGATCTCCGGCACCTCGAGCGCGAAGAGCTTGCGCACGAGCGACGGGTGGGTGCGCGAGACCGTGATCTGCGGCCCCTTGCTGCCACGCTCGACCTTGGTCACGAAGACGCGGAGGCGACGCCCGTGGGAGTAGTCCTCGCCTGGCACCTGCTCCTCAGGCGGCAGGATGGCCTCGACCGTTCCCAGATCGACGTGGATCATGCGGGGATTCGGCCCCTGCTGGATCACGCCAGCGACGATGTCGCCCTCACGCCCCCTGAACTCGCCGAGGACCTTGTCGTCGCCGATGTCGCGGATGCGCTGGTTGATGACCTGCTTGGCAGCGAACGCGGCCACTCGTCCGAAGTCGTCGGCCGGAAGCTGGGCCTCGCCGATGATCTCGCCCTCGTCGTCCATCTCCGGCACGAAGACGTTGACCTCACCGCTCTTGCGGTCGAGGTGCACGCGGGTCGAAGCCGGCGGCACGTCCTGGCCGAGTTCCTGCGACACGTGCTTCTCGTACGCGGTCAGGATCGCCTGCTCGAGAATGCTGGCAAGCTCCTCGAATGGAATCTCACGCTCTCGCTCGAGAATCCTCAGGACAGCAAGGTCGATCTTCATGGCGCTCCCTCTATTCAGATGAAAGAACGAGTTTACCGCATGCTGGCGCACAGAGCTCCCCGTCGGGCACGCGGGATGGGGCGAGCCGAGGCCCCATCCCGCAGTGAGCTCAGTTGCCGCGCTTGGACAGCAGCAGTTCGAGCACGTCGTCCTTGGAGACCGCGTCGCGCTCGTTCGTCCGGCGGTTCCAGAGCTCGACCTGCCCGTCGACTGCGCCCTTGCCCGCGATGACGATCCATGGCACGCCGAGCAGCTCGGCGTCACCGAACTTCACGCCGGGCGAGACCTTCTTGCGATCGTCGTAGAGCACGTCGAGACCAGCTGCATCGAACGCGGCCGAGAGCTCCTCCGCCACGGCGAAGGGCTCTTCGTTGCGTCCCGTCGCGACGATCTGCACGTCGAACGGAGCCACCTGCTCCGGCCAGATCAGGCCACGGTCGTCGTGGTTCGCCTCCGCGATGAGCGCGAGGTTGCGGGTCACGCCGATGCCGTAGGAGCCCATCGTCACGGTCGTGAGCTTGCCCTGCTCGTTGAGCACCTTGAGCCCGAGCGCCTCCGCGTACTTGCGGCCGAGCTGGAAGACGTGCCCGATCTCGGTGCCGCGCGCCGTCGTGATGGGGCCGCTGCCGTCGGGGGCCTGGTCGCCATCGCGGACCTCGGCGGCCCCGACCCGTGCATCTGCCGTGAAGTCGCGACCGGCGACCAGCGAGTGCACGTGCTTGCCCGCGACATTCGCGCCGGTGATCCAGCTCGATCCCTCGGCGACCGTCTCGTCGAGGAAGTAGGCCAGACCCGTGCTCGACTCCTCGCCGAGCACCTGCCCCTCGGCGGCCCACGGGCCGATGTAGCCGCGGACGAGACCGGGGTGCTTTGCGAAGTCCTCCGCCGTCGCGGCTTCCACCTCGGCAGGCTGCAGTGCGGTCTCGAGGCGCTTGAGGTCGAGCTCTCGATCACCGGGGATGCCGACGACGACGACGTCCCGGCTGCCATCCGTGTTCAGGCGGGCGATGACGACGTTCTTGAGCGTGTCCGCGGAAGTCCAGTCGCGGCCGTCGATCTTCGGCACGGTCTCATTCGCATGCGCGACGAGCGTCGCGATGGTCGGCGTATCGGGCGAATCGAAGACCGTGGCAGGGCCGACGGAGGCCGCATCGAGCGGCGCGGGGGTCGGTGCCGCGTAGGCCTCGACGTTGGCCGCGTAGCCGCCCGGCGAGCGCACGAAGGTGTCCTCCCCGACGGGCGTCGGGTGCAGGAACTCCTCACTGCGCGAGCCGCCCATGGCTCCTGCGTTGGCCGCGACGATGACGTACTCGAGACCGAGGCGGTCGAAGATGCGCTCGTAGGCATCCCGCTGCGCCTGGTAGCTCACATCCAGCCCGGCATCGTCGATGTCGAACGAGTAGGCGTCCTTCATCGTGAACTCGCGGCCGCGCAGCAGGCCGGCGCGGGGCCGTGCCTCGTCGCGGTACTTGTCCTGGATCTGGTAGATCGCGAGGGGCAGATCCTTGTAGGACGAGTAGAGATCCTTGACCGCGAGGGTGAAGGCCTCCTCGTGGGTGGGCGCCAGCACGAGCGGTGCGCCCTTCCGGTCCTCGAGGCGGAAGATACCGTCACCGAAGTCGTCGAGGCGCCCGGTGGCCTCGTAGAAGTCCGCGGGCAGGATCCCAGGGAAGTGGACCTCCTGGGCGCCGGCGGCCTCCATCTCCTCGCGGACGATCTGCTCGATGCGCCGCTTCACCTTCAGGCCGAGCGGCAGCCACGCGAAGACGCCAGGCGCCTGACGACGGATGTAGCCGGCGCGGACGAGGAGCCTGTGGCTTGCGACCTCGGCGTCGACGGGGTCTTCGCGGAGGGTGCGGACAAAGAGCTTGGAGAGGCGAGTAGTCACCCGGCCAATGCTAGTCGTGCACGAGGCCGTGCGCTGGCTCGTCGGTCGGGGGCATGGCCGCGCCGAAAGCGGCGCGGCCATGCTTCACCACGGCTTGTCGTACGACGAATCGCCCTCGGTCTCGCCGCGCTCCTGGTCGAGCTCATCCTGCCGATCCTGCTGGTTCTGCTCCAGCTTCTCCTCGAGCTCGGTCATCTCGGGCGACTGCGTCGACTCCGGGGGCTTGTCCCCCTCGTTCGGCTCCTGCGCCTCGGACTGCTCTTGCAGCTTCTGCTGGATGCGCTCGGTCGACTCGGTCGTCGGAGGCTCGAACTCGGTGGAGGCGCAGCTCGGGTCACGCGCATCCACGACGGCAAGCGCCTCCTGCCAGAGGGCGACGGCGCCGGCCTTGTCGTCTGCCGCAAGCCGCGCGTCGCCCAGGCGTTCGATCGTGATCGCGAGGTTGGCGCGGATCGGGCACTGCTGAGGCGGCTCTGCCATCGGGAGCGCTGTCTCGAGCTCGCTCCGAGCCTCATCGAGCAGCCCCAGTTGCAGCATCGAAGTGCCCGTGTTGTATGGGGCCTTCCAGCTCTCGAGGATGTTGACGAACTTCTGCTGCTGCGCCGAGTTCATGCTGCCCTCGTAGTCGGCCTCCGAGTAGAGGGACACCGTCCGATCAGCGATCACCGACATGCTGATGAGCTTCGTCGCGAACGCGGCCGCGAGGAGCGCGAACGGGATGCTGAACACGATGAAGCGCCGACGGCGCCTCGCGGCTCTGGCCGCGTCCGGAAGCGCAGATCGCGGGGTCCTGGTGCGTCGACTCATGCGGAACCTCCCCTTGCCCTGCTCAGTTCGATGAAGTGGCGAATGGACTCCCAGACGTCACGGAGCAGCAGGAGGAACGCCGCTGCCGCGAGCATCCAGTACACCTCGAACGCGGTCTCCGCGCTCCCACCCGTCTGCGTCACCCGGCTGCTGTCGATATCGGCGGCGACGACCTCGGTACCCGGTTCGCGGATCTCGAGCGGCACCACGAGATCGTCGGCGATGGTCTGCAGAGCCGCCGGGTCGATGACCGAGAGCGCCTGCTGGCCCTGCGCATCCACGATGTAGCTCGACTCACCGGTATCCAGCGTGCCTGCGGTCTCCTTCATCGGACCACCCGCCTCCGTCCCGTAGCCGAGGACCGCACCCCCCGCGAGATACCCGGCCAGCCCTCGGAAGGAGTCCGGCTCGGTGTCGGCGGTCTGCTCGCCGTCGCCCAGGTAGTAGACGATGCGTGCCCGCTCGGGTTCGGCCTCAGCCGCGGCCTTGAGGACGTCCTCGACCAGCGGCTCCGCAATCGAGATGGAGCTGCCACGCGAGTACTGCGTCACCTCAGGACGAAGCGTCTGCACAAGCGAGTCGAGCGCCGTCGTATCCGCGGTGAACGGCAGTCGCTGCACGGCGGCGGCATCGAAGGTGACCACCCCGAAGCGCGCGCCCTCGTGAGCCGCCGCGAGTGCCGAGATGTCCGCCTTTGCCCCGTCGAGCCTCGGCGCGCCGTCCCAGTCCTCAGCGACCATGCTCGCCGTCGTGTCGACGACGAACAGCACGTCCACGTCGCTCTCGAGGTTCGGCGCCGAGGCGCTCCCGATGCCCGGACGGAACGCCGCGAGCACGACGAGCGCGCACGCAGCGAGCCGGAGCGCCCAGTTTATTCGCCGACGTCGGTCTGCTGCCCGGACGAGCGCGAAGACGCAGAAGCCGAGCAGCGCCATGCCGAGCAGGACCAGGACGAACGCGGGGAGGATCGGATTCCAGGTCATAGTCGGAGCCTCCAGGCGAGCACGACGTAGATGGACGCGAACACCAGCATGAGCATGAGCCACACATTCGGCCGGTCGGTGATGAGCAGCTGGGGCTGACCGACCATGAGCGAGGTCTGCTCGCTCGTGATCTGGTCGACGATGCCGGACACGCTCGCGGGGTCGGTGAGCTTGAAATAGCTCCCGTCCGCCTGCAGGACCGTCGTCCGGAACTGGTCCGCGAACGCGTCCTCGAACTGGTTCGCGTCGAGCGCGTAGATCGTGATGCCACGCGCCTCGGTGTACTCCGCCGCCTCGGGGAACGAGACGAGCGGATCCCCGTTGACGGCGTTGTCCGTCGCGAAGATGATCGACCGCGACCGGCCGTCATCGGCCGCAGGATCGAACTCGCCGAAGGTCATCGCACAGGACGCGAGTCCGTCTCCCACGAGCGACGCGCCTGCCGCACTCTGCGTGCCCTGGGCAAAGGAGTACTCGGCGTTGGATCCGCCCGAAGCGGACTCCATCTCATCACGGACCTGCTGCAGCTGCGTCTCGACGAAGGCGTAGTCATCGGTCAGGGGAAAGAGCTGGACCGCGGTTGCATCCCACAGCATGAGCGACATCCGCTCCCCGTCGAAGCCGGGAAGCATCTCGAGGTACCGATCGAGGACCTCGACGTCGTACTCCACCATCGAGCCCGAGATGTCGAGGCAGAGGACGATGTCCCTGTTGAACTTCTCCGGGGACTCGACGCGCTGGTAGACCCAGCGGCCCGCTGCGACGCTCGTCACCGCCAGGAGGATCGCGAGCACGACACCGACCGCGGTCATGAGGCTCGAGTACCGAGCCACCGCGCGACGGTAGGCCGGGAGTCTCGTGAGACGCCGGGAGTTCGCGACCGGGATCGCGTTGACCTGGCCTTTCCTCCGCATCCTCCACCAGGCGACACCCGCGACGATCGCCGCGGCCGCGATCAGGGAGAGACTCAGCCACCACATCGCTACCGCCACGTCGCGATCACCTCCCGCGCCGCCGCCACGCCGGCCTCAGCACCACTCGGATCGTGCGCCCCGAAGACCATCGGGTAGTACTGGCCGACCGTGTGGGAGACACCGCGCAGCTCCGTGCGCCTGAGGTCGGTGAGCGTCATCTTGTCTGCTGGCACGGTCGAGACAGCCGCGACGAAGCCGCGGACCAGCACGCTCAGCTCGGCGTGGGCTCGGCGGGGAGTGAGCTCCCCCGCTGCCGCCCTCGCAGCCACCTCGTCCACACGTTCCAGGTACTCCTGCTGCAGCGCACGCACGGGAGGCCTGGCCGGCGGGAGCACTGGCGCGGCCTTGGGCGGCCTCGGACGCGTCAGGTAGACGGCGAGGAAGTAGTAGGCGACGATGGCCGCGAGGATCAGGAACCCGAGCACCAGCCAGAACTGGGCATAGTCGATGACGGGGATGACGGTCCCCTCTGGCGGTTGCACATCAGCGGCGAACATTCGCCCTCGCTTTCAGGAGAGCCAGGAGGACCGGAGCGACCTGCTGCTCGCTCGCGACCTCGGCGTAGGAGACCGCGTTCGCCTCGAACGTCTGCTCCATCTCGATGGTGCGCTTCTGCTCCGCGTACTCGAACTCTCGCTCGAGCAGCCGGTCGCCGCCGAAGAGACTCGGCATGGCCCAGTTGCCCTCGACATCGAATGCCAGCTCACCGCGCCTCCCTCGGAGGTGCGGCTCGGCATCCGTGATCTGGAGCCAGACGATCTCATGCTGCGCGGCAAGACGACGGACGAGGGCAGCTCGTTCCTCGTCCCAGTCGAACTCGTCGGCGATGACGACGAGGAGCGCCCGATGACGAACCGTGAGGCGGACCCGCTCGAGGATCGCATTCATATCGCTCGTGGCCGCGCCGAGGCCCACGCCGTCGTAGACCGCGTGCAGCATCCGCTCGAGCGCCGACGACGTGCTGCGGAACGGCAGCTGCCTGATGCCGTCAGAGCTGCCCGTGACGAGCCCCACCTCGTCGCCGTGCCGGATGGCGAGGTAGCCGAGGATGCCGAGGGCGGAGACGAGCACCTCGCGCTTCGGCTCGCCACTCGCCGAGAGCGCCGCCATGTTGCGCCCGCCATCGACTGCGAAGAGCACCCGGTGCCGCCGCTCGGCGACATAGCGCTTCACGAGCGGCTGACCCGTCCTTGCGCTCGCCTTCCAGTCGATGTCCTTGATCTCGTCACCCGGGACGTACTCCCGCAGGTCGTCGAAGTCCATGCTGCGGCCACGCAGGTGCGACGAGTACTGACCGTCGAGCATGTGCAGCACGCGCCGTCGCGCGTGCAGGAACATCTTCGACTTGACCTTCGAGAGGAGGGGTCGCTCGCTTGCCATGGTCACGGAGTGCGGACAGCCCCGAGCACGGCGTCGATGATCTGCTCGACGCGGACACCCGTGGCATCCGCCTCGAAGCCCAGGATGATGCGGTGGCGGAGGATGCGGTGCGCGAGCCTGCGCACGTCCTCTGGGACCACGTGGTCGCGCCCCTGCAGCAGCGCGACGGCTCGCGCGCCCTTGGCGAAGTTGATTGAGGCGCGTGGGGAGGCGCCGACCTCGACCAGGCGTGCGAGCTCTGGCGCGATGTACTCGCCTGCGTGGCGGGTGACGTAGACGAGGCCAACGATGTACTCCGTGATCGCCTTGTCGACGTAGACGCGGGAAGTGAGGTCCTGCAGGCGAGTGACGTCCTGCAGATCGACAGCGGCGGGCTCGCCGTGCTCGAACACACCCTCATCGATGCGCCTCAGGATCTCGGACTCCTCTGCGGGATTCGGGTACTCGAGCACATCCTTGAGCATGAACCGGTCGAGCTGCGCCTCTGGCAGGACGTAGGTTCCCTCCTGCTCGATCGGGTTCTGCGTCGCGATCACGAGGAACGGGTCCGGCAGCGGGTAGAGCGTGCCGCCGATGGTGGTCTGGCGTTCCTGCATGGCCTCGAGCATGGCCGACTGGGTCTTGGCGCTCGAGCGATTGATCTCGTCGAGGAGCACGAAGTTCGCGTGGACGGGCCCGAGCTGCGTCGAGAAGCGGTGCTCGGCCGCGTCGTAGATCTGGGTGCCGACGATGTCGGACGGGAGCAGGTCGGGGGTGCACTGGATGCGGCTGAAGGAACCGCGCACCGACTGCGCGAGCGTCTGCGCCGCCGTCGTCTTCGCGAGGCCGGGGACCGACTCCAGCAGCACGTGTCCGCCAGACATGAGCCCGACCAGCAGCGTCTCGCGGAGCTGCGTCTGGCCCACGACCTTGTGGGCGAAGGCCCGCGAGACGGCACCGATGGACCTGCCCGCTTCCTGGAGCTCCTGCTGGCTGAGCTTGAGCTGCTGACCGCCGACAATCGTCACGGATCCTTCTTCCTGCGGCGGGGTCTGCCTGCCGACTCTTGTGATCTCGCCTCGTGCACTTCAGTGTTTTCCAAGGGAAAGCGTAATGATCTCGCCCATCCCCCGCGTTCAGCTATCCGGAGGCTACTCGAACAGCCGGATCGGATTGACGATGTCAACGTAGATGAACAGCGCGCTCATCGCCATGAGGCACCCCGCGATGACCAAGGTCACCGGCAGGAGCTTTGCGGTGTCGAAGGGGCCAGGGTCTGGGCGTCCGAAGAGCTTCGCGAGGCGACGACGGATCCCGTCGATGAGGGCTGCGAGCACGTGACCGCCGTCGAGCGGCGGCAATGGCACCAGGTTGATGACGCCGAGCGCGATGTTGACGGATGCGACCAGCTGGACGATCGTCGCGACCCTGTCCACGACCGGGATGCTCGTCTCCGCGGCCACCTCCCCCGTGATGCGTCCGACTCCGACGACGCTCATGGGCCCGTTCGGGTCTCGTTCGGCGCCCCCGAATCCGGCGTTCCACATCTCGACGATGCGCTCCGGGATGGTGATGAGGAAGTTCCCGACGGCGCGCACGTTCGCCTCAGCCATCGTGAACGCGTAGAGCGGCGACTGACGGGTGCGCTCCTGCGTTGGAGTGATGCCGACGAACCCGACCTCCTCGGTCACGTAGGAGCCATCTGCGGCTTCGACGCGCGCTCCCGTCAGCTCGTCGAGCTCGTAGACGGTGTTCACCCGGGGAGTGAGCTCGAGCTGCAGCTGCTCACCGGCCCGCTCGACGCCCAGCGAGATCGAGGCCCCTGGACTCACTCGGATCGCGTCCTGCAGCACGTCCCAGTTGTCCGCGGGCACGCCGTCGACGCTCGTGATCGTGTCCCCAGGCAGGAGCCCGGCCTCGAACGCTGGCGCGGGCGTCTCGCAGGGCTCCCCCTCGGCCGGCGCCACCGCGCCGGCGGCGACGACGCACTCGTACACCGAGCCGACCGTGGTCGATGGCTGGTAGAGACCGAACCCCGAGCACACGATCATGAATCCGAGGATGGCGATGACGAAGTTCATGGCGGGCCCGCCGACCATGATGACGATGCGCTTCCAGACGGGCAGAGACGCATAGGTGCGCGCCTCCTCGCCGGGTTCGACTCCCTCGGCGGAAGCCAGCCTGGCGTCGTCGATCATGCTCGACATGAACCCGGTGCCGCCCGTGCGAGCGGCCTCGCCTGCCTTGGCGGGCGGGTACATGCCGATCATCGCGACGTAGCCGCCGAGCGGGATCGCCTTGACTCCGTACTCCGTCTCGCCACGTCGACGGGAGAACAGCGTCGGCCCGAAGCCGATCATGTACTGCGTGACCCGCACGCCGAAGCGCTTGGCGGGCACGAGATGGCCCACTTCGTGCAGCGCGATCGACGCCGCGAGGCCGATGACTGCGGCCAGCACGCCGACGATGAAGAGCAAGACAGATTCCACGGGGGTCAAGCGTAGACCTGCTGAGCCGCCCTCTTGCTGTCGATCCGCCTTGGCCGCCGGGCCGGGGGCTGCCGTCGATGCGGGTCATGCACCCCGTAGGCTTGCCCGATCATGAGCCAAGCATCATCCCTGCCGGCTGAAGCCGCCGTCGAACTCGCCATCGTCACTCGATCAGGCTTCGTGGAATCCAGGCATATCGGAGCCGCGGTGGTCACCAATGCGGACGCCACCCTCCGGGCCGAGCTCGGCGACGGGCACCAGCCGGTGTTCCCTCGATCGACCCTCAAGCTGTTCCAGGCGCAGACTGCACTCGCGCTCGGCGCGCAGCTGACGGATGAGCAGACGGCGATCGCATGCGGGAGCCACTCGGGCTCCCCGGCTCACGTCGCGCACGTGCGCGAGATCCTCCATGCCTCGGGCCTCGACGACCGCGCGCTCGCCTGTCCGGCTTCCTGGCCGAGAGACCGCGCCTCGAGGGACGCCCTCGTTCGAGCGGGCGAGGCATCGGCGGCCGTGTACATGGAGTGCAGCGGCAAGCACGCGGCCATGCTGGCTGCCTGCGTGGCGCAGGGCTGGCCGGTCGAGGGCTACCTCGCCGCCGAGCATCCCCTGCAGCTCGCCGTCAAGGACACGATCGAGCGGATGACCAGGGAACGCCCGAGCGCGGTGGGCATCGACGGCTGCGGCGCGCCAGTCTTCGCTGTGAGCCTCGTCGGGTTGGCGTCCGCCGCGAGCCGCCTCGCCACATCGAGCCCAGCTTCTCCGTTCCCGCTCTTCAAGGCCGCGGCGTCCGTCTGGCGTTCGGTCCTCGCGAACGGCTGGCTCATCGAGGGCCACGAGCGGCCGAACTCGATCGTCGTGTCGGAGTTGGGCGTCCTGGCGAAGTCCGGCGCCGAGGGTGTGCTCGTCATGGCCGCCCCCGACGGCACGGCAGTCGCCCTGAAGATGCTCGACGGCTCCAGCCGCGCCAGCACGCTCGTCGGCCTGCAGCTGCTCGTGGCGGCTGGGGCGACCGATGTGACCCGTGTGCAGCAGCTGCTGCCGCGCCTCGGCCTCGAGGTCCTGGGTGGGGGCGTGCTCGTCGGCGAGATCATGGTGGGGTCGGCGGTCCCGACGAGTCTCTAGCTCGAAAACCGCTGGGCCCGTCGACGCGCGCCTCTTCATCAGTCCAATGAACCCGGGTCATCTCACCGGTGAGACTTCGGAGAACGGCGCCCCGCCGGGCATCCAGGACCGGTGGCGGCAGCGGATCACCCCGCAGCAGCGTCCGGTGCTCCCCCGTGCTCAGACCTGAGAGCAGGACCGGATGCTCTGCGGCCAGTCGAGACAGCAGTCCGAACTGCGCCTGCCAGTCGTCGACGACGCCGAGGACGGCGCGCCTCGGCGCGGCATCCGTGTTCCGCGCCGGCGCCGGTCCCGCGTCAGCTGCGCGATCGGCGAGCCAGGCACCGAGAGTCGTGCAGGTGAAGCCCCGTGCTTCGAGGATGCGGCGAAGGGGTTCGATACGGCGCGCAGCAACCAGCAGGTTCTCAGTCCCGGTCTGTGCAAGGGCATCTCGTTGGTCTCCCGAGTCATCGGAGCGTGCTCGATGCGCTCGGAGGGGTCGTGTCGCACGCGCGACCTGGCAGGGAAGACCGTGCCAGTTCGCTCGCCCCGGTCCGGCATGGCTGCGGTGATCTGAGGGCTCTCCCCCTGCCATGACGTAGGCGGCGCGATCGCCGCCGACCAGACGCAGCGTCTGAGCTGCGGCAGCCACCAGCACCGAAGCATGACCCGTTGCTCTGCTCGCGGTGAACACGACGGCGGGGAACCCGGTGGCTGAGCGGCGAAGGAGCAGCGTCAATCGCTCGGCGAAGGCGGAGCGATACGGCTCATCGACCTGCGACAGGAACAGGTCGACGTCGTCGGCGAGGAGCAGCCCGTGGCGAGACGTGAGCTCGGGGCTCCAGAGCTGGTCCCAAGCCGTCTCCGGATCATCGCTGAGCACGACGACAGCGGGCGATTCGGCGCCATGCACGGTCCGTGCCGTCTCGGCGAGCATCGCGAGGCATCCGGTCTTGCCCGTGCGCGGCCCGCCGATGACCAGCATCGCCCCGAGCTCCGGAGAGAAGACGGCGGTCGGCTGACGTCGGAGCTCCGTGTCGTCCGCGATACCGAAAGCGAGGCCCCGTCCGCTGGGTTCATCGAGGGTGCCGGACGCATCGAGGGTGCTGGCGGCGATCTCCGCCGGCAGCGCGGGGAGCCAGGGAGGCCGCGGGAGCGCCCCGCCGAGATGCGCCTCGCGCTCTGCGCAGGCTCGGATGCACGCCGCGATCGTGTCCGGTGAGGATCGCCGCACCTGCACCTGCGCCGCCCCCTCGCCCGCCACGACGATCGCGAGTCCGGGCGTCGACACGGGCAGCTTGGCCGCGGCCCCGGTGCCGATGACGGCTGTGCTGTCCGCCTCTGCGATGACGCGCAGGCTGATGCGGACGCTGCAGTTCGCGAGCGTCGCTCCCCTGACCGCGGATGCAGGCTGCTGGGCACAGAGGATGAGGTGGACGCCGAGGCTCCTCCCGCGCGCGGAGATGTCGGAGAACACGGCTTGGAGCTCGGCATCCGAGTCGACGAGCGCCTGGTACTCGTCGACGACGACGACGAGCCGAGCAAGGCTCGGCACCTCGCCCACATGCTTCGCACCGGCAGCACGGATTGCCCGCTCACGGAAGCGGATCTCGGCGCTGAGACTCGTCGCCGCCCTCCGCGCCTCGTCGTCGTCGAGATCCGTGACCACGCCAACGCAGTGCGGGAGGGTGGCGATCGGGTCGAAGGTGGCGCCGCCCTTGAAGTCGAAGCAGAGCACCTGCACGTCACGAGTGGACCTCGTGGCCGTCATCGCGAGGACCCAGGTGACCAGCAGCTCGCTCTTGCCGGATCCGGTCGTCCCGCCGACAACGGCATGGGGTCCGGCCGCGACGAGGTCGACCTCGAACGCCACACCGTCCTGGGTGCCGATCGGTGCCGCGAGCGATGCGTGATGGGGTGCCCTCCTCAGGCGAAGCGTCGACGATGCAGCGGCGTCACCGACCGGGCCCTCGATCAGCTGGCCGGACTCGGGCCGCGCGCTCCGTTGGGCGAAAGCGCGCAGCTCCTCGACGGTGACAAGCTCCGGTCTCACCGTCTGAGACTGGCCGTCAGCGAGCTCCACGCTCGCCCGCACCGGGCTCAGCATCCGGATGCGGAGCTCACGAGGCGGGGTGCGCTGACGCGGCGAGGGGCCAGGGCCATCGGCGCGGGAGTCGAGGTCGACGCCGAAGTCGAGGAGCATCCCCGGGCCGCGATCCGCCGTGAGGACCGGGCGCCAGTCTCCTCGGAGCCCTCGGATTTCACCGTTCAGTGCCTCCCCGACCGCGCCGGCGCCGATGGTGACGCGGCCGGCGGCGCGCTGGGTCAGCAGCGCGCGACTGGCCGCCAGAATCAGGTGCCGATTGCCGGTGAGTCTGACCCTCTCGCTGTCGGCCACGACGGGAGCATCATCGAGGACGAGGAACGGCTCGAGGCGCGCCTGAGCCTCGTCGGGCAGCTCGCGGAGCTGTCCGTGGATCTTGAACCGGGCGCGCACACGCCCGAAGCCCAGGATCAGCTGCGACTCGCGGGCAGCGGAGCACCCCGAGATGAGCCTCCGAGCTCCAGGCGCGGAACGATGGAGTTCTCGGAGGTCACGGTGAGCGAGCCCCCGGGCCTCACGCACGCAGACATCGAGTTCGCTCTCGAAGACCGCCTGAGCTCGCCCGTGCTCTGCTCGCGACTGACGTCTCGATTCCGCGTAGCTGGCCACCGCCATCACAGGTCCCAGCACCGCGAAGGCCAGCATCACGGGCGAGGACAGCAGCGCCCAGAGGGCGAGTGCGACGACAACCGGTGCGACGGCCATGAGCGTGGGAAAGACGACCGTGCGTGCACCGGGGACGCTGGCGGGCAGGTGGACGACTCCGTCTGCCGGTGCTGACCCCTCGCCGACTGCGAATCCGTCGGGGGGCGTCGACCCGACCTGTTCGCTAGCCTTCACGCCAGACCGCAGACCCGCTCTCGGTCTCGGTCTCTGTGTCGGCGTCTGTGTCGGCGTCTGTGTCGGTATCGGTGTCGGCGTCGGTGAGCCAATCCTGGACATCCGAGAGCCACGGCGGCAGCACGCAGCGCTCGACAAGCCAGACGACGCTCGCGGCCACCCGGTCATCCGGGCGACGAGCAAGAGCGCGCTGAGCGAACGCCGCCCCGGCGCTCGCACGTCCCGAAGCCCACTCGAGCCAGGCGATGCCCGCGAGCAGACCGGGTTCCTCGTCGAGGTCCACGAGCGCGCCGAGATCGCGGAGGCAGGCGACAGCCGTGCGAACCCGTTCTCGCGAGAACGCCGGCAGTTGCGGCCCTGTGCTCTCCCCCGGCAGCAGGCTCGCCCAGATCGGCGACAGCGACAGGAGCTCGTCTCGATCACCGAAGGCGACCGTTATCAGGAGGAGCTCGGACGTCCGACGCCCGCGCAGCATGCAGAGCAGCCCTGCGAGCTGCGCGTCGCTCAGTCCGGAGCCGCCGCCCTCGGGCGTGAGCGCTGCGAGCCACCCCTGGCGCATCCCGGAGAAGTCGTCCTCGCCCTCGTGCACCTGGGCGTGCCGTTCGTCGGCCTCCGCGAACGCCCTCCTGCGTCCGGCCGGGGCCGATGCGATCTCGGCGTGGATCACCGGCTCTGCCGCCTCACGCCACGCGTCCTGAGCGCCGAGTGCCCTCGGCCCGACATCGCAGCAATCGGGATCATCGCAGCCGTACACGCCCCAGGCGTCCAACGCTCTGCAGAGGCAGAGCACAACCTCGATGCCCGCTCGGTCACCGAACTCGACAAGAGCTTCTGCCAACTCCGAGTGCGGTGGCATCGGGCCGCTGCCGAACGGGAGGTTCGGGCTCAAGACGAAGACCACGCGCTCGATGTTGCTGAGATATGCCAGGTGCCCGATTACGGCACTCGCGTACGGTGCTGCGTTGACCGCACGCGAGTTCGACAGACTGGGCAGGTCGAATCGCAGAACCACACCCCCTCGTCGGCCGCTGAGCGGGATGGCTACGAGCGAGCCGACCGGCGAGTACCCCAGGAGCTTGGGGACCGCGTCGAGGATCTGCTTGGGCGTGCTGAGTCGAATCCGTTCCATAGGCAGAAGCTAGGTGGATACCAGTCTGCCGCGATCCCCGAGACATCAGGCTGTGGAGAACGACACGAGTCGAGGCGCAGGAACACCGGAGAGAGAAGAGCACGCCACGTGGAACCGAATCCACGTGGCGTGCTCTCTGAGACGACTTGCCCGCCTATCAGTGCTGGGGCGGGTTCTGCTGACCGTACGGCTGCTGGTTCCCCGGGTTCTGCCCGAGGGGCGGCTGCTGCGTCGGGGCCTGGCCGTATGGCTGCTGCGCGGGCGGCTGACCGTACCCCTGCTGGGTCGGGGCCTGGCCATACGGCTGCTGCGCGGGCGGCTGACCGTACCCCTGCTGGGTCGGGGCCTGACCATACGGCTGCTGCGCGGGAGCCTGCCCGTACCCCTGCTGAGCAGGAGCCTGGCCGTATGGCTGCTGGACGGGAGCGCCCTGCTGCGGGTATCCGACGGCACCCTGAGGCTGGCCGTAGGCCTGCGAGCCGAGGTTCATGAGCGCGGGGTTCCAGCGAGAGCTGTCGAACCCGACGATGGCGAACCAGACGATGGGCAGGAAGATGTAGAGCACGACCCACGCGCCGCCCTTGCCGAAACCCTGTCCGATTCGGTACGCCGCGATGGCGAGCAGCACGACCAGGGCGATGTTCACGCCGGGAATGAAGCCGACGAGCACCCACCATCCGGGGAAGCCCGCTGCTTCGACGAAGGTCCACTGGTTGTAGACGGGGACCCAGGCCTTCCAGGCCTCGATTCCCATCTTGGTGAACACCTTCGACATCAGCCACGAGGAGAGGGCGTAGGCGCCGAGGAGAATGACGAAGTAGAGCAGGATTCCTAGCGCGCCGATTCCTGCTGCGGTCTGATCGCCGTAGGAGAAGATTTCCATGGAGGAGTCACTTTCTGATATTCAGTCGACGTCTGCGTCGCGTGCTCGATGTGCACGCGAGTCAGCGTAGGCAGACTTGGTACAAAGTAGCGGCGTTTCGAGCCCCTTGTCGATGGGGAGACCTCCCCGGGGCTCGTATCTGCTCGCCTGGGCGGGCGGAGGCGTCTCGTCGTCAGAGGCCCTCTGGCACGATCAGGCGGGCGCATCCGGGCTCGGTGGGTTCAAGATCCCAGCCGGCGTCACGACAGAAGTCAGCGAGTTCGTGCGCATCGCGAATCGCGTCGGCTCGCTTCGCCTGCTCGGCGGCGAGCACGATGAGACCGCGCGTGAAGAGGCCCTTGCCGCGTTTGTTGAAGTGGTTCAGCGAGCGAACCTCGCCGTCCGGAGTCCGGGAGACGACGTCGATGGTGACGTGTCGCTCGGCAGATCCCACCGGGCCGAGGGCGGAATAGGCCTTCGAGCGCAGATCGATCACGAGCCCCTCGTGCTCGGCGAGCGCCTGAGCTGTCGCCTGAGCCCAGCGATTCGCGGGGGCGACCCCTCCGAGGCGCGACCCTGCGGAGAGACGATAGGCGGGAATGCCCTCTCCCCCGCCGACGAGCCCGAAGAGGGCCGAGTGAACGGCGACGTGGTGCGCGGCCCAGCCGAGCTGATGGTCGCTCAGTGAGGACGCGTCGAGAGCGTCGTAGAGGACGCCCGTGTAGCGCAGCAGCGCCGCCATCCGAGGGCTGGAGCGCAGGCTTCTGTTGCGTTCCAGTTCCAGCGCGGCCTGCTTCTCTGAGATCTTCAGTACCTTGCGGGCGGCATCTGCGTCGTGGGAGAGCCGCTGCAGCTCGCTGGCGGCGGCCTCTCGCACCTCCGAGAAGGTCTCCGCCCAGCTCAGTCCGCCTGCCTCCGGTGTCTGCACCAGATCGTCGCTGAACGCAGCGTTGCCGCCGTCCCGTTTGGTTTCGGACGGCGGCAACAACAGCAGGAGACGTTCGGTCACTCCCCGGAGACGAGTTCAGCCTCGCCGGCGACGACCGTGACGACGTCGCTGTTCACCGAGAGGAACCCGCCCTCAGCGTTGGCGACGATCTTCGATCCGTCGGTGGTCGTGATGCGAACCTGGCCGGACCCCAGGGACGCGAGCATGGGCTCGTGGCCGGAGAGGATTCCGATCTCACCTTCGGAGGTGCGAGCGACGACCATGGTCGCGCCGCCTTCCCAGACGAGCTTGGTTGCTTCGACGACCTTGACGGTCAGTTCGCCTTTGCCTGCCATGACTATGCGTTGTCCTTCTGCATCTGCGCCCACTTCTCTTCGACGTCGTTGATTCCACCGACGTTGAAGAAGGCCTGCTCGGCGACGTGGTCGAAGTCACCCTTGGCGATGGCGTCGAACGACTCGATGGTCTCCTTGAGGGGAACCGTGGAGCCCTCGACACCGGTGAACTTCTTCGCCATGTAGGTGTTCTGCGAGAGGAACTGCTGGATGCGGCGGGCGCGGGAGACGGTGATCTTGTCTTCCTCGGAGAGCTCGTCGACACCGAGGATCGCGATGATCTCCTGCAGTTCCTTGTTCTTCTGGAGGATCTGCTTGACCTCGGTCGCGACCCGGTAGTGGTCGGCACCCAGGTAGCGCGGGTCGAGGATGCGGCTCGTGGAGGTGAGCGGGTCGATGGCCGGGTAGAGGCCCTTCGACGCGATCTCTCGCGAGAGCTCCGTGGTCGCGTCGAGGTGGGCGAACGTCGTCGCGGGGGCCGGGTCGGTGTAGTCATCGGCAGGCACGTAGATGGCCTGCAGGGACGTGATCGAGTGGCCACGCGTCGACGTGATGCGCTCCTGGAGCACACCCATCTCGTCGGCGAGGTTCGGCTGGTAGCCGACGGCGGACGGCATGCGGCCGAGCAGCGTCGAGACCTCGGAACCCGCCTGCGTGAAGCGGAAGATGTTGTCGATGAAGAGGAGCACGTCCTGCTTCTGCACGTCACGGAAGTACTCAGCCATGGTGAGGGCCGAGAGGGCGACGCGGAGTCGCGTTCCCGGCGGCTCGTCCATCTGGCCGAACACAAGCGCCGTCTTGTCGAAGACGCCTGCTTCTTCCATCTCGTAGATGAGGTCGTTGCCCTCACGGGTGCGCTCGCCGACACCGGCGAAGACCGAGACGCCGCCGTGGTCCTGCGCGACTCGCTGGATCATCTCCTGGATGAGGACGGTCTTGCCGACGCCGGCTCCACCGAAGAGACCGATCTTTCCACCCTGGACGTACGGGGTGAGGAGGTCGATGCTCTTGATGCCGGTCTCGAAGAGCTCGGTCTTCGACTCGAGCTGGTCGAAGGCCGGGGGCTCGCGGTGGATGGGCCAGCGCTCAGTGATCTCGTAGGGCTCGGAGAGCATCGTCTCGTTGAGCACTTCACCGGTGACGCTGAAGACCTTGCCCTTGGTGACGTCGCCGACGGGCACCGAGATCGGAGCTCCGGTGTCGCGAACCTCCTGGCCGCGGACGAGTCCGTCGGTGGGCTTGAGCGCGATGGCGCGGACGAGGTCGTCGCCAAGGTGCTGTGCGACCTCGAGCGTGAGCTTGAGCGACTGGTCGCCAAGGCTCACCTCGGTCTCGAGGGCGTGGTAGATGCCGGGGATGGCGTCATGCGGGAACTCGATGTCGACAACGGGACCCGTGACACGGGCGATCCGGCCGACACCGGCCGGAGCCGTCGTGTCTTCCCTGTCGGAGACGATGTGCGTCGTCATGTCTTGTCCTTTTCTTGCGTGTTCGCGCGGTTATGCGGTTGCGAGCGCGTCCGCGCCGCCCACGATCTCGGAAATCTGCTGCGTGATCTCTGCCTGGCGCGCGTTGTTCGCGAGCCTGGTGTAGTCGCGCACCAGGGTGTCTGCGTTGTCGGAAGCCGCGCTCATGGCGCGCTGGCGGGCAGCGTGCTCGGATGCGGCGGAGTGCAGCATGGCGTTGAAGAGACGCGCCTGGATGTAGTCCGGAAGCAGTGCGTGAAGCACGGTCTCCGCATCCGGCTCGAACTCGTACAGCGGGAGCAGCGGGGCCTCGTCGGCTTCGGCGACGTCTTCGCTGTCGACGACCTCGAGCGGCAGGAGCCGGACGACGGTCGGCGTCTGCGTGACCATCGACTGGAACCGGTTGTAGACGTAGTGGATCTCCTCCACGCCACCCTCTTCGAACGGAATCGTGAACCGTTCGACGAGGGCTTCGCCCAGTTCCTTCGCGGTCTGGAAGACCGGAAGGTCGGTGGCACCCGTCCACTGCTTCTCGCTGGCACGCTTGCGGAAGGCGAAGTAGCCGACCGCCTTGCGCCCGACGAGGTAGTGGACAACTTCCTTGCCCTCGGCCTCGAGCGTGTTGGTGAGGCCCTCGGCCTCGCGCAGAACGCTCGAGGAGAAGGCTCCGTTGAGGCCTCGGTCGCTCGTGAAGACGACAACCGCGACGCGGCGGACCTCTTCGCGCTCGGTGACGAGGATGTGATCGATGTCCGTGTAGCTGGCGACTGCCGAGACTGCCTCGGTGATCGCCTGCGCGTACGGGTTCGACTCGGCCATGCGTTTCCGCGCCTTGGTGATGCGCGAAGTGGCGATCAGCTCCATGGCGCGGGTGACCTTCTTCATCGTCTGGGCAGACTTGATCTTCTGCCGGTAGACCCGAAGTTGTGCTCCCATGCTTCTCCTGTGCTCGTCGTCGAAGTCGTCGAGGGCGCCTAGCGGCGCTTCTTGACGATCTTCTCCTGCTCGATCTCGTCAGCGGCGACCTGTTCGGCGCTAGCGACGAGCGGAGTTCCGTCGTTCTTGAGGTACGTCTTCGAGAAGCCGTCGACGCCTTCGGCCATGGCCTTCAGCGTGTCGTCTTCGAGCTTTCCGCTGTCGCGGAGGCGGGCGAGGACGTCGGTGTTGCGCTCGAGGTACTCGAGGAGCTCGTTCTCGAAGCGCAGGATCTCGTCGACTGGCACGAGATCGAGCTTGCCGTTCGTTCCAGCCCAGATCGCGACGACCTGCTGCTCGACGGGGTACGGCGAGTACTGCGGCTGCTTGAGGAGCTCCGTGAGGCGCGCTCCACGTTCGAGCTGACGGCGCGTCGTCGCGTCGAGGTCCGACGCGAACATCGCGAAGGCCTGCTGCGAGCGGTACTGCGCGAGCTCGAGCTTGAGCGTTCCCGAGACCTTCTTGATGTGCTTCTGCTGAGCGTCGCCACCGACTCGCGAGACCGAGATTCCGACGTCGACCGCTGGACGCTGGTTGGCGTTGAAGAGGTCGGACTGGAGGAAGATCTGGCCGTCCGTGATCGAGATCACGTTGGTCGGGATGTACGCCGAGACGTCGTTCGCCTTGGTCTCGATGATCGGAAGCCCGGTCATGGAGCCGGCACCCATCGCATCGGAGAGCTTGGCGCAGCGCTCGAGGAGGCGGGAGTGCAGGTAGAACACGTCACCTGGGTAGGCCTCGCGTCCCGGCGGGCGACGCAGGAGAAGCGACACGGCGCGGTAGGCCTCAGCCTGCTTCGACAGGTCGTCGAAGACGATCAGGACGTGCTTGCCCTCGTACATCCAGTGCTGGCCGATGGCCGAGCCCGTGTACGGGGCGAGGTACTTGAAGCCGGCAGGGTCGGAGGCAGGGGACGCGACGATCGTCGTGTACTCCATCGCACCGGCGTCTTCCAGCGCACCCTTGACGGAGGCGATGGTCGAGCCCTTCTGGCCGACGGCGACGTAGATGCAGCGAACCTGCTTGTTGACGTCTCCGGACTCCCAGTTGGCCTTCTGGTTGATGATCGCGTCGATCGCGATCGCCGTCTTGCCGGTCTGGCGGTCGCCGATGATGAGCTGACGCTGGCCACGGCCAACGGGGATCATCGCGTCGATGGCCTTGATGCCGGTCTCGAGCGGCTCGTGAACCGACTTGCGGTCCATGACGCCAGGTGCCTGGAGCTCGAGGGCGCGGCGTCCGGACGTGGCGATCTCGCCGAGTCCGTCGATCGCGTTGCCGAGGGGGTCGACGACACGGCCGAGGTAGCCCTCGCCGACGGGCACGGAGAGGACTTCACCGGTGCGGCGGACTTCCATGCCCTCGACGATGCCCTGGAACTCGCCGAGGACGATGACGCCGATGCTGCTCTCGTCGAGGTTCTGTGCAAGACCGAGCGTTCCATCGGCGAAGGTGATGAGCTCGTTGGCCATGACGCCAGGAAGACCCTCGACGTGCGCGATGCCGTCCGAGGCGTCAACCACGGTGCCGACCTCGGTCGCCGTGGCGCCTTCCGGACGGTATGAGGAAGCGAACTGCTGGAGAGCGTCGCGGATCTCATCCGGATTGATTGTGAGTTCTGACATGTTCTTCCCTTGTCGTCCGGGGCCTCGCCCCGAGAGTTTCAGTGCGTGAGGCTCAGGCGAGCTGCAGGCGGAGGTTGTTGAGTCGAGCGGCGACGCTGTCGTCGATAACGTCATCGCCAAGCTGCACGCGCAGACCGCCGATGATCTTCGGGTCGATGATCGTCGTGACGGAGACTCGTCGGTTGAATCGACGTGTCAGACCGGCCTCGAGCTTCGCGAGCTGCTCGGGGGCGAGCGGACTTGCGACGGTCACCGTTGCGACGGAGCGACCTGCCTGATCGGCAACCACTTCGCCTGCCCAGGTGAGGAGGCGACGGGTGCGTCGACCGAGCGGGTTTCCCACGAGCTCTCGGAGGATCAGCAGGCTGGGCGCGCTGATCTTGCCCGCGAAGAGACGCTCGATGAGCTTCGACTTCACGGCCGAGTCGCCGAGACGAGACCCGAGGGTGAGCTCGAGCTCCGGGTTGGCGCTGATCGTGTCGGCAACCCTGGTGAGCTCGGCGGCGATAGCCGACTGCTCCCCTGCGGTCTGTGCCGTCGCACGGACTGCGAGTTCCTGCAGGCCGAGCGCGAACTCATGGTTGCTCGACCAGGTCTGGCTGACAGCGTCCTGAAGGAGCTGCAGCGCGCGCGGGCTCAGGTGAGATCCGAAGACCCTTCCCGCGAGCTCGCGCCTGGCGCTGACGTCGGCGGCAGGGTTCGACAGTGCAACGAGCAGGTGCTGGTTGGCAACCGCAGCGTTGACCGCGGCGAACACCTGCTCAGCATCTTGCAGCTCTGCCTGGCCCCAGCCGTCGACGCTGTTCTTGAGGGCTGCCAGTGCGTGTCTGGTCGCGCTTCCCATCAGCTGTGCGTTCCTGCCTTCTGGTCGTTGTCGAGCTCGCTCAGGAACCGGTCGACGTAGGCCGTCGAGCGGTTGTCCTCGCGCAGGCTCTCCCCGACGACGCCGGAGGCGAGGTCGAGTGCAAGCGTGCCGACTTCGGCGCGGAGCGAGACGATCGCCGTCTGGCGCTCCGCCTCGATCTGAGCCTTGGCGGAGGCGGTCATGCGGTCGAGCTCAGCCTGCGTCTCGGCCTTCTTCTGGACCTTGATCTGATCTGCATCGACTCGAGCCTGCTCGCGGATCTCCGCAGCTTCGGTTCGTGCCGCAGCGAGAAGCTTCTCGTTCTCGTCGCGCTTGGCAGCAGCCTCGGCCTGAGCGATCTCCGCCTTGCGGATGCCGCCCTCGATCTGCGCTTCGCGCTCGTCGAGAACCTTGCGGAGCGCCGGGATGGCGAACTTCCAGAAGAAGAATCCGAGCACAACGAAGACGACCGCCGACCAGACGATGTCATACGTAGCGGGAAGGAGGACGTTGCCCTCTTCCGCTGCGAGAGTCGACGTAACCGCCGACAGTGCGAAAGTGCTCATGTGCGGACCCGCTTACTGGAAGATGAAGAACGTTGCGACGCCGATGAAGGCGAGCAGCTCGGTGAAGGCGATACCGAGGAACATGGTGACCTGGAGGCGGCCAGCCATCTCGGGCTGACGTGCCATGGCCTCGACGGTCTTGCCGGCGACGATACCGATGCCGATGCCGGGGCCGATTGCAGAGAGGCCGTAGCCGACGGTAGCGATGTTGCCGGAGATCTCGGCGAGCGTGGTGGTTTCCACAGGGGTTTCCTTCCGTATGGGTGGTGAAGCAGGATGCTTCGCGTGAGTCAGGTGGGTCTTAGTGGCTCTTGGCAGCGGCCTGCTGGATGAAGACCGCGGTGAGGAGCGTGAACACGAAGGCCTGGAGGACCGACGCGAGGATCTCGACGAGCGTCATCACGAAGCCGCCGAGGAGCGTGGGGATGCCGAACAGCATGTCGAGCGGGCCGCCTGGGCCCTGCATCGAGTAGGTGATGACGAAGAAGTTCGTCGCGCTGAACGTGAGGACCAGCAGCAGGTGGCCGACCATCATGTTGAGGAAGAGTCGCAGAGCGAGCGAGACCGGGCGCACGATGAAGATGTTGATGAACTCGATCGGCGTCAGCAGGATGTACATGGGCCACGGCACACCGCTCGGGAAGAGGGCGTTCTTGAAGAACGTGCCGGGGCCGGCTTCACGGAAGCCTGCGTAGATGAAGGCGATGTACGAGACGACGGCCAGCACGAGCGGCATGCCGATAAGCGCGGTTCCGGCGATGTTCAGTCCGGGGATGATGCCCGTGATGTTCATCGCGAAGATGCCGAAGAACATTGCCGACAGCAGCGGCAGGTACTTGTGGCCGAGCTTCTCGCCGAGAATGCCGTCTGCGATCTGCGACTTCACGAAGCCGATGGCGATCTCGGCGAGGGACTGACCCTTGCCTGGGATGACCTTCGGGCTGCGGAGGGCAAGCCAGAAGAGCAGCAGCAGGACGGCGATCGCGAGGAGTCGGACCAGGATGATGCGGTTCAGTTCGAACGGCGTGCCGGCGAACGCCACTGCCTCGAGGAAGAACTCGTGGTCAAGCGACGGCGGGTGGAAGATGCTGTTGTCCTCCGCGGCAGCGATGAAAACTGGCAGATTCAGGGCTGAGGCGAACAGAGCACTCTCCTGTCTCGGGGCGCAGCTGTCGTTGCTGCGCTTCGATGAGTTCGGGCGGGTGCACACACGGGAAGGACCCCTTCTCGGCGCACCTGGATCAGCCTATCAAGAAATCCCCAGGCAGGAGTGCACTTCGGGCCTCCCGGCGGAACTTTTCTACTATTTGTCGTCGCCGGGCAGGCGAACGTCGCTGACGTTCCCCATGCGGCCGCGCACGACGCACACCACATCGACGACCACGGTCGCGATCACGGCGACGACCAGGCACAGCCAGAGAGTGAAGAGGTGCACGATCGGCAGGTCCCTGATGAGGAAGAGCGCGCCGAGGAAGACGATGAACTTGAGGATCCAGGCACCGAGGATCGTCGCCATGAAGAAGATCTGATCGAGGTGGGATGCGAGGATCACGGAGACGACGGTGATGCCGGTGAAGAGGAGCGTTATGGCAGCAGCGAAGAGCGCGCTCCAGAGTCCGTTGATGCCGACCGCGAGGAAGCCGATGGCGCCGCCGAGGACGGCGACGGCGATCGCGACGACGACGGACCACTTCAGGATGCTCTTGAAGATCGGCACGGAGGTGGGGGTCGTGGAGGAGTTCATGCGTCCATTCCGGATTCGGGTGCTGCTTTGAGCAGCGAGGCGTTTGCGTCGGCAAGCTCGTCGTGGGCGTTCTCCCCCGGCGCCTTCTGCGCGCGACGCTCGAGGGACTTCCGTCGACTGAGCGGTGCCATGGTGACAAGCGTGCAGGCGACGAAGCCGACGACGACGAAGCCGATGACGAGGCCGATGGGGATCGAGATGAGATCGGCGGCGAACGCCATGAGCGCTCCCACGGAGACGACCGCGGTCCAGGAGTAGAACACGACGACCGCCCATCGCTGGGAGTGGCCCATGTCGAGCAGCCGGTGGTGGAGGTGCTTGCGGTCGGCGGTGAACGGCGACTTGCCCGCCCTCATCCGCCGGAACACCGCGAGAGAGAAGTCGAGCAGCGGCACGATCAGGACCGCGAACGGGATGATCATCGGCAGGAAGGCCGGCCAGAGCTCCGTCCGACTGATGGTCTGCGGGTCGACCTCTCCGGTCACGGCGACCGCGCTGGCTGCCATGAGGAGGCCGACGAGGAGCGCGCCCCCGTCCCCCATGAACATCTTGGAGGGGTACCAGTTCAGCACGAGGAAGCCGAGGCAGATGCCGATGACGATGGCGGACAGCAGCGCCCCCATCGTGAAGCGGCCGGTCTGGCCGGCGAACTCGCTGAGCACGTAGCTGTACACGAGGAAGACGCCGTTGGCGATGATGGCCACGCCTGCCACGAGGCCATCGAGGCCGTCGATGAAGTTGACCGCGTTCATGACGAGGACGACGGCGAGCACCGTGATCGCGATCGACATCCACTGCGAGCCGACCGTGATGCCGCCGATCGGCAGCGACGTGATGGCGACTCCCTGCCAGGCGAGGAGGATGGCTGCGAGGATCTGCCCCGCGAGCTTCGTCATCCAGTCGAGGTCGATGAAGTCGTCGATGACCCCGATGAGCACGATGAGGGATGCGGCGCCGACAAGCGCCCAGATGCGCCCCGGCTGCTCGAAGACGAGAGAGAAGAACGGGATCTGGGATGCGGCCGCCAAGGCGAGCAGCATGCCGATGAACATCGCGACACCGCCGAGGCGCGGCTTCGGGGTCGTGTGGACGTCACGCTCGCGCACCGGCGGGTACCACTCGAACCGCATGGCGAGTCGCCAGACCACGTAGACGAGCACAAGCGTGACGAGCGCTGTGCCGACGACGAGGGCGAGATAGATCCGCACGCTAGGACTCGTGCCCCGCTGCCGGCTCTGATCGCGACGGGGTCTCCTCGGCCGGCTCGGCTGCAGGCGAGCTGAGAGCGACGGTCTCCTCGCTCGGGCCACCAGCAGGCTCGACGGCATCGACCGGTGCCAGCTTGTCGCCGAGCACCTCCTCGATGAGTGCCCTGGAGAGAGCCCCCTGGCGCACGATGCGCGCTGGCTCGCCGCGCGTGAGCGGCGTCGCATCGACGATCGTCGATGCCTCTCCCCCTGCGGGGCCGCCGTCGAGGAAGACTCCAACGGCATCCCCGAGCGCTGCCATCGCCTCTTCTGCTGTCGTGGCAGCCGGCTGTCCGTGCTTGTTCGCGCTGGAGACAGCGAGCGGTCCCGTCTCCTTCAGGAGTTCGCGAGCGAGCCTGCTGTCGGGGATCCGGAGGGCGACGGTCCCGTTCGTGTCGCCGAGGTCCCACTGCAGCGACCCTCTGGCCTGCAGGATGACGGTCAGCGGCCCCGGCGCGAAGCGCTCGAAGAGCTGACGAGCGAGCGGGTGCACGTTCTCAGCGAGCGCGTCGAGCGTCTCGTGGTTCGCGACCAGCACTGGCGGCGGCGTCGCCCTGGTGCGCCCCTTGGCGTCGAGGAGACGCTGGACCGCTTGCGCCGAGAAGGCGTCGGCGGCTATGCCGTAGACCGTGTCGGTCGGCATGACGATGACCTCGCCGCTCGCGATGGCCGTGCGTGCCGCACGGACCGCTGCCAGGAGGTCGAGTGAGTCTGTGGTGGCGTAGATCTGTCCCATTCTTCGTCACATGATAGCCGGGCGACCGGAGTCACCCTCGTTCGACGCGGAGCGGATGGCAGATGTGATCCGGTCGCGGCCGGTGAGGTCTCTGGCGGTGGCTGCGCGACGGAAGCCAGCGCTGCCGAAGATCTCACGGATCTCTGCGCCCTGGGAGTCCTCGTGCTCGATGACGAGGACACCTTCCGGGCGGAGGGCACGGGCAGACCAGATCGCAAGCTCCCGGATGAAGTCGAGGCCGTCGCGGCCCGAATAGAGCGCCGCCTCGGGGTCGTGGTGCCAGACCTCCCTGCTCTCTGGGCGGTTCGCCGCCGGCACGTAGGGAGGGTTGGAGACCACGAGGTCGAGCGACCCCGACGGGAGCGCGGCGAACGCGCGCGCGGCGTCCCCGAAGAATGTGGCCACCGCTCCCTCGCCGTAGCTCGCGACGTTGGACCGCAGCCAGGGCCACGCGGCACTGGAGCGCTCGATCGCCGTCATGGTGATGCCTCCGTGGAGGCGAGCCACGCCGAGCGCGACGGCCCCGGTCCCGGATCCGACGTCGACGCCCGTGAGCTTCGCCCGCGTCGACTCGGCGCCGCCGAGAAGTTCGACCGCAGCCGTGACCAGTGATTCCGTCTCCGGGCGCGGGACGAACGCCCCGGGTCCCACCGCCAGCTCCATGTCGATGAACGGAGCCCATCCGGTGACGTGCTGGAGCGGTTCGTGCCGTGCACGACGCGACGCCGCCTTGGAGACGGCCTGAGCGTCCGCCTCGGACACCGCTCGGCCGAGAAGCGAACGCATCTGCACCTCGCCTCGTGAGACGCGCAGGACCGCTGCGAGGAGGACGTCCGTCTCGGTGCGCTCGTCCGCGATACCGGCCGCCTTCAGCTGTTCGCGAACCCGCTTCCGCAGCTCGTCCATGTGCAAGATCATGGGTAGAGTCTTCCGCACATCGACTCGCGGCGTCATCCACAGCATTCGCGAGGCAGATGATTGGGACGATTGCCGCGGGCGGACGCAGCCAGCGACTCCCACGAAGTTCACACAGCATCCCAGAAGGGCACGAAGTGACTGGAAAGATCTACAACGACATCACCGAGGTCGTCGGCCGCACCCCGCTCGTCAAGCTCGGCCGCATCAACGACACCGGCGCGAACATCCTCGCCAAGCTCGAGTTCTTCGGTCCTGGCTCCTCCGTCAAGGACCGCCTGGGCCTTGGCATCATCCGCGCAGCTGAGCAGAGTGGCGAGCTGCAGCCCGGTGGGACGATCGTCGAGGGCACGTCGGGCAACACGGGTATCGCGCTCGCCATGCTCGGCGCCTCCCGTGGCTACCGCGTCATCCTGGCGATGCCCGAGACCATGTCCGTCGAGCGCCGCCAGCTCCTGAAGGCCTTCGGCGCGGAGCTCGTGCTCACGCCAGGCCCAGAGGGCATGCGCGGAGCCGTCGCACGCGCCAGGGAGATCGTCGCCGAGACGCCTGGCGCGATCCTCGCCCGACAGTTCGAGAACGAGGCCAACGTGCAGATCCACCGCGAGACGACGGCGGAGGAGATCTGGGCGGACACCGACGGCGAGGTCGACATCTTCGTCGCCGGCGTCGGCACTGGCGGCACCATCTCCGGTGTCGGGCAGGTGCTCAAGGAGCGCAAGCCCGACGTCAAGATCGTCGCCGTCGAGCCCAAGGACTCGCCGCTCCTCACGGAGGGCAAGGCTGGGCCGCACAAGATCCAGGGCCTCGGCGCGAACTTCGTTCCCGATGTGCTCGACCGCGACGTCATCGACGAGGTGCTCGACGCGACGCTCGAGGACAGCATCCGCGTCTCCCGCGCGCTGACCTCGACCGAGGGCATCTTCAGCGGCATCTCGAGCGGAGCGAACCTCTGGGCCGCTCTCGAGATCGGAAGGCGTCCGGAGAACGCCGGGAAGAACATCGTCGTCATCATCTGCGACACCGGCGAGCGCTACCTCTCGACGGTGCTCTTCGACGACCTGCGCGACTAGCGAGTGGCAACGGCAGCACCTCGTCGAACGCCGGCACCGCATGGTGTCGGCGTTTGGCGTCGGGTCAGGGAGGACATCGCGGCGACGCGTAAGAACGACCCGGCGGCCCGCTCGAAGCTCGAGATCGTCGTCAACTACTCGGGACTCCACGCCCTGTGGCTGCACCGTGTGGCCCACACTCTCTGGATGCGCCCGGGCACGAAGCTCCTCGCGCGCACCCTTTCGCAGTTCAATCGCTTCGCGACGGGTGTCGAGATCCACCCCGGCGCCCGGATCGGCCGCAGAGTCGTGATCGACCACGGCATGGGCATCGTCATCGGCGAGACGGCGATCGTCGGGGACGATGTCCTCATCTACCACGGCGTCACGCTCGGCGGCACTTCGGGTCATCGCGTCAAGCGGCACCCAACGATCGGCAGCCGCGTCCTGATCGGGGCTGGCGCGAAGCTCCTCGGCAACATCACGGTGGGTGACGACTCGCGAGTGGGTGCGAATGCGGTCGTCACGCGCGACGCACCGCCCAACTCCGTGCTGACGGGGGTTCCGGCGCGCATCCGCCAGCGGACCTCCGCCGAACAGGATCTGGTCGGATACTACGAGATCTAAAAGATCTCAAAGGTCTGACCAGTAGCCAGGGGTGAAGCGGGCCGCGGAGGCCCTCGCAAAAAAGAAGGCTCCGCGCTGCAGACGATGGGACAGAAAGACAGAAAGAAAGACAGAGAGACGGCGACCAGCAGATCTGCTGGTCGCCGTCTCGCGCTGTGGTGGAGCTGCGCTTAGTCGTCGTTGCCCGCGAGTGCCGCGAGGCGGGCTTCCTCGTCGGCAGCGATGGCCGACTGGATGACCGGACCGAGGGCCCCGTTCATCACGTGGTCGAGGTTGTACGACTTGTACCCCGTCCGGTGATCCGCGATGCGGTTCTCCGGGAAGTTGTACGTGCGGATGCGCTCCGAGCGATCCATGGTGCGGATCTGGCCGGAACGTGCTTCCGACTCAGCAGCGGCGATCTGCTCCTGCTGGTGCGCGAGCAGCCTCGCGAGCAGCACTCGCATGCCGGCAGCGCGGTTCTGGATCTGGCTCTTCTCGTTCTGCATGGACACGACGATGCCGGTCGGGATGTGCGTGATGCGCACCGCCGAGTCCGTCGTGTTCACCGACTGGCCGCCAGGGCCTGAGGAGCGGAAGACGTCGATCTTGAGGTCGTTCGGGCTGACCTCGATCTCCTCGGGCTCATCGACCTCGGGGAAGACGAGCACGCCCGTCGTCGAGGTGTGGATGCGGCCCTGCGACTCGGTCGCCGGCACCCGCTGGACGCGGTGCACGCCACCCTCGTACTTCAGGCTGGCCCAGACGCCGAGAGCCGGGTCGTTCGCGTTGCCCTTGATGGCGACCTGGACATCCTTGAAGCCGCCGAGGTCGCTCTCCGTCGAGGAGATGATCTCGGTCTTCCAGCCGCGCTGCTCCGCGTAGTGCGAGTACATGCGCAGGAGGTCGGCGGCGAAGAGCGCCGATTCCTCACCGCCCTCACCGCCCTTGATCTCCATGATGACGTCGCGTCCATCGTCGGGGTCGCGCGGGATGAGGAGGCGGCGGAGCTTCTCCTGCGCAATGCGCAGGTTCTCCTCCAGCACGGGAACCTCTTCGGCGAACGACTCGTCTTCCTTCGCGAGCTCTCGCGCCGCCTCGAGGTCGTCCTCGAGCTCAGCCCTCGAGGCGTCCGCCGCGAGGATCTGCGCGAGCTGCGCGTAGCGCCTGTTGACCTTCTTGGCGCGCGCCGGGTTGGCGTGCAGCTCCGGGTCGGCGAGCTGCTCCTGCAGGTCTTCGTGCTCGGCGCGAAGCTGCCGAACGGAGTCGGCCATCTCGTGTCTGGCCACGACTACGCCTTGGCTGCGCGGATGGGCTGCTTCGCGACGGAAGCGAGGAACTCTGCGTTGGTGGTCGTGCTGGCGACTCGTGCCAGGACTGCTTCGAGCGACAGGAGCGCGTTGCCTCCCGTGAGCCCACGGCGGATGCTCCAGGTCGCTTCGACTTCCTGCGGGGTGAGCAGCTGCTCCTCGCGGAGCGTCTGCGAGTGCGAGATGTCGATGGCCGGGAAGACACGCTTGTCGGCGATGTCGCGCGAGAGGCGAAGCTCCATGTTTCCGGTTCCCGCGAACGACTCGAGGATGGTGTCCTCGGTCTTGGAGCCGGTGCCGATCATCGCCGTGGCGAGGATCGTGAGCGAGCCGCCGTTCTCGACGTTCTTGGCCGAGCCGAAGAAGCGTCGAACGGGGGTGAGTGCGGATGCGTCGACGCCGCCGGGCAGGATGCGTCCGGATGCGGGTGCCGCGAGGTTGTAGGCGCGGCACAGCTGGGTGACGCCGTCGAGCAGCACGACGACGTCGTGGCCGAGCTCGACGAGGCGCTTGGCTCGCTCGATCGCGAGTTCCGCGACGGTCGTCTGGTCGTCGGCCGGGAGGTCGAAGGTGGCCGCGACGACCTCGCCCTGAATGGTGCGCTGCATGTGCGTCACCTCTTCTGGGCGCTCGTCGATGAGCACGACCATGAGGTGCACGTCCGGGCTGTTCTTCGCGACGGCAGCTGCAACCTGCTCGAGGACGATCGACTTGCCCGACTTGGGCGGGGCGACGATGAGGCCGCGTGTGCCCTTGCCGATGGGCGCGAAGAGGTCCATGAGTCGAGTCGCGACGCGATCTTCGCTCGTCTCGAGACGGAGGCGCTCCTGCGGGTAGAGCGCGGTCAGCGAGTCGAAGTCTGGACGCTGGCGCGGCTCCTCCGGCGACTGGCCGTTGATGGCGTCGAAGCGGACGATCGCGTTGAACTTCTGGCGGCCGTGCTGGTTCTCGCCCTCGCGCGGCTGGCGGATGGCTCCGACGACGGCGTCGCCCTTGCGGAGCTGGTACTTCTTGACCTGCGCGAGCGACACGTAGACGTCGTTGGGTCCCGGGAGGTAGCCGCTGGTGCGGACGAAGGCGTAGTTGTCGAGGACGTCGAGGATGCCGGCGATGGGCAGGAGAACGTCGTCGGCCGCGATCTCCGGCTCGGTGTCCTCAGCGCCTCCGCGTCCGCGCTTGCGGTCGCGGTAGCGTCCGCCGCGGCTGCGACGCTGCTCGTCGGTCTCGTCGTCGGACTGCGCGTCCTGGGCCTGCGGGGTCTCTGTGCGGCCCTGGGCCTGCTCGCCGCCACGTCCGCGAGAGCGTCCGCGCTGGCGGCGTCCGCCCTGCTGCTCGTCGTCCTGCGCGTCGCTGCTCTGCTCTGCGGGCGCCTCTTCCTGCTTGGCGGCCGGCTCGGCGCTGTCCGTGCTCTGCTCGTTGTCGGCTCCGCGACCACGGCGTCCGCGTCCGCGTCCGCGCTTGCGCTGACCGGCGCGGCCCTGGTCCTCGTCGCGTGCGTCGTCCTGCTCGGAGGCTTCGCCGCGTGCGGGCGGGAGGACGAGGTCGTCGAGGGAGAGCTCGGGGACGCTCGGGGACGAGGACTGCTCGGCTTCGGTGGCCTCGGGTGCCGGCGCCTCGGATGCTGCCGCCTCGGTGCGGTCGTCCTCGGTGACGGCCGGGGTCTCGTCGACGGCGAACGCCGGCGCTTCAGCCTCGGGGGCGGAAGGCTCGACGGGCGCCGACTGCTCCTCAACCGCTTCGGCCGGAGCCTCTGCGGCGACAGCCTCGGGCTCGGCGCTCGTCCGTGCGGCCTCGATGGCCTCGATGAGCGCTCCCTTCCGCAGGCTGCGAGCGCCGCGGATCTGGAGTCCGGCGGCAAGCGCCTGGAGGTCGGCGACCTTCATCGAGGTGAGCGGAGCTTCCTGCCCCGCAATTGGTGTTGTGTCAGTCATCTGCTGTGAGTCCTTACCTCTACCGCGTTCTGCGGTGTTCAGATCGAGCGAGCGGGACTTCTCACACACTCTGAACCACATCGACAGAAATCGAGGGGGGTGCGTACTCCGCTGCTCGGAGAGTTGAAGCTGTCGCGCTGTGCCTACACCGAGAGTGTGGCCGCGTCGCCCGACAGCACCTCAACTGTAGCACCGAGGAAATCAACGGCGGGCATGATGGCATTCCACTTCGTCTGCGTGTTGGCCTCGGCGACCGCGGCTGCCTGCAGACGCTGCTCGGGGCTGGAGCACAGCACGAGGACGCTCGGGCCCGCGCCGGAGACCACGGCGGGCAGTCCAGCAGCGCGCAGCTCGGCGACGAGGCCGCTCGTGAAGGGCATCGCGGATGCGCGGTAGCTCTGGTGGAGCCGGTCTTCCGTGGCCTCGAAGAGCAGCTCCGGGCTCTGCACGAGCGCGGCGACGAGCAGCGCCGAGCGGGAGAGGTTGAAGATCGCGTCGGCGTGCGGGACGCTCTCCGGCTGGAGGCTCCTGGCGAGCTTCGTCGACATCGTCTCCGTCGGGATGAGCACGATGGGCGAGACGCCGCGGTGCACGAGCAGCTGCTTGGAGCGGGGGCCGTTCTCGCCGACCCAGGCGATCGTGAGGCTGCCGAAGAGGCAGGGCGCCACATTGTCGGGGTGCCCCTCGAGCTCGGTGGCGAAGCGGAGCAGCGTGTCGGCGTCGACATCGACGTCGTTCGACACGAGCGCTGCAGCCGCCATGACGCCGGAGACGATGGCGGCACCGGATGAGCCCATGCCCCGCCCGTGCGGGATCGTGTTGACGGCGCTGATGCGCAGACCGGGCAGCTCGTAGCCCAGTCCGTTCAGCGTGTGCTCGATGGACTGCACCACGAGGTGGGAGGCGTCGCGGGGCACGCTCTCCGCTCCCACTCCCTCGACCTCGATCTCGAGCACGCCCGCTGGCGCGCTCTCGACGACAAGCGTGTCGTACACGGCAAGCGCGAGTCCGAGGGTGTCGAAGCCCGGACCGAGATTGGCGCTCGTCGCGGGGACCTTGACTTCGACGCGACGCGCCTGTTCGACCTGCTTCATGCTGCGACTCCTAGGCAGAGGACTGTTGCGATTGGATTGATATCGATGGGAACGACGGCCGACGCGGTGCCGTCGAGCCGCCCTGCGCTAGAGCGCGCCCTCGACACGGAGCACCCCGGTGACCCGCCGTGATGCCTCGTGCGCGGCGAGGGCCTCTGCGAGCGCTGAGAGCGCTCGCTCGGTGGCCGAGTGCGTGCCGATGACGAGGGTGGCACCCTGCTCGGCCTCACCGGTCGATGGTGCGCCGGAACCGGCCGTCGCATCGCTCATGTCGGCGCTGCGCTGCTCCAGGGTCGAGACGGACACGCCGAAGTCGCTGAAGACCTTCGCGATCTCGGCGAGCACACCTGGACGGTCGTGCACCTCGAGGATGATCTGGTAGCGCGTCGTGATCTCGCCGACGTCGAGGACGGGCAGGTCTGCGTGCGTCGACTCACCGAGGCCAGGGCCACCGTTGACGCGTCGACGGGCGGAGGAGACGAGGTCGCCGAGCACGGCAGATGCGGTCTCCACTCCCCCGGCGCCAGCGCCGTAGAACATGAGGTCGCCAGCAGCCTGCGCCTGCACGAAGACGGCGTTGTTGCCGCCGTGCACCGACGCGAGCGGGTGCTGCGCGTCGACGAGCGCGGGGTACACGCGCGCTGAGATGCCCTCGACCCCATCTGCCGTCGTGACGCGCTCGCAGATAGCGAGGAGCTTCACGACGAACCCCGCCGCCTTTGCGCGCTCGATCTGCTCGATCGTGATCTCGGTGATGCCCTCGCGGTGGACGAGCTCGACGGGGACCTCGGTGTGGAAGGCGATGGAGGCGAGGATCGCCGCCTTCTGCTGGGCGTCGTAGCCGCCGATGTCGGCCGTCGGGTCGGCTTCCGCGTAGCCGAGATCGGTGGCGATGCGCAGCGCTTCCTCGAGCGAGTCGCCGCGAGTGTGCATCCGGTCGAGGATGAAGTTCGTCGTGCCGTTCACGATGCCGAGGATGCGCTCGACCCGGTCGCCCGCGAGGCTGTCGCGCAGGGGGCGGATGATCGGGATGGCGCCGGCGACGGCGGCCTCGTAGGTCAGCTGAGCGCCGACGCGCCTTGCCTGATCGAAGAGCTCGGGGCCATGCGCCGCGACGAGCGCCTTGTTCGCCGTCACGACGTCGGCACCCGTCGACAGCGCCAGGGAGATGAGGCCCTTCGCCGGGTCGATGCCGCCCATGAGCTCGATGACGATGTCGGAGCCGAGGATGAGCCGCTCCGCGTCGTCGGTGAAGAGCTCCTTCGGCAGGTCCACGTCGCGCTTCGCATCGACGTTGCGGACGGCGATACCGGTCAGCAGCAGCGGGGCGCCGACACGAGCGGCGAGCTCGTCGGCGTTCTCGATCAGGATGCGGGCGACCTGCGACCCGACGGATCCCGCGCCGAGCAGGGCGACTCGGATGGGTCGGTTCTGGTTCATCGGTTCTCCTCGGTTACGGGCGCTCATCGGTCACGGCAGCTGGGAGTCCCGCGTCTCTGGCAAGCAGATCGGCCACGGACTCCGCACGGATCAGCGTGCGCGCCTCGCCGTCGCGAACCGCGACGACGGCCGGTCGGCCGATCATGTTGTAGTTGCTCGAGAGCGACCAGCAGTATGCGCCGGTCGCTGGCACGGCGACGAGGTCGCCAGGGGCGACATCGCTCGGAAGATAGTCTGCCAGAACGACGATGTCGCCGGACTCGCAGTGTTTTCCAACGACACGAACGAGCGCCGGGTCGGCCGTGGAGGCCCGCGAAGCCAGGCGAACGCTGTACTCGGCCTCGTAGAGGGCCGCCCTGACGTTGTCGCTCATGCCTCCGTCGACGGAGACGTAGAGGCGCTCGGCGCTGCCGCCCTCGTCGAGCGGGACGCGAACGGACTTCGTCGTCCCGACCTCGTACAGGGCGGTCCCGGCGGGGCCGATGATGGTCCGACCCGGTTCGAAGGCCATGTTCGGCACTGCGACGCCGAGCCTCGTGCAGGCCGCTGCCACGTGGGAGGCGATGTGGGAGGCCATCGTGCGGATGTCGGTGGGCGTCTCGCGCGGCAGGTAGGCGATGCCGTAGCCGCCGCCGAGGTTCAGCTCCGGAACCGGTCCCCCTTCGAGGAGGCGAGCGTGGACCTCGACGAGGCGGTCGGCGGCCTCGCCGAACCCGTCGGCGTCGAAGATCTGCGAGCCGATGTGCGAGTGCAGGCCGAGGAACTCCACGGAGTCGTGCTCGCGGATGCGCGCGACGAACGCATCCACCTCATCGAGGGGGATGCCGAACTTCTGGTCCTCGCGGCTCGTGGCGAGGAACTCGTGTGTCGAGGCGTGCACACCCGAGTTGACGCGCAGCCTCACTGGCTGCCGAACGCCCGCGGCCAGGGCGGCCGCTGCGACACGGTCGAGCTCCTGGGCGCTGTCGAGCACGATCGCCCCGATACCGGCGCCGACGGCGATGCCGATCTCGCGCGTCGACTTGTTGTTGCCGTGGAAGCCGATGCGTGCGGGGGGCGCGCCCGCGGCGAGCGCGAGGGCGAGCTCGCCCTCGCTGCACACGTCGATGGCGCAGCCCGCTTCGAGCATCCAGCGGACGACGTCGGCGCTCAGGAACGCCTTGCCCGCGTAGTAGACCTTGGCGGTGACGCCGAGCGGCTCGAAGGCGTCGGCGAACGCGGCGACGGTCTCCGCTGCACGCGAGCGGGCGTCGGCCTCGTCGACGACGTACAGCGGCGTCGCGAACCGCTCCGCAAGCGCTCGGACGTCCATGCCCGCGATCTCGATCGCGCCGTCCGCCGCTCGAGCAGCGTTCCTCGACCAGACGTGGGAGTCGAGCTCGTCGAGATCCGACGGAACTTCGAGGTCGGCTGGCGCCAGCGGGCTGGCAGCCGTCTGGCTGGTGGCGTGGGGTTCGTGGAGAGCTTCAGGCACCAGAGCATGCTATCTGCTGGCCCCTCGCCGGAACAGGCGAGAGGCCAGAGCACGCACGCGGGCGGATTACAGGCAGTCGGCCACCGCGGGCAGCTCGCTCAGCCGCGCGCCGTCGACCTGCCAGGAGAACGAGATCGCGTCGCTGGTGACGGCCGCCTCGGTGACCTTCGCCTCGAGCTCCGAGTCCGCACAGGTCGGCACCTCGACCTTCTCGTTCGAGCCGAACGGGATGCTCGTCCCGAAGAGCGTCATGCTGCTGTCGCTCGTGACGAAGAGCTTGCCGTCCGTCGCCTCGTAGCCGAGCTCGGACTCGACCTTCACCTGCCACTCGCCGGTGCCGCTGATGGCCTCGATGTTGATCACGTTGTCGCCGTAGCTGATGGTCGTGTCGTAGGAGTCGGTGTTGATCTCGCTCTCCTCGCCCTGGAGCGCGGCCGGAACGCCGTCGAGGACCTCGGTCGAGACGGCGAGATCGACCGTGGTCGAGTCGACGGGACCTTCGAGCGACGCGTCGATGCCCGTGAGGTCGATGCCGACGGTGATGTCGCCGTCGCCCTGCGACGTCATGGTGGCGTGCTCGATCTTGCCGGTGAGGAGCTGCGCGAGGACGCTGAAGCCATCCACCGTGACGGCGTACTCGCTCGGGGCCGCCGCCTCGCCGTAGTTGTCGATGACGATCTTCCCCGCCTGCTCCTCGAGCGCGCTCGTGACGTTCGCCCGCGCCACGGCCTCGCCCACGACAAGACCAACGGCGATCACGACGACGCCGACGCCCGTCCAGAGCCACCATTGCGCGTACCAGGGCCGCGGCTTCTTCCCCTGCGGGGGCTGGCCCCCCTGCCACGGGCCCGGCTGCTGACCGTGCGGCGGCTGACCGCCCGACTGCGCGTACTGCTGTGGGGCCCCGCCGTGCTGCGGCTGGCCGAACTGCTGCGGCTGCTGTGGCTGGCCGTAGGCAGGTCCTTGCGGCTGCTGGCCGTAGCCAGGCTGCTGCGACGAATGCGGGTACCCGGAGCCCTGGCCGTATGGTGGCTGCTGCTGCTGGGGACCCCGGCCCTGTCCGGGCTGCTGCGGCTGTCCAGGCTGCTGTCCGTACCCGGGCTGCGATGCCTGCTGACCGTATCCGGGATGCTGGCCCTGCCCCGGCTGCTGACCGAAGCCCTGTCCGTTCGGCGGCATGCTCATCTCAGTTCTCCAGTTCTTCGGCGGCCGGCCGACGTCGCGCGGAGTGCGATCCATCGAGCGCGTCGGGGCGGCCTCGTCGGCATGGACCCCATCGTCGCAGCTCGAAACTAGTCGCGACAGGTGGAGAACTCCCCGGAATCCGGGATCTCAGCGGAGAGCGCGATGTTCCTCGCCTCGACGCCGACCGTGAGCATCCCCTCCGCGATGCGCAGCTCGGACACGTGCAGGCCGGCAGGGAGGTAGTCGGCGGTGCAGATCGGCACCGCGAACTCGGCGATGTCAGGGAGCGCCTGCGTGAGGGCCTGGCCGAACGCCGTCCCTGACACCTCGACATCCGTCGGATCGATGATCACCTCGCCGTCGACGAGGCGCAGCTGCGCGTCGACGGTGAGCGTACCCGTGAGGCCCAGGATGGAGACCGTCGAGCGGTAGGACAGCTCGTCGTCGCCGAGCTCCAGCGACGCATCGGTTCCGGGGAGCGCGGCAACGCCCTCGAGGGTCGCCTCCGGCACGTTGAGCGTGCCCGCGAGCATCTCGGTCCGCATCCCGTCGAAGATGTGCACGCCGTACGCGTCCACGGTCGCCGCCAGGTTCAGGCCGTAGGCGGTGAGCTCATCCGCTGAGACCGTGACGTGGCTCGCCCGACCGGTGGCGAGCTGCCACAGCGTCGAGAAGCCGTGCACACGCGCGCTGACCTCGCCGTCCACCCCGGGCGGGAGCGTGTCCTGCACCTGCTGGGCGATGCGATCCTGCGCGACGAGGCGAACCCCGACGTCGAGGCCGACGAGCAGCAGCAGGGCGCCGAGCAGCCAGAGCGAGGCCTTGACCCAGCTGCGTGCGCGCGACTCCCGCAGGAGCTGGATGCGCTCCTCCGGCGGACCGAGCGCGGTCACGTCCGACTACATCCGCTCGGGAGCCGAGACGCCGAGCATGGTGAGTGCCGAGCGCAGGACCGTGCTCGTGGCGTCGTTCAGCCACAGGCGGGTGCGGTGGAGGTCGGTGATCTCGTCGTCCCCACGCGGGATGACACGGCAGCTGTCGTACCAGCGGTGGTAGAGGCCTGCGAGCTCCTCCGCGAAGCGGGCGACGCGGTGCGGCTCGCGCAGCTCGGCGGCGGCCGCGACGACGCGCGGGAAGTCCTGCAGCGCCCCGAGGAGCGCCGACTCGGACTCGTGGTCGAGCAGCGACGGCTCGAAGACCGAGCGGTCGACTCCGGACTCGGCGGCGTTGCGTCCGACCGCGCAGGTCCGGGCGTGCGCGTACTGCACGTAGTAGACGGGGTTGTCGTTGGTGCGCTGCGCGAGGACATCGAGGTCGATGTCCAGCGTCGAGTTCGCCGAGGATCGCACGAGCGCGTAGCGGCCCGCGTCGACGCCGACGGCGTCGACGAGGTCGTCGAGCGTCACGATCGTGCCGGCGCGCTTCGACATGCGCACGGGCTCGCCGTCCTTCACGAGATTCACCATCTGGCCGATGAGGATCTGCAGGTTGACGCCCGGCTGGTCGCCGAACGCCGCGACCATCGCCATCATGCGCGCGACGTAGCCGTGGTGGTCGGCGCCGAGCATGATGATGCACTGGTCGAAGCCACGCTCGCGCTTGTCGAGGTAGTAGCCGATGTCGCCGGCCATGTAGGTCGGGCTGCCGTTGGATCGCACGACGACGCGGTCCTTGTCGTCGCCGAACTCGGTGGTGCGCAGCCACTGCGCGCCGTCCTGCTCGAAGATCTGGCCCTGCTCGCGGAGGCGCTCGATGGCTCGCGAGACCGCACCGGACTCGTGCACCGAATCCTCGTGGAAGAACACGTCGAAGTCGACGCCGAAGTCGTGGAGCTTCTGCTTGATCTCGCCGAACATCTGCTCGACGCCCTTGGAGCGGAAGACCTCCTGCTGGGCCTCCCGGTCGAGCTCGGCGATGCCGTCACCGTAGGCCGCGGCAACCTGCCCGGCGATGTCGCTGATGTAGGCGCCGCCGTAGCCGTCCTCCGGAGTGCCCTCGCCGAGGTAGGCCGCGAGGAGCGACCGAGCGAAGCGGTCGATCTGCGCCCCGTGGTCGTTGAAGTAGTACTCGCGCGTCACGTCGGCACCTGCCGCCGTGAGGACGCGGGCCAGGGAGTCGCCGACGGCCGCCCAGCGGACACCGCCCATGTGGATGGGGCCCGTCGGGTTGGCGGAGACGAACTCGAGGTTGAGCTTGACGCCGGCGAGCGAGTCGCCATTGCCGTACGCCGATCCGGCGTCGACGATCACCTTGGCGAGCGCGCCGGCCGTGGCCGTGTCGAGGGTGATGTTGATGAAGCCGGGTCCCGCGACATCTGCACTCGCCACCTGGGGGTCGAGGATCAGCTGCTCGACGATGCCTGAGGCCAGCTCACGCGGGTTGGTGCCGACGCGCTTCGCAAGGCGCATCGCGATGTTCGATGCCCAGTCGCCGTGGTCGCGGTTGCGCGGCCGTTCGAGAACGATGTCCGTCTCGGGGACGGTGATGCCCTCAGCGCCTTCTAGGGGCGCGAGCGCGGCGTTGACAGCGGTGGTGAGTGCCGTGACGAGAGCTGGAGAAGTCATAGGCCTCCCATCCTAGAGCCGCTCGAGGGCCGTCGGCGGCGCGTGCTCGCGCCACCGTCAGCCCAGCTGCACCCGCTCCGTCCAGTCCTCGAGGATGAGCTCGCTCGAGGTCGCGTCGACGTGCAGCTTGGACAGGCGGAGGTTCGCGATCGTGTTGCTCAGGAACGCCGTGTCCGCGGCATCCCTGCCGCTGGCGATGCGCTGCATGAGGCGGCGCGGCGCGAGGTGCGTCGAGTCGACGACGTACCAGGCTCCGTCGACCAGCACCTCGACGACGGCGTGGAAGTCCATGGGCACGAGCCCCGGCGCGTACACGGAGACGAGGCGCGCCGGGAGGTCGTTGGCGCGCAGGAACGCGATCGTCAGGTGAGCGAAGTCGCGGCAGACGCCCTGCCGCTTCAGGAAGGTGTCGCGCGCGCCGTCGGTCGGGGCGCTCGAGCCCGGCACGTAGCTGATGTTCCTCGACACCCAGTCGACGACCGCGTCGACGAGCTCGAAGCCCTGCTTGCCGCGGAACATCGACCGCGCGGTCGGTCCGAGCAGGTCCGACTCCGCGTAGCGGGACGGGCGGCGGAACTGGATGAGGTCCAGCTCCTCCGGCTCGTTCGGCTGCGCGCGGTCGAGCACCGTCGCGGAGTAGCGCATCTCGATGTGCTTCGCGGAGGTCGTCACGCGGTGCAGCCGGCACTCTGAGCGGTCGATGGATTCGATGACGTCGAGCGGTTCGCCGTCGCCCGTGATCGTGAAGGACTCGCTCTCGAGGTTCGCCAGCGTGTGGGCAGCGATCGAGAACACGAGGTCGGCTTCCCCGTCGAGTTCGAGGTCAATGGCAGATTCGATCTTTCGCATCACCAGCGGATTGTGTCACGCTCCCGTGGCCTTCCCCCACAGCCGCGCGCGGTGGCGACCAGTGGCGTTCGGGCACCCTCGCGCCCTGTTAGTATTGGCTCCGCGTTGCTGAAAGCTCAGTTCCGCATCCGCCTCCGTAGCTCAGTGGATAGAGCACCGGTTTCCGGTACCGAAGGTCGCAGGTTCGACTCCTGTCGGGGGCACATCTCGATGTCTGGTGACATCGCAAGGGCCCGGCGCTGCTCAGCAGCTCCGGGCCCTTCCGCATTCGCAGCGTGCGGACGCTCGTGCTCCCGCGCCGGGATCTGTTCACCGACGCGCAGGACGCGTGCCCGAGAGGACATTGACACTCTCGACGCACCACCGCTACGGTCGGCAGTACCTCGACGAGGGGAGGCAAGGATGCCCACCTACACGTATCGGTGCGAGAGCGCGCACCGCTTCGACGAGGTGCACACCATGCACTCGGTACCGGAGAAATCCGTGTGCCCAGAGTGCGGGCAAGATGCGAGGCGCCGCCCGGCTGCTCCGCATCTCTCCGTCGCAGGCTCTTCCGCCTACGGCCTCATCGATGCCGCCTCGAGGTCCGCGCATGAGCCGGACGTCGTGACCTCGCTCCCCGGAGCTCCTCGGAGACCCGGCGGCGGCATCACTCGCAACCCACTCCACGCGAAGCTGCCGCGACACTGACGTCGCGGGGCTCGCACCGACCGAGGCTGCCGCCACGCAAGGGATGGCTGTTCGGTCACCGACGACCGAGGCTGCCGCCACGCAAGGGATGGCTGTTCGGTCACCGACGACCGAGGCTGCCGCCACGCAAGAGACGGTGAATCGGTCACAGACGAAAGGACCGAGCCATGCCCGACGTGCTGTTTCCACTCGACTCGACGAAGAAGTTCGAGGACCAGGAGAAGATCGGCCACAACCGGTGGCATCCGGAGATCCCACCGGTCGCTACGGTGAAGCCCGGCGACGAGTTCCGCGTCGACTGCCGGGAGTGGTTCGACGGGGCGATCGTCAACGACGACTCCGCGGAGGACATCCTGAACGCGCCGCTGCTGACGGTGCACAAGCTGAGCGGGCCGTTCCGGATCGAGGGTGCGAAACCTGGCGACCTCCTCATCGTCGACATCCTCGACGTCGGCCCGATTCCCCAGGAGAAGGGGCCGCTCGCGGGCCAGGGGTGGGGCTACACGGGAATCTTCGCGAAGGAGAACGGCGGAGGGTTCCTCACCGATCAGTTCCCGGACGCCTACAAGGCGATCTGGGACTTCAGCGGTCAGACGGCGACGTCCCGTCACGTGCCAGGGGTGTCCTTCACGGGCCTCATCCACCCGGGCCTCATGGGGACGGCTCCGTCGGCGGAGCTGCTCGCGAAGTGGAACGCACGGGAGGGAAAGCTCATCGCGACCGACCCCGGCAGGGTTCCGCCGCTCGCGCTGCCGCCGGAACCGCAGTTCGCCGTGCTCGGCTCGCTCCCGGATTCCGAGTTCGATCGTGTCGCTGGCGAGGCCGCCAGGACGGCTCCCCCGCGCGAGAACGGCGGCAACCAGGACATCAAGAACCTCTCGAAGGGCACCCGCATCTTCTACCCCGTCTTCGTCGATGGGGCGAACCTGTCGATGGGCGACCTGCACTTCTCCCAGGGCGATGGGGAGATCACCTTCTGCGGCGCCATCGAGATGGGCGGCTTCATGGATGTGCGCGTCGACCTGATCAAGGGGGGCATGGAGACGTACGGGGTCTCGGAGAACGCCATCTTCATGCCGGGCAATGTGGAGCCCGACTACAGCGAGTGGATCGCGTTCTCCGGCACGTCGGTCACGCTCGACGGCGAGCAGCGCTACCTCGACTCCCATCTGTCCTACCAGCGGGCGTGCCTGCACGCGATCGACTACCTCACGAAGTTCGGCTACGCACCGGAGCAGGCCTACCTGCTCCTCGGCTCGGCCCCCATCGAGGGTCGCCTCTCCGGCGTCGTCGACATCCCGAACTCGTGCTCCACCGTCTATCTCCCCACTTCGATCTTCGACTTCGACGTGCGGCCGTCGGCGAACGGCCCGCACCAGATCGATCCCGGTATGGGGGCACCGAGGGCGGTCGCCTCCTAGTCGCGGGGAGAGGACCGGGAGGCCGGTGGGTGGGCGCGTGTGGCGCGCCTGCCCGCTGGCCTCTACAATCTCGTGTGCCTTCCGAGACCCCAGACGAGACGCCCACGGTGACGCCAGCAGAGACCGACGGCGCGGAATTCGCGCAAGAGCGCATCGCCGAGGCCGACCTCGCGACGACCCTGCGCGTCCTCGAGCAGCTCTCCGCCTACGACCGCGAGGACCCGGACTTCATCACGGTCCGTCGGGCGACGGCGCAGTTCTTCAAGGACGTGAAGCGCGTCGGGCGCGCCGCGAAGCGCCAGCGCATCGCAGACGCCGACAGGGCTGTCGTCGCCGCGACCGCCACGGGCGCACCCGATCGCATCGACGACGAGACTCGCGGCATCCCGATCTCGACCTCGACGACCGCTCCGACGGCCGGCGAGCTGCTCAAGCCACGCGCCTGCTACATCTGCAAGCAGCCGTACACGGTGGTCGACGCCTTCTACCACCAGCTCTGCCCAGAATGCGCCGCCTTCAGCCACTCGAAGCGGGATGCACGCGCCGACCTGACCGGCAAGCGGGCCCTGCTCACGGGCGGTCGCGCGAAGATCGGGATGTACATCGCGCTGCGGCTGCTCCGCGACGGCGCCCACACGACGATCACGACGCGCTTCCCGCGCGACGCCGTCCGCCGATTCTCGGCCCTGCCTGACTCGCCGGAGTGGATCGACCGACTCAAGATCGTCGGCATCGACCTCCGTGATCCCGCACAGGTCATGGGCCTCGCCGACTCCGTCACGGCCGCTGGCCCGCTCGACATCCTCATCAACAATGCCGCCCAGACGGTTCGCCGTTCCCCCGGCTCCTACGCGCCGCTCGTCGAGGCGGAGCTCGCGCCGCTGCCGGACGGGCCACTTCCCGAGCTCGTGACCTTCGGGCACACGAACGACGCGCACCCGCTCGCCCTGGCGGAGTCGGTCGCCGCGCACCCGATCCTGTCCTCGGCGGCGGGACGCACGGCCGAGGAGCTGACTGCAGACGCCATGGCTGCCGGCTCCTCGTCGCTCGAGCGGCTCGCGGCTGGCACCGCCATCGACGCAGGCGGCCTGCTCCCGGACGAGCTGCACATCAACTCGTGGACCCAGCACGTCGACGAGGTCGAGCCCCTCGAGATGCTCGAAGTGCAGCTCGCGAACATGACGGCACCGTTCCTGCTCGTGAGCAGGCTCCGTGGCGCGCTCAAGGCGTCATCGGCGCGCCGCACCTACATCGTCAACGTCTCCGCGATGGAGGGGGTCTTCGGACGCGGCTACAAGGGCCCGGGCCACCCCCACACGAACATGGCGAAGGCGGCGCTGAACATGCTCACGCGCACCAGCGCTCGGGAGATGTTCGAGAGCGACCGCATCCTCATGACCGCCGTCGACACCGGATGGATCACGGACGAGCGGCCCCATTTCACGAAGATCCGCCTCGCCGAGGAGGGATTCCACGCCCCCCTCGACCTCGTCGACGGTGCAGCCCGCGTCTACGACCCGATCGTGCGCGGTGAGTCGGGCGAGGATCTCTTCGGGGTCTTCCTCAAGGACTACAAGCCCGGCTCCTGGTAGCGGGAAGGCGAGCTCGCGGGATCAGAAGATCTGACCGACGGGCTCGCGCTTCTCGCTCTGGAAGGCGTCTTCCGTGCGTCCTGCGGCCCAGTAGCCGGAGAGGGAGAGCTGCGAGCGCTCGACGCCACGGGCGGAGAAGATCTTCCTGAGTCGCTTCATCTGCTCGCGCTCGCCGTGTGCGAAGACCTGCACGAGCCCATCAGGGAACGCCAGGTCCTCGACGGCTGCCGCGATGAGCTGCTGGTCGAACCCGCCATGCTCGCCTCGGTGGAGCCACTGCACGCTGACCCCCGTCGGGGCCGCGAGCTCGATGTGGTCCTCGTCCCCGGCTACCTCCACGAGGACCGCGCCCTGCGCGTCCTCGGGGAGCGCTTCGAGGGTCCGGGCGATCGCCGGGAGTGCGGACTCGTCGCCGCAGATGAGATGCCAGTCGCTCTCCGGGAGCGGCGAGTAGGCACCGTGCGGTGTCGTGGCCACGATGACGTCCCCTGGCTTCGCGTCGCGAGCCCACGGGCCGGCCACGCCGGCGTCGCCATGGACGACGAAGTCGACGAAGACCGTGCTGCTCGCGCGGTCGATCCCACGAACGGTGTAGGTGCGCCGGACGGGGACCTGCTCGTAGGGAAGCGTCGCGCGGAGCTCCTGGAGATCGAACGGGAGCTCGAGCTCGCCGACGCCTCCGCCGAAGTGCAGCTTCAGGTAGGTGTCGGCGTGCTCGAGGTCGAAGTCGTCGAGGTCTGCCCCGAGGAAGTGGACCCGGACCAGCGAGCGACTGAGTCGCTCGGTGCGCTCCACGCTCAGGCGGACGGTGGGTCCCCGCTTGCGGGGCTTCTGGGCAACGACGTCTGTCACGGTGATGGGCTCCTCGTTCGGGGTGAGTTAGGCCAGCCTAACAAGCCCTCCTGAGGCGCGCCTGTCGCTCAGCGCTGCGCGCGCCCCTCGGCGCCGGAATCGGTCTCGTAGCTTCCCAGCGCCTCTGCGAGCTCCTCGAGGAAGACATCCACTTCCTGAGCGGAGTAGCCGCGCTCGTAGACGCGCGACGTGAACTTGACGGCCTCGACCTCGTGGGACCTGACGATCTGCGCCTGCTCGCGCAGGCCCCTCTCGTGCGCCTCGAGGGCGGCGGCGGCCTGGTCGAGGAACTGGTCGACCTCGCGGACGTCGTAGCATCCGTCGAACTTCAGCGCGTTGAAACGCTTGGTGCGTACATCTTCACTTCGCACGTTGAACCTCCGGTGTCTCATGTGAAAACCGGACAAGGAGTGCTTGTCCGGTGCACGACAATTCTACGGAACTCCATGTGGAATCACACATCGACGCCGGATCGTCACCAAGCGCTCACCTGCGAAGGGCACTGTTCGCCGCCTGTTCACTCGTGGCGTCACCACGCGCACAACAATCACGTTCTTCACGGCTACACCCCGCTAGCGTTACGGAGAAGGCCGATGACCGGCCAGAAAGGGGTCTCCGTGCGTCGTGCGCTCGCTCTGCTCGGCATCGCTGCCGCAGCACTCCTCGGAACGAGTGCGCCAGCATCCGCCGAGGTCTCTCCGATCACTTCCTCCGGCTCCTCCACCGCCATAGCCCCGGCCAAGAGCCCCGGCTCGCCGCAGGGCCACATCTTCGACCCCAGTGGGCTCGTCACCGGCGACACCTCAGACATCGAGCAGGCGATCTCGACACTCGAGGCCGAGACCGACTACACGATGTACTTCGCGATCGTCGATCGCTTCTCCAACCCGAGCTCGGGCTTCGACTGGGCCAGCGAGTTCGCTTCGGCCAACGACCTCGGCTCCGAGGCCGTCATCCTGTACGTCGGTGTCGACCAGCTCGACTTCGGCCTCAACACCGACAGCGCCTTCCCCCTGGGCGACGGTGCGCTGCGCGACATCGAGACGCAGTCGATCGCCCCGAACCTCGACTCCGGGCAGTACGGTCAGGCCGCTATCTCGGCGGCGGACTCGCTCCGCCAGGAGCTCACCGGTGCCGGCACGACCACCGGCGGCGCGGGTGGCGGCGAGCTCGTCACGGGTGCCGCAGTCGGCACGATCTTCCTCTTCGTCGGCGGGTTCATCGTCGTGGTCGCCCTCATCATCCTCTTCGTCGTGCTCAGCGCTCGGCGCAAGAAGAAGAAGGGCCAGCAGGCGACGGAGGCCGAGCAGAAGGCGCAACTCGAGCAGCTCGCGCAGCGCGCCGCCGGGGAGCTCGTCAGAGTCGACAACCTGGTGAACTCCGCCGATCAGGAGGTCAGCTTCGCCGAGGCGCAGTTCGGGCCAGAGCCGGTCGCCGAGTACCGAGCAGCGGTGGCGGATGCCCGCGAGCAGCTGCGTCGTGCGTTCGGCGTCCAAGGCCAGTACCTCGACACCGAACCCGAGCCGCTGCCAGCACAGGTGCAGATGAACGAGGCCATCCTCGGCTTCGTGAACCTGGCCGAGCAGCGCGTCGCCGAACAGGCTGCACGCTTCGAGAAGCTCCGGGACATGGAGCGCAACGCGCCAGAGCTGCTCAGGCAGGTCCGCGGCGAACTCGACCGACTCGAAGGACAGATGCAGGGCGCCGAGTCCCAGCTCACGGCGCTCCGCGCCCGCTACAGTCCGCAGGCGCTCTCCACGGTCGACGACTCGACCAGCCACGCTCGCGAGCTGCTTGCGCTCGCGCGCACCGAGACGCAGAACGCCGATAGCGGTCTCCGTGAAGGACGGACGGGGCCAGCCGCCGTCGATATCGGCGACGCGCAGCTCGCGCTCTCGCAGGTGACCTCGGTTCTGGGCTCCATCGGCGCCGCCGCGAGCGACCTCGAGAACGCGGAGCAGCTCATCCGCCAGGAGATCGGCGAGCTGGAGGCCGGTCTCGCGCGCAGCACCCAGCTCGTCCAGCAGGCATCGCTGCAGCCGGACGTCGCAGCAGCTGCCGCCGCGGCGCAGGCCACCGCCCAGGAGGCGATCGCCACGGCCCGCTCCGGCAGCGCCTCGGCCGCGGATCCGCTCAGGACGCTCGGGGGTCTCAGGGAGGCGGACGAGGCCCTCGACGCAGCGATCGCGTCGCTCCTCCAGGAGCACGAGCGCCTGGCGGGACTCCGCAGACAGCTCGACGTCGCCCTCGCTCAGGCCCGCTCCGCCGTCACGGGCGGACTCCAGTTCATCGACGCGCGTCGAGGCGCCGTGGAGAGCGAGCCGCGCGCGCGAATCCAGCAGGCGGAGACCGAGCTCCGCACGGCGGAGCAGCTCGCGGCCACCCAGCCCGAAGAGGCGATGCAGCGAGCCAAGAGCGCGATAAGCCTCGCCGAGCGGGCCACAGAGCAGGCGAGAAGCCAGGTGCAGATGCAGCGCAGCGGCTACGAGCAGAGCTGGGGTGTGTCCTCGGGTTCGAACTCCAACAGCAGCTTCAACTCCGGCCTCCTCGGCGGCATCCTCGGCGGCCTCATCAGCAACAGCGGCTCCTCCAGCCGAAGCTCGTGGGGCGGCGGCAGCTCGTGGGGCGGCAGCTCGGGCCGCCGATCGGGCGGCGGCTCGTCGGGCTTCCGCTCATCGGGCGGCTTCCGCTCGTCGGGAGGGGGCTTCCGCTCATCGGGCGGCGGCAGAAGGCGCTGACGCGCACCCAGCGCGAAGACAGCGCTCCACAAACACTCCGACACATCACGGCACTCCGACACATCACGGCCATTCATCACGGATCACCAGCGAAAAGGAAGCACTCGATGTCCAACAAGCAGTCCATCTTCGGACGAATCAGCCAGCTCGTCCGCGCCAACATCAACTCGCTCATCGACAACGCGGAAGACCCGCAGCTCATGATCGACCAGCTCATCCGCGACTTCAGCTCGAACATCAAGGAGGCGGAGGCGGCGATCGCGCAGACCATCGGCCAGCTCCGCATGCTCGAGGACGACTACCGGGAAGACGTCCAGGCCGCGTCGGAATGGGGCAACAAGGCCCTCGCCGCCAGCCGCAAGGCCGACGAGCTGCGCGCGGCGAACGACGAGGTCGACGCGCAGAAGTTCGACAACCTCGCGAAGGTCGCCCTGTCGCGCCAGATCGAGTCCGAGACGGAAGCTCGCACGGCCGAGCCGCAGATCCGCACCCAGACGCAGGTCGTCGAGCAGCTCAAGGGCGGCCTCGACGGCATGCGCGAGAAGCTCCGCCAGCTCGGCGCGAAGCGCGACCAGCTCGCGGCCCGCGCCAAGACGGCCGAGGCGCAGCAGAAGGTCAACGAGGCTCTCGGCAGCATCAACGTGATGGACCCGACCAGTGACCTGGGTCGCTTCGAGGAGAAGGTCCGCCGGCAGGAGGCGCTCGTGCGCGGCCAGCAGGAGCTGCAGACCTCGAGCCTCGACTCGCAGTTCAACCAGCTCGAGGACCTCGGCAAGCTGACCGAGGTCGAGGCACGGCTTGCCGCACTCAAGCAGGGCCAGCGCGCACCTGCCGCCATCGACGCGCCGGAGCAGAGCTTCTAAGCCTCCCAGCGCAATCGTTCGCCGCTGGGACCCGTCTCACACGGTCGGGTCTCAGCGGCGTCCTCTCTTTCCAGCCGCCAACGCACCAGCGAACGAAGGTCCTCACCCATGAACCTCTTGAAGAGCGTGTTCCTCGACTCGCCGTTGTCACGGCTCGGCTACCACGCGGCGACCGCCGTCGGGCTCGCGGTCGGCGTGCCGCTCTCCACGGGCAGAGTCGAGGACCACGACGGGCTCATCGTGTGCAGTGGCCTGCCCAAGTGGGCGTTCCGGAGGGGCGGGACGTGCGTCGGCCGGGTCTACCTCACTCGCGACACCGTCGGCGAGCGGGTATTCCGCCACGAGCGCGTGCACGTCGAGCAGTGGAAGCGCTACGGCTTCCTCTTCCCGCCGCTCTACTGGCTGGCCGGTTTCGACCCGCTCAAGAACCGCTTCGAGATCGAGGCGGGACTCGAGGACGGCAACTACCTCCCGGCCCGCCGACGCCCCGCGTCGAAGAGCTGAGCAGCTTCAGGGACGCGCTGCACCATCCCAGGAGGGCGGGTACCGGCTGGGCCAATCGATCTCGCGCTCGAGCTGCAGCGACAGCCGAAGGAGCGTCGCCTCGTCGCCCGGCCGACCGATGGCCTGCACCCCCGCCGGCAGGCCGTTCGCGAACCCGACGGGCATGGTGATGGCAGGCAGCCCGGTGACGTTCACGTAGGACGTGTACGGCGTGTACTGGCACTGCTGCTCGAAGTTTCGCTCCCCGTCGCCCGCGTCGAACCAGCCGAGCGGCCGAGGCGTCATCGCGAGCGTCGGTGTCAGGACGACGTCGACGTCCGAGTACTGGCTGATGATCGAGCGCTCGAACGCGGCGAGCGACGCGAGCGACGCGGCCAGCTCCGCGGCCCCCTTCGTCCGTCCGACGCCGACGAGCCACCGCGTGAGTGGTTCCAGGGCCTCCAGCGCGGGCCCTTCCAGGGGGATCGTCGAGGCGCCGGCCTGCCACACCGTCCGGAACGCGTCGAAGTAGTCGGGCGCGTCCGTCGGCGTGACCGGGACGAGCTCGTGTCCGAGGCGCGAGAGCTGCTCCTTGGCGGCGTCGAAGACCGCGGCGACCTCATCGTCGAGCGCGATCTTGTACTCGGTGGACCACGGCGACCAGCAGTTGAAGCCGATCCGCAGCTTCCGAACAGGCTCGTCAAGAGCGTCGAGGTAGGAACGCTCCCCCGCTGGTGCCGTGAGGGCGCTCCGGTCGGCCTGGCTGCCGTCCCCGCGCCGGGCGATCATCCCGTCGAGCAGGAGCGCCGCATCCGCCGTGCTCCTCGCGATGGGGCCCGAGACGGGCAGCCCCGCGAGAGAGCCGACGCCAGACCCGTCCGGTACTCGGCCCCGGCTCGGCTTGAGACCGACCAGACCGCAGGCGGAAGCCGGGATGCGGATGGACCCGCCGCCGTCCGACCCCGGCGCGAACGGAAGCAGGCCGGCAGCGACAGCTGCCGCCGCACCTCCCGAGGAGCCGCCAGCCCCGAGCCCGGCACCCCACGGAGTGACTGCTGGCGGGGCCACGGCGTTCTCGGTGTAGGCGGGGAGACCGAACTCGGGCGTGTTCGTCTTCCCCAGGCTGATGCCGCCGGCCGCGTCCATGGTCTCGACCAGCGGAGAGCTCTCCTCCGGCACATAGCCGGCGAAGGCGCGAGAGCCGAAGGAGGTCGGCACGTCGGCGCGCGGTTCGAGGTCTTTGTCAGCGAAGGGCATCCCCCAGAGCGGAGCCTGGTGCCGGTCTCCGCGGCGAGACGCGGATGAGGGTTCCCGCTCGAGCGCTCGAGCGCGCTCCAGCGCGCGATCCGCGGTGACGGTGATGAAGGCTCCGGCGGCACCCCCATCCGCTTCCAGACGTGCCAGGTAGGCGCTCGTGAGCGCCACCGGCGAGAGCTCGCCGCTCGCGAGCAGCTGCCTCTGCCTGACGGCGCCGAGGTTATGCAGCTCTTGACTCATGATGTGCCTCTCTGAAGCTCGTGTCGGATGGTGCTCGGTCTGGCGCAGCTAGAACAGGGGTGGCTGCGTGGCGCCCTGGGGCGTCTCGACGACCCGCCAGTCGACCGGATCCGCACCCTGCTGCCGCAGCAGCTCGTTGGTCCGCGAGAACGGACGGGAGCCGAAGAAGCCGCGGGACGCGGAGAGCGGGCTGGGGTGCGCGCTCACGATGGTCGGGGTCTCGCCCAGCAGCGGGGCGAGGGCCTGCGCGTCCTTGCCCCAGAGGATCGCAACGAGCGGTCGCTGGCGGGCCACGAGCGCCTCGATCGCCAGATCCGTGACCGACTGCCAGCCGAGGGCGCGGTGCGAGCCGGCCGCACCGGCACCGACCGTCAGGACACGGTTCAGGAGGAGGACCCCCTGCTCGCTCCAGCGCGAGAGATCGCCGGTGGTGGCCGCTTCGATGCCCAGGTCGTCGTGCAGCTCCCGGTAGATGTTCGCGAGGCTTCGAGGGAGCGGCCGGACGTGGCCATCGGTGGCGAAGGACAGTCCGATGGGATGGCCGGGCGTCGGATACGGGTCCTGGCCCACGATCAGGACCCGGACGTCGTCGAGTGGGGCCTCGAATGCCCGAAGGATGTGCTCAGGAGCCGGCAGGAAGCCGCGGCCAGCATCCTCCTCCAACTTCAGCCGCTCCGCGATCTCCTCCAGGCGGCCGGCAGCAGGCTCGAGCGCCCGAGCCCACCCGGGGTCGAGCCGATGCAGATCGCCGAGCCCGCGCAGCTCCGTCATTCCGAGGCTCGGCTGGAGGAGACCGTGACGCCGCCCTCCCCCGCGGTCAGCTGCCAGACGCTCCCTGACCCGAGGATCTCCAGCGCGCCCTCACCGACCTTGAGGACGGTGTCCTCGTCGACGGCGAGGATGCGCTCCGCGAGTCCCGCTTCGATGCTCGCCGCGCACAGCGCGACGAGACCCCACTGAGCGGCGTGCGCCTCGATGGTCAGATCGACCAGCCCGAGGCCGGCCTCGAACGTCACCTCGTCGAGTCCCTCGCCGGATTCCTCCGGGGCAACCGGCACCCCGCCGATGCGCCACCCGCCGATGATGGCCTCGTCCGCGGCGATGGCGGCGCCAGCCGAGTAGCCGAGGTAGGAGACGCCCTCGGCCACCAGGCGGCGGATATCGGTCGCGAGCGGCGCCAGTGCGGCGAGATACGCGGGGGTGTGGCCCCCGCTGACGAGGATGCCGTGGGCCGTCGAGAAGCTGGCGAGATCGATCTCGTCGAGCGGTTCACCGCCCGCGGTGCTCCGGGCGAGCACGGGAGTCGCCAGGACGCCAGGGTCGACCGATCGGAGTCGGTCCGCGAACCAGTCCGCGACGGGCTCGGGGTTCTCCCCGACCGCGATGACGGCGATGACGGGCGTCGCTCCGGCGGCGCGGCTTCGAGCCTCGCCCGCGAGCTGGGCGAGTGCTAGCTCGACCCCTGGCCCGTCTCCGCCGCCTACCAGGAAGATGCTCACTCGCCGGCCTCCTTGCTGGCGCCCTTCATGACGAGGGGGCCGCGGTGCAGCTGGAACTGCTCCCGCTGCGCCACCGGACGCACGACGAGCTCGTCGACGTTGACGTGACCGGGAAGCTGGAGCGCGAGCTGGATCGTCGCCGCGATGTCCTCCGCGGTGAGCGGATGATCGACGCCCTCGTAGAGCTTGTCGGCCGATGCCCCGTCGCCCCGCATCCGCTTGAGCGTGAACTCCTCCGTGTGCACCATCCCCGGAGCGATGTCGATGACCCGGATGGGCTCACCGCCGAGCTCGAGGCGCAGCACCCCGATCATCGCCGCCTCCGCGGCCTTCGTCGCGACGTAGCCGCCACCGCCCTGGTAGATGACGCGTCCGGCAGTGGAGGTGACCGTGACGATGTCCGCGTGCGGGAACTCGTCCGTGCTGCTCGCGGCTGATGCACGCAGCAGCGGCAGGAACGCCGTGATGACGCGCTTCGTGCCGAGGACGTTGAGCTCGAACATCAGCTGCCAGTCGGCGATGCTGCTCTCCTCGACGCTCTCGGTGCCGAACGCTCCCCCGGCGACGTTGACCAGGGCCTCGACCTCTCCGAGCCGGCTCGCGGTGTCTCGGAGCTCGGCCACGAAGGCGTCATCGGTGATGTCCCCCGCCAGCACCTCCGCGCCGGTCTCGGCGGCGAGCTCCTCGAGCCGGTCGGCACGGCGGGCAGTCGCGAGCACCACCCTGCCCTCTGCGCGCAACGACCTGACCGTCGACCGGCCGATCCCGCTGCTCGCTCCCGTCACTACGACAACACGCGTTCTCTGTTCTACAGGCATGCCTCCATCGTGGCATGCGGCCGCGCGCCGCGCCTGGCACGCGTGACGATTTGTGTCCCGCTCCGTTGCCCGCGCCAGCGCCCACTGCCACACTCGGTGCCACCCGACTGTCCAGTCGGGTCGCGGCCGACACGGAGGCTACCCATGACCCAGAGCTTCGAGACCAGGCAGATCCACGCAGGCTCTGCCCCCGACCCCACGACCAACGCGGTCGTCACCCCGATCTACCAGACGACCTCGTACGTGTTCGATGACGCACAGCACGCGGCCGATCTCTTCTCCCTCTCGCGCGCCGGGAACATCTACACGCGCATCACGAACCCCACGACTGCGGTGCTCGAGGCGCGCATCGCCGACCTCGAAGGCGGCAGCGGGGCGCTCGCGCTCGCCTCCGGCCAGGCGGCGGAGACGTTCGCGATCCTGAACATCGCGGGAGCCGGCGACCACATCGTGTCCTCGACGTCCATCTACGGCGGCACGTTCAACCTCTTCAAGTACACGTTCGCGAAGCTCGGCATCGACGTCACCTTCGTCGAGGACCAGAACAACCCGGACGCCTGGCGTGCAGCGGCGAAGGACAACACGAAGCTGTTCTTCGGCGAGACGATCGGCAACCCGGCCGTCAACATCCTCGACATCGAGACGGTCGCCACGGTCGCCCACGAGGTCGGCGTGCCCCTCATCGTCGACAACACCATCGCCACCCCCTTCCTCATCCGGCCCTTCGAGCACGGGGCCGACATCGTCGTCCACTCCGCGACGAAGTTCCTCGGCGGCCACGGGGCCGTGATCGGCGGCGTCATCGTCGACGGCGGCACCTTCCCCTGGGATGAGCACAAGGACCGCTTCCCTGGCCTGTCCGAGCCCGACCCGAGCTACGACGGCCTCAGCTACACGGGTGCCCTCGGCAACGCCAATGCGTTCCACACCAAGGCCCGCGTGCAGCTGCTGCGCGACATCGGCGCATCCATCGCGCCCGCTTCGTCCTGGCAGATCCTGCAGGGCGTCGAGACGCTGAGCCTCCGCATGGAGCGCCACGTCTCCAACGCGACCGCGATCGCGTCGTGGCTCCAGGGCCACGCCGAGGTGCAGAACGTCAACTACGCGGGCCTCGAGACGAGCCCCTGGAATGCCCTGGCGAAGCGCTACGCACCGAACGGCGCAGGTGCCATCCTGTCGTTCGAGCTCCGCGGCGGCGTCGAAGCTGGCCGCAAGCTCGTCGAGCGCGTGCAGCTCTTCAGCCACCTCGCGAACATCGGCGACGTGCGCAGCCTCATCGTCCACCCGCCGTCGACGACGCACTCGCAGCTCACCCCAGAGCAGCTCCTCGCATCCGGCATCAACCCCGGACTCGTGCGCCTCTCGGTCGGCCTCGAGAACGTCGACGACCTCATCGCGGACCTCTCGCAGGCCCTCGACTCGCTTCGCGCCTAGGCGCGGGGTAGCCGCTAGCCTGGCGCTGATGGACTGGACAGATCACGGCATCTCGCCGCCGAGCGGCAGAATTCCGAACGACGAATTGCGGGCGGTCTCGCTGAGGCCGCCCGCCTCGGGCGCGTGGCGCGACGGCGACGACGTCGGCCACCGCCAGTTCGCCTGGCTCGGGGCGTTCAGCCCCGAGCACGGCGGCGAGCTCCCGCTCATCCGGCTCGCCTACGAGACGTGGGGCACGCTCAACGCCGACCGCTCGAACGCGATCCTCGTGCTCCACGCGCTCACCGGCGACTCGCACGTGGAGGGGCCGCTCGGGCCCGGGCATCCGACCGCGGGCTGGTGGCCGGGCATCGTCGGTCCCGGGGCGCCTCTCGACACGGACCGCTACTTCGTGATCGCCCCCAACATGCTCGGCGGATGCCAGGGCTCGACGGGACCGGCGAGCCTCGATGCTCGCGGGAACGCGTACGGATCCTCCTTCCCGGTGCTCACGATCCGCGACCAGGTGCGAGCGCAGGCGCTGCTCGCGGATGAACTCGGCATCGCCTCGTTCGCGGCCGTCATCGGCGGCTCCATGGGCGGCATGCACGCGCTCGAGTGGGGCATCATGTACCCCGACCGCACACAGCGGCTCGTCGTGATGAGTGCCCCCGCGGCGTCCGACGCGCAGACCATCGCGCAGAACACCCTGCAGATCGATGCCATCAGGCTCGATCCGAACTTCAACGGCGGCGACTACGCGGACGAGCCCGCCGGCTTCGGGCCGCACCGCGGCCTCGCCCTCGCCCGGCGCCTCGCCATGCTCAACTACCGGTCGGGCACCGAGCTCGACGACCGCTTCGGACGCAGCTGGCAGTCCAACCTCAGCCCGGAGCAGGACGAAGGGCGCTACGCCGTCGAGTCCTACCTCGACTTCCACGGCAACCGCTTCACGCGTCGCTTCGACGCCAACAGCTACATCACGCTGCTGACGGCCATGAGCTCGCACAACGTCGGCCGCGACCGCGGAGGCCTCGATGCTGCGCTCGCGCGCGTCACCGCATCCACCATGGTCATCGGCATCTCGACGGACGTGCTCTTCCCGCCCGAGACGCAGCACCGCATCGCCGCAGGCGTGCAGAACAGCTACTCAGGCGACAGAGCCGTCACGATCAGGTCGAACTTCGGCCACGACGGGTTCCTGCTCGAGATCCACCACGTCGGCGACGCCATCCGCTCCATGCTCGCGAACGGCTGAGCTCGCCGAGGTGCGAGCCCCCGAGCTGTCGCTCGGAACTCCGCGCACGGCCCGCCTGCTGCGCGGCCACATCGCCCAGAGCGCCCAGACGAGCAGCACGACCAGCAGCCCGTTGCGACCCGCGAGGAGCGCGACGCCGGCGGAGTGGGCGTCGGTCACGAAGTTGTAGTTGCCTGGATAGATGATCTGCGTGAGCCAGGCGATGCAGAGGGCGATTCCGGCTGGCAGCGCGAAGCGCCTGATGTCGACGATGAGCCCGAACACGATGACCGGCGCGAGCCACGTGATGAACTGCGGCGAGCCGACCTTGTTGAAGACGATGAACGAGAGCACCAGCGCGAGCGATAGGGCTGGGAACAGGCGCGTGAACGGCATGCCGCGACGTTTGGAGATAAGTGCGAGCAGCACCACGCCGAGCACGGCCAGGCCCAGCACCGGCGTGAGCAGAGCGCTCACGAACTCCGTGCCGGGACCGTCGACCTGGAAGGTCAGGATCTCCATCGAGTAGTAGGCGTCGTAGCCAGGCACCTGCATCGACGCGAGCCACATGGGCACGGTCGCGGCGACCGCCTCGACCTGCAGCCCTCGCCCCGTCTGCTCGGTCACGAAGGAGAACACGTTCGACCCGCCACCGAGCGCGAGGGCGGGGATGAGCACGGCAGCGCAAACGACGACGGCACCCGCAACGAGCCAGAGCCGGTGGCGCAGCACGATGAAGGCCGCCGCGAACACGGCAGCTGGCCAGATCTTCAGCCACGCGCCGAACGTGAGCAGGGCTCCCGCGATCTCGGGACGACGCCGAAGCGCCAGCAGCGCGAGGATCGCGATCGGCACGCTCACCGCATCGATGCGGCCGAGCGCCACCGGTCCGAGCAGGGCCATGAGCACGAGCCACCACCAGGCGGCGATCTGCCGCAGCCTGGCGTCGCGAGACGAGGGACGCCAGAGCGTCAGTGCCGCGAACGCGACGGCGTTGCCGGCCGCGACCACCAGCAGCCAGCCCAAGCCGTAGTTCGCCTGCCCCCCGACCGCGTCCGCCACCAGCATCGGCAGGAGCGAGGGCAGCGGGTACACGAAGGTCGTATCGATGCCGGGCACCTGCCCCAGCTGGGCCTGGTCGACCCACCCGCGGTAGACCTGGAACACGTCGCCCATTGGGTTCGAGAGCGAGTAGAGGTTAACGAGGATCAGCACGTAGTGGACGCCCGCGAAGGCAAGCCAGAGCGTCACGATCGAGAGAGGGCCCGGCCAGTGACGGGCGATCCACGACGAAGTCATGCGGGACAAGCTACCCCAGGTCAGGCGCGCAGCTTGGACGCCACGAGCGCTCCGACGAGGCGCGGCAACGCGGCAGTCGCGTCGCTCGCCCTGATCGGCGCACCAGGACCGAACCTCGTGAGCTCGTCGATGGGGGAAAGCAGCGCGGAAGCCGCCTCCGAGTTTCCTGCGTTCAGCTGCGACGCGAGCCAGCCGGCTCGCGCGTGCAGCCAGACGGCCGCCGCCGCGAGGTGCTGCGGCTCCGGCTGCTCGGCCACGTCGCGCTTCGAGGCGACGGCGCTCAGCGCACCCATGGCCCCGGCCAGCACATCGCCGGTCCCAGCCGTGGCGAGCCACGCTCCAGGAGCATCCACGACGATCGTCGGACCGTCCCCCGCGATGTAGGTGCGGTGCCCCTTGAGCACGAGCGTGCAGCCGAGACGATCGGTCACGAGGCGAACGGCCTGCTCCGGCTCCTTGATGACGTCAGTGGCATGCACCTCGGTGTCCTCGAGCTTCGTGATGAGGGCGGCGAGCTCGGCCGCGTGGGGCGTCAGGATGCATCGGCGCACGTGGTGGCCTCCCAGCACGCGCTTGGCGATCTGCCCGAGCGCGCCGGAGTCGGCGATGACCGTCGCGTCGAGCTCCCGGGCCCGGTCGAGCGCTTCACGCGCCTCGCTGGTGCGCCGCACGTCCTTCGGATCCACTCCGGACCCGACGACAAGCGCATCGAACGACGCGAGATCGGCGACGACCTCCGGACTCTGCCACAGCACCGCCTTGGTCTCCGCCTCGCCCCCGGCGTAGCGCACCATCCCGATCCCGGTCGCGAGGGCTGCCCTCGTCCCCAGGACGGCGGCGCCCGGGTAGTGCGTGGAGCCCGTCACGAACGCCGTGACACCCCGGCGGTACTTGTGGTCGTCCTCGCGCGGCGCGAAGACGCTGGCCGCGGCATCCTGAGCATCGAATTCCCTCACCCGGCCATACTGGTCGCTCTTCGACGACACGCCAAGTCGCCACCGCGCTCCGGCGAGGAGACCGGCGATCAGTGGCGAGCAGTCGCGTCCCGGATCTCGCCGACGAGCTCCTCGATGATGTCCTCGAGGAACAGCACGCCGAGCGTATTGCCCTCTCGGTCGAGGACCCGCGCCAGGTGGCTCCCGGTGCGCCGCATCGTGGCGAGCGCGTCCTCGAGGTCGGCCTCGTCGTGCATCGAGTCGAGCGAGCGGATGCGCTTGACCGGGATGGGCTGGTCGAACTCGTCCGGCTTGTCGAGGTCGAGCACGTCCTTCAGGTGCACGTAGCCGGAGAATTCGCCCTCCTCGTCCAGGATGATGTAGCGCGAGTACCCGTGCTCGGAGACCGCGCGCTGCAGCATCTCCGGCGTCGCGTCCGGCGGCAGCACCACGAGCTGCTCGCCCGCGATCGCGACCGCGGCGACCTTCTTCGCCGTGAACTCGAAGGTGTTCGAGAGCGTGCCGGCACGATCCATGAGCACCCCCTCGCGCTTGGACTGCTCGACGATGCCCGCGACCTCGTCGAAGGTGAACGCACTCGTCGTCTCGGCCTTCGGCTCGACGCCGAACAGGCGCAGCGTCGTGTTGGCGATGCCGTTCAGCGCGCAGATGACCGGTGCGAAGAGCCGCGAGAAGAACACGAGCGGCGGGGCGAGCAGGAGCGCCGCGCGGTCAGGCACCGAGAAGGAGATGTTCTTCGGGACCATCTCGCCGAGCACGACGTGCAGGTACGAGACGACGATGAGCGCGATGACGAACGCGATCGTCGAGATCATCTCCTCGCCGAGCCCCGTCGCGGAGAGCGGGATCTCGAGCAGGTGATGCAGCGCCGGTTCCGAGACGTTGAGGATCAGCAGCGAGCAGACGGTGATGCCGAGCTGGCTCGTCGCGAGCATGCCGGTCGCGTGCTCCATCGCATAGAGCGTCTGCTGGGCGGCCTTGCTGCCGCGCTCGGCTCGGGGCTCGATCTGCGATCGCTTCGCGGAGATGACGGCGAACTCCGCGCCGACGAAGAAGGCGTTCGCGGCGAGGAGGACCACGAGCCAGGCGAGTCCAGACCAGTACTCAGCCACGGTTCTCCTTCTCGGCGTGCTTGTCGGCGAGGCGCTGCATGAGCGCCTCCCTCGACTCGTACGACTCGTTCGGTGTGAACGCGACGCGATCGACCCGGCGACCCTCCATCCGCTCGACGCGGAACGTGCCGACGGGAACCTGCACCTCGTCGCCGACCGCGGGGATGCGCTCCAGCGCGTTCATCATGAAGCCAGCGACGGTCTCGAAGGGCCCGTCGTCGTCGAGCTCGATGTTCAGGCGGTCCCGAACCTCGTCCGGCCGGAGCATCCCGTCGAACGTGGTGCGGCCCTTGGCGCGCACGACGTCGAGATGCGCTCGGTCGTGCTCGTCGACGAGCTCGCCGACGATCTCCTCCACGAGATCCTCGAGGGTGACGACTCCGTTCGTGCCGCCGTACTCGTCGAGGACGACTGCGAGCTGGAATCCGCCCGAGCGGAGCTCCGCGAGCAGAGCATCGAGCCCCAGCGTCTCCGGCACGAGCAGCGCATCCGTCTTGATCGCGCCGACCGGCACGGAACGGCGGCGGTCGAGCGGCAGCGAGACGGCGTTCTTCAGGTGTGCGACGCCGACGATCTCGTCGATGTCCTCACCGGTCACCGGGAATCGGGAGTGGCCCGTCGACTTCGCGAGGTCGATGAGGTCCTGGACCGGCGCGTCGACCGCGATCGACTGCACACGCGGCCTGGGCGTCATGACGTCCGCCGCGATGTGGTCGGAGAATCGCAGCGTGCGACTCAAGAGCACCGCCCGCTCCCCTTCGAGCAGCCCGACGAGCGCGGAGCGGCGAACGAGACTCGAGAGCTCCTCCGCCGTGCGGGCGCCGGAGAGCTCCTCCTTTGGCTCGATGCCGAGAGCCCGGATGAGGCCGTTGGCGCTTCCGTTGAGCACCGCGACGGCGGGCCGGAAGACGGTCGTGAACGCGACCTGCAGCGGGATGAGGAACTTCGCCGTCGCGCGCGGCACGGCCAGCGCGAAGTTCTTCGGGATCAGCTCTCCCATGACCATCGAGAGCCCCGTGGCGATCACGATCGCGAGCACGGCGCCGACGGGGCGCACGGCGTCCTCCGGCAGCCCCACGGCGCCGAGCGGCGACGAGAGCAGCGACGAGATGGCCGGCTCCATCGTGTAGCCGGTGAGGAGGGTCGTCAGCGTGATGCCGAGCTGCGCGCTCGAGAGGTGCGTCGACGTGTGCTTGAGCGCGTTGATGGTCGGGGTGAGGCGCTTCTCCCCGCGTTCCCGACGCTTCTCGAGGTCGTTGCGGTCGAGGTTGACGAGCGCGAACTCCGACCCGACGAAGACGCCGGTCCCCACGGTCAAAAGGACGCCGATGCCGAGCATGACCCACTCGTTCACGAACCCTCACCCCTCGATACGGGGACGGTTCGGGGATGCCGAGCCGGAGAGGAGGAAACGCTCAGCGCAGGCAGAGCTGCGGCGCGTGAGGGTGCGGATCGCGGAGGATGGTCATCGTCCATAGTTGCCACGAAGTATAGCGAAGACCACCCTCACGCGACCGCGACTACCAGGACACCGGGAGGGCCTTGCCCTCTTCGTAGCCGGCGGCCGACTGGATGCCGACCTTCGCGCGCTGGCGGAACTCGGGCAGCGAGTCGGCGCCCGCGTAGGTGAAGGACGAGCGAACGCCCGTCGTGATCATGTCGATCAGGTCGTCGAGACCTGGACGCTTCGGGTCGAGCATGATCTTCGAGGACGAGATCCCTTCCGCGAAGAGCAGCTTGCGGGCGCGCTCGTAGGGCTCGAGGTCGCCGAACCGAGCCTCGACGGCCTTGGTCGACGCCATGCCGAACGACTCCTTGAACCAATTGCCCGACTCGTCCGTCCGCACCGTGCCAGGCGCTTCGACGGTGCCGGCGAACCACGAGCCGATCATGACGGCGGAGCCTCCCGCGGCGAGCGCGAGCGCGACGTCGCGCGGGTAGCGCACTCCCCCATCCGCCCAGACGCGTGCCCCGAGCGCGTGCGCCGTCTCCGAGGTCTCCAGCACGGCCGAGAACTGCGGACGCCCCACGGCCGTCATCATGCGGGTCGTGCACATCGCACCCGGTCCGACGCCGACCTTGATGATGCTCGCCCCGGCCGACACGAGGTCGTGGACTCCGCTTCCGCTCACCACGTTCCCGGCGACGATGGGAACGCCGAGCTCCGCGCCGCGGACCGCCTCGATGGCGCGCAGCATGCTCCCCTGGTGGCCGTGCGCCGTGTCGAGCACGAGGACGTCGGCACCGGCTTCCACGAGTGCCCGAGCACGCTCGAGCGCGTTGCGCGACACGCCGACGGCGACCGCGACACGCAGGCGTCCCTGCGAATCGAGCGCAGGGCGGTAGATCGTGCTGCGGAGGGCGCCGCCCGAGGTGACCGTCGCGACCTCGCCGGCCTCGGTCCGGACCGGGGCGAAGTTCGACCCGGTCTCGGCGAACGAGTTGAAGACCGCGCGCGAGTCGCGCGCGAGCGAGACGGGGATCTCGTCGACGAAGTGGTGGCTGAGGTCGGCGAGCACGGCGTCGCTCGGGACACGCGCGAGGGTCGAGGCCTGCAGGACTCCCAGCACGTCTCCGGTGGGATCGAGTACCGAGACGCCGAAGCCGGCCACCGGCGGCACGAGCTCGAGCACGTCGCCGACCGTCGCCTCGCCCTTCGCCGTGAACGGAGTGTCCAGCACCGGATCCTGCGACTTCACCCAGCGGATGGCGGCTTGCAGCTCCTCCAGAGACATGTCCTGGGGAAGGACTCCGAGCCCGCCGCGGCGCGCTATGGCGGCTGCCATGCGGGGCCCGGTGACCGCGTTCATGTTCGAGGCGACCAGCGGAATCGTCATGCCGGTCCCGTCGTCCGGGGCGAGCGAGACGTTGAGTCTCGAGCCCACGTCGGAACGACTCGGAATGAGGAACACATCGGAGTAGGTGAGCTCGTGGTGAGGGGCAGGACCAGAGAAGTGCATGGCCTCCAGATTACTTTGCGGAGCCCCCTCCTCACCCCACTTTCGCACAGAGCGCTCGCCAAGGGCGTTAGGCTTGTCACTCGATGGGGTCGCCGCCCAGATTCGGCGCGTCCCGCATCACTAGACGAACGCGAGACGAACTCAGGTGGCGAGTCATTTGACCAGTGCGGGTACAGACGAAGCAAAGTCCGATTTCGGAGCCAATGACTGGCTCGTCGAGGAGATGTACGAAAAGTACGTCAAGGACCCGAAGAGCGTAGACGAGGCCTGGTGGCCGACGCTCGAGCAGTACGCGAAGCAGCAGGGCGCTGCTCCCGCGAAGACGGCGCCAGCGGCTCAGCCCGCCAAGGCGGCTCCGGCTCCCGCGGCCGAGGCGAAGAAGCCAGCGGCCGACGGTGAGGCTCGCAAGCAGGCGAAGACGACTGCAGCAGCCCCTCAGGAGAAGCTCATCCCAGCGGATGCACCCGCCGCTGACAAGGAGAAGGCCCCGTCGCGCGAGAACATCGTGTCGCCGCTCAAGGGCATGGCGAAGGCCATCGCCAAGAACATGGACATCTCGCTGCAGGTGCCGACGGCCACGAGCTACCGCGAGATCCCCGCGAAGCTCATGATCGACAACCGCATCGTGATCAACAACCACCTCCGGCGGACCCGCGGTGGCAAGGTCTCGTTCACGCACCTCATCGGCTGGGCGCTCGTGAAGGCGCTCATCAAGTTCCCGAGCATGAACGTCTACTACGACGAGATCGACGGCAAGCCATCCGCCATCGAGCCAGCGCACGTCAACCTCGGCATCGCGATCGACGTGCCGAAGCCCGACGGAACCCGCGCCCTGGTCGTGCCGAGCATCAAGCAGGCCGAGACCCTCAACTTCCGCGAGTTCCTCGGAGCGTACGAGGAGCTCATCAAGCGCGGACGCCAGAACAAGCTCAGCGGAGACGACTACGCGGGCACCACCATCTCGCTCACGAACCCCGGCGGCATGGGAACACTGCAGTCCGTCCCGAGGCTCATGAAGGGGCAGGGCGCCATCATCGGTGCCGGCGCCCTCGACTACCCGGCTCCCTACCAGGGCATGGCGCAGCACGTCCTCGACGACCTCGCCATCTCGAAGCGCCTCACCATCTCGAGCACCTACGACCACCGGGTCATCCAGGGCGCCGGCTCCGGCGAGTTCCTCAAGATCGTGCACGAGCACCTCACGGGCAAGCACAACTTCTACGAGGAGATCTTCGCCTCGCTGCGCATCCCGTACAAGCCCGTCGTGTGGTCCCAGGACGTGCACGTCGACCTCGCCGCCTCCATCAACAAGACGGCCCGCGTGCAGCAGCTCATCAACATGTACCGCGTCCGCGGCCACATGATGGCGGACATCGACCCGCTGCAGTACGTGCAGCGCACGCACCCCGACCTCGAGATCGAGAATCACGGACTCACGTTCTGGGACCTCGAGCGCGAGTTCGTCGCGGACGGCTTCGGCGGCAGCCAGCGGATGCTCAAGCTCCGCGACATCCTCGGCATCCTGCGCGACTCCTACTGCCGCACGATCGGCATCGAGTACATGCACATCCAGGACCCGGAGCAGCGCGCCTGGTTCCAGGACGAGCTGGAGCACCCGTACACGAAGCCCACGCACGAAGAGCAGATGCGCATCCTCAACAAGCTCAACGAGGCTGAGGCGTTCGAGACCTTCCTGCAGACGAAGTACGTCGGCCAGAAGCGCTTCTCGCTCGAGGGATCCGAGTCGGTCATCTCGCTGCTCGACACGATCATCCAGGGTGCAGCGGAGGAAGACCTCGACGAGGTCGCCATCGGCATGGCCCACCGTGGTCGCCTCAATGTCCTCACGAACATCGCGGGGAAGACCTACGGGCAGATCTTCCGCGAGTTCGAGGGCGTGCAGTCCAGTTCCGGACGCGGCAACTCCGGCGACGTGAAGTACCACCTCGGCATCGAGGGAACCTTCACGGCGGCATCCGGCGCGACCATCCCCGTCTACCTCGCCGCCAACCCCTCGCACCTCGAGGCCGTGAACGGCGTGCTCGAGGGCATCGTGCGCGGCAAGATCGACCGCAAGTCCGACGGCCGCGACGCCGTGCTGCCGATCCTCATCCACGGTGACGCGGCGATGGCCGGCCAGGGTGTCGTCTACGAGACGATGCAGATGTCGCAGCTCCGCGCCTACCGCACGGGTGGCACGATCCACGTGAACATCAACAACCAGGTCGGCTTCACGACCACCCCGCGCGACGCCCGCTCGTCGATGTACTCGACCGACGTCGCGAAGGCCATCTCGGCTCCCGTCTTCCACGTGAACGGCGACGACCCCGAATCGGTGGCTCGCGTCGCCGAGCTCGCGTTCGCCTACCGCCAGCGCTTCAAGCGCGATGTCGTCATCGACCTCATCTCGTACCGTCGCCGTGGCCACAACGAGGGCGACGACCCGTCGATGACGCAGCCGCTCATGTACAACCTCATCGAGGCGAAGCGCTCCGTCCGCAAGCTCTACGCGGAGGCCCTCGTCGGCCGTGGTGACATCACACAGGACGAGTTCGACGCGGCGCAGAAGGACTTCCACGACCGCCTCGAGCGCGCCTTCGCGGAGACCCACCAGGCGCAGACGCAGTCGACGCCCATCTCCGCGGCCGAGCTCTCGGCCGTCGGCTCTCGCGAGGAGAACCACCGCTCCGAGCCGGACTCGACCGCCGTCGCACGCGAGGTCGTCGAGATCATCGGCGACGCGCACGGGAACCCGCCAGAGGGCTTCTCGGTGCACACCAAGCTCAAGGCGGTGCTCTCCAAGCGGGAGCAGATGAGCCGAGACGGTGGCATCGACTGGGCATTCGGCGAGCTCCTCGCGCTCGGCTCGCTCCTCATGGAGGGCACGCCGGTGCGCATGTCGGGCCAGGACTCGCGTCGCGGCACGTTCGTGCAGCGCCACGCGCTCTTCCACGATCGCCTCAACGGCCAGAACTGGCTGCCGCTGTCGAACCTCAGCGACAACCAGGCACCGATCTCGATCTACGACTCTTTCCTCAGCGAGTACGCGGTGCTGGGCTTCGAGTACGGATACTCGGTCGAGCGACCAGACGCGCTCGTGCTCTGGGAAGCGCAGTTCGGTGACTTCGTCAACGGCGCGCAGACCATCATCGACGAGTTCATCTCGGCGTCCGAGCAGAAGTGGAACCAGCGCTCGAGCGTCGTGCTGCTGCTCCCCCACGGCTACGAGGGCCAGGGCCCCGACCACTCGTCGGCCCGCATCGAGCGCTTCCTGACGCTCGCCGCGGAAGAGAACATGACGGTCGCGATGCCGTCGACGCCGGCGTCGCACTTCCACCTGCTGCGCCGCCAGGCGTACGCGCGTCCCCGCAAGCCGCTCGTGATCTTCACGCCGAAGTCGATGCTGCGTCTTCGCAGCGCAGTCTCGCCGGTCGAGGACTTCACGAACGGCTCGTTCCGCCCCGTCCTCGACGACGAGCGGATCACGGACAAGGCGGCCGTGCGCCGCGTCGTGCTGCACGCTGGCAAGCTGCACTACGACCTGCGCGCGGAGCTCGACAAGCGCGAGGACACGAGCGTCGCGCTCGTGCGTCTCGAGCAGTTCTACCCGATGCCAGGCGAAGAGATCAACCGCCTCCTCGCCGAGTACCCGAACGCGGAGATCGTCTACGCGCAGGACGAGCCGGAGAACCAGGGAGCGTGGCCGTTCATCCGCACGCATCTCGCCCCCATGCTCGAAGGGCGCACGATCCGAGCCGTCACACGACCGGAGTCCTCGGCGCCTTCCGTGGGCACCATGAAGGCTCACCAGCGCCAGCAGGCTGAGCTCATCGAAGGCGTTCTCGCCGAGTAGGCTGCGCGCCTCGTCTGCACGACGAAGACGCCCGCTCCGAGCAATCGAGCGGGCGTCTTCGTCGTGTGCGTGTATTTGCGCGTGTGCGGCTAACGACCGGTGAGGAGCGCCACGGCGTCGTCGAGGTACGCGGCGAGCGCGCTCGAGCTGCCGGCGCCGAGACCCGCCTGGGCGCCGGGCACGGCACCCCAGTGCAGCACGACTTCGCCGCCGACGACCTCCAGCCCAGGGTGCGCGTCGACACCCAGGCCGTCGGAGAGCTGGATCGGCGTCGCGCCGTAGTTGACGGTCTCGCCCACCTCGAAACCCGAGCGCAGCGCGGCCAGCTGGACGCGGCGGCGCTCGGCGGCGAGAGCCGACTGCTCGCTGTAGTGGTCGGGCTGCTTGGCGACGCGAATGACCGAACCGACCCGGTACAGCCCGCCTTGGTGGTCCAGCAGCAACTCGCGCAGGCGCCAGACGCTGGACACGCGTCGCATGACGGGCCCCCGACGGATCCCGAGCACCGGACGGCGCTCGACGAGCTCGCCGAGCGTCTCACGCCTGGCAGCCCGCGCGTCCAGTTCAGCTGCCACTTCGCGGACGCGCTCCGACAGGGCGCGCCAGGCGTCATCGTTCGGGTCCGCAGTCATCTGCAGCGCGGGCGTCTCGGTGCTGCTCGGCTCAGTTCGCGACGGGCGTGCCGTGCGAACGCTGGATACTGCGGAGCTGGTCGAGCACGTGCAGCCGCAGTTCCTCCGGAGCGCGTTCCTTGCAGGCTCGCTGCACGACCTCCATGAGCGAGCGGTTCACGTGCAGCTCGCTCTCGCAGTCCTTGCAGTGCTCGAGGTGCTCGCGAATGTCGCTCGCATCCGTACTCGCGAGCTCGTTGCGCAGGTACTCCTCGAGGGCGTCCTTCGCTTTCTCGCAACCGCAATCGGTCATTTCTTGCTCCCTGTTTCCTGCTCGTCCCCGTCCAAGGGCGGAATGATGCCGTTCTCCCTCGCGTAGCCGGTGAGGCGATCGCGAAGCAGACGCCTGCCGCGGTGGAGCCGCGACATGACGGTGCCGACGGGGGTCTTCATGATGTCTGCGATCTCCTTGTAGGAGAAGCCCTCCACATCCGCGAGGAAGACCGCGAGGCGGAAGTCCTCCGGGATCGCCTGGAGGGCGTCCTTCACCGTCGAATCGGGAAGGTGGTCGATCGCCTCGGCCTCAGCCGACCGCGACGACGTCTGCGCGGTCGCCGACTCGGCGCCGCCCAGCTGCCAGTCCTCGAGGTCCTCCAACGCATTCGCGTACGGTTCCCGCTGCTTCTTGCGGTACGAGTTGATGAAGAGGTTCGTGAGGATGCGGTACAGCCACGCCTTGAGGTTCGTGCCCTGCTCGAAGCGAGCGAACGCGACGAAGGCCTTCACGAAGGTCTCCTGCACGAGATCCTGCGCATCCGCGGGGTTCCGAGTCATGCGCATGGCCGCCGCGTACAACTGGTCGATGTACTGCAGCGCCTGCTCCTCGAACAGCTGCCGGAGTTCGTCCTGGTCTGGGGTCGCCTGAGGCGACTTCTGCTCACTCATTACGCGTGAGTGTACTGCCGTGCGCCGCTCAGCGGCTTGACGCCTCGGCGGCGCGAGCGTTGTCGGCAAGGGCTGCCCTCCTCTTCGATGTCGGGTGGAAACGCATTTCCGGGTGGTGCGCGCGTGTGTGGCGGTATCGTTGTCAACCAATGGAGATCTTTGGCTATTCCGGACCACGCTTTGACCTGTACCGAGATGACGAGGGCAGCGAGCCGCTGACCCTCGGCGACGGTCCGTGGGAGGCTCCGACGGCGACTTCGCCGATCGACGCGCGCCTGCAGATCCCCGGGTCGAAGAGCCTCACGAATCGCGAGCTCGTGCTCTCGGCGCTTGCGGAGGGGCCATCGAAGCTCCGGCATCCGCTCTGGGCCAGGGACACGGAGCTCATGATCGACGCGCTTCGGCAGCTCGGCACCCAGATCACCGAGGTGCCAGGCGACGGGCGGTTCGGGAACGATCTCGAGATCACGCCCGGTGAGCTCGAAGGCGGCGTCTCGATCGACTGTGGTCTCGCGGGCACGGTCATGCGGTTCGTTCCCCCGCTCGCATCCCTCGCGCTCGGCCCGGTGGCTTTCGACGGCGATGAGGCCGCACGCCGACGCCCGATGAAGGGCACGGTGGATGCGCTCAAGGCGCTCGGCGTGGAAGTGCGCGACGACGGCAGGGGCGGCCTGCCCTTCTCGCTCTACGGCACCGGCGAGGTCGCCGGCGGCGAGATCACGATCGACGCGGGAGCCTCCAGCCAGTTCGTTTCCGGACTGCTCATGGCGGGCGCGCGCTTCACGGACGGGCTCACGCTCATCCACTCCGGCGACCGGGTTCCGAGCCAGCCGCACATCGACATGACGCTGGCGGCGCTGCGCGAGCGCGGCGTCGACATCGACGACTCGACGCCAGGCACCTGGCGTGCCGAGCCAGGCACCATCGACGGGCGCGAGCTGACGATCGAGCCGGACCTCTCCAACGCAGAGCCGTTCCTGATCGCCGCGATCGTCGCCGGCGGCAGCGTCTCGATCGAGGACTGGCCGGAGTCGACCACGCAGGTCGGTTCGCACCTCCAGCATCTCCTCCCCTTGTTCGGCGCGCGCATCTCGGTCGAGGACGGCGTGCTCACCTGCTCGGTCGAGCGCGGCATCGCCGAGGGAGCCGAGGTGCCAGGTGTCGACCTGGATCTCTCCGAGGCCGGAGAGCTCGCCCCGAACCTCGCAGCGCTGTGCGGGCTGTGCACGACCACGAGCCGCATCACGGGAATCGCGCACCTCCGCGGTCACGAGACCGACCGGGTCGCGGCCATCGCGGCGGAGCTGCGCGGCATCGGCTGCGAGGTCACGGAGCTCGAAGACGGCCTCGAGATCGTTCCAGGAGCGCGCACGGCGCACGAATGGCGAAGCTACGAGGACCACCGCATGGCCACGTCGGGCGCCATCGTGGGTCTCGCCATCGCGGGAGTCACAGTCGACGACATCCACGCGACGAACAAGACCCTGCCCCAGTTCGTGCAGCTCTGGCAGGACATGCTCGACCAAGGCACCCACAGCGACCCGGATGAGGGCGAGGACGACGGCAGCGTCGACCTCGCGGCCTTCGCCATCTGACCGTGTCCCGCTCACTCGGCGATGCGTTCGACGCCTACGGCGACTGGGACGAGGAGGACATCCGTGTCCGTCCGAACCCCAAGGCGAACAAGCCCAGGTCGAAGCAGCGCCCGAAGCACAGCGATGCGGTGACGGGGCGCGTCGTCACCGTCGACCGTGGCCGCTACACGGTGCTCCTCGACGAGGGGACGCCAGAGGAACGCACGGTCACCGCCGCGAAGGCGCGAGAGATCGGCCGCACGGCGATCGTGACGGGCGACCTCGTCGACCTCGTCGGCGACACGACCGGCGACACCGGCAGCCTCTCCCGCATCGTCCGCATCTGCGAGCGCAAGACGCTGCTCCGACGCAGCGCCGACGATACCGATCAGGTGGAGCGCGTCATCGTCGCGAATGCCGATCAGATGCTCATCGTCGCCGCGACGGCCCAGCCCGAGCCGCGGCCTCGACTCATCGACCGCTACCTCGTCGCTGCGCTCGACGCCGGCATCCAACCGCTCCTCGTGCTGACGAAGACCGACGTGGCGCCGGCGGATGAGCTCCGTGCGCTCGTCGAGCCCCTCGGCGTGAAGGTCTTCGAGTCGCGTCCCGGCGGAGAACCCATCGACGAGCTCCGCGCAGCCCTCAGCGGGCACACGACCGTGGCCGTCGGCCACTCCGGCGTCGGCAAGTCGACCCTCGTCAACGCCCTCGTGCCTGGCACGCTTCGAGAGACGGGTGTCGTGAACGCGGTCACCGGTCGTGGTCGGCACACGTCCTCTTCCACGCTCGCGGTCCGCGTCGAGGACTCGGACGGGCACACGGGCTGGATCATCGACACCCCTGGCGTCCGTTCCTTCGGCCTCGGACACGTGAACCGCGACAACGTGCTGCAGGGCTTCACCGAGCTCTCCGCGATCGCCGAGGAATGCCCTCGAGGCTGCACGCACCGGGCCGACGCCCCGGACTGCGCGCTCGACGACGCCGTGCGCGACGGGGAGCTCGACGAGGCGGGAATCGCCAGGCTCGACTCTTTGCGACGGCTGTTCCTCTCCCTCGATCAGGCGGCGGACACCGCCTACTGATCACCGGGCTGGCCTAGGCTGAGCTGGTGGCCACCGAACTCCTGCATCCGCTCTCCTCCGACCTTCGCCTCGCGAGAGAGCTCGCCGACATCGCCGACGCGATCTCGATGAAGCACTTCAACTCTCGCTCGCTCGGGGTGTACGAGAAAGAGGACCGCACGCCGGTGACGGACGCGGACCGCGCTGTCGAGCAGGCGCTGCGCTCGCGTCTCGCGGAGACCCGCCCGAGCGACGCCATCCTGGGCGAGGAGTACGGCTCGCACGGCACCTCCCGCCGACAGTGGATCATCGACCCGATCGACGGCACGGCGAACTTCATGCGCGGAATCCCGATCTGGGCGACGCTCATCTCCCTCGTCATCGATGGCGTCCCCGAGGTGGGCGTCGTCTCGGCACCTGGCCTCAACCGCCGGTGGTGGGGCGCGACAGGCCAGGGCGCTTACCTCGATGACGACCTCAGCGACAGCGACGTCGCGACGGACCGGCGCATCCAGGTGAGCGCCGTCGACGAGCTCGAACGCGCCTCCATCAGTTACAACAGCCTCAAGGGCTGGGACGAAGCAGGGCGTTCAGCGCAGCTGCTGGAGTTCAGCCGTGCCGTGTGGCGCACGCGCGCGGTCGGCGAGGTCTGGTCGTACATGCTGGTCGCCGAAGGCGCGATGGAGGTCGCCGGCGAGTTCGATCTCCAGCCGTACGACATGGCCGCGATCGTGCCGATCGTCGTCGAAGCCGGCGGCACGTTCACGAGCATGGATGGCGAGGAGGGGCCGTGGCACGGGAGCGCCCTCGCCACGAATGGGCTCCTGCACGAGCAGGCGCTCAAGGCGCTCGCCGCGCGCTGATCTCGGCCCGCTGATCTCGGCCCGCTGATCTCCGCCCGGGTCCCGGCCCGCGCGGTTCACTCCCCGGCTGGCTGAGCGCGCTGGCGTCTGCGGTGGCCGACGAGGTCGATGATGGCGACCACGAGCGTGATGCAGGACAGGCCGATGACGACGATGAGCCCGCCCGCGACGGACGCCTTGTACGCCTCCTGCACCACGGGCGAGCTCGTGTCCGGGCCCGTCCCCGCGACCTGCAGTGCCGCGACGCCAGCGAAGAAGACGGAGCTGCCGATCGCGAGCCCCATCGCGTTCCCGAGGCGCTGACCGACCTGCGCGAACGAGCCTGCGATGCCGGCCTGCTCGACGGGAACGTGCAGCAGCATCCGCATCTGGTTCGCCCCCATGACGAGCCCCGCCCCCGCTCCGGAGATGATGAGGGCGGCGCTCACCAGGTACGGCGAGAGCTCCGGTTCAGCCAGTTGGGTGACAACGAGCACCACGGCGTAGCCCACCGCGAAGAGGGCGACGCCGACAGCGACGAGCGTCGCACCGTGGTGGAACGTCCACTTGCCCGACACCGCGGCGACCACGGCGGACGTGAGGGCGTATGGCACCGAGACTGCTCCGACCAGCACGGCCGGATGTCCGAGTCCCTGCTGGAGGAATAGCGTCACGAGCAGGAAGCCGACCGGCATGGCCGCGAAGAAGAGCGTCGTGATGAGCACCCCGTAGCGATACGAGGGCGTGCGGAAGAGCGCGAAGTCGACGACGGGGGTCTTGCCGAGACGGAGGTAGCGCCGTTCCCAGAGGATGAAGCCGACGAAGAGGGCGACCGCCGGTGCGAGCAGCCACCACCGTGCGGGGTTGTCGCTGTCGCGTCCCGAGGTGAGGACGAAGGGCAGCATCGTCGTGAGCACGGCCAGGCCCAGAAGGGCGACGCCGAAGAGGTCGAGGGTCTGCCCTCGGGCGACCTCCTGCTTCGAGGGCAGGAGCCGCCAGGCGAAGGGGAGCACGATGAGCGCAAGGGGAACGTTCATCGCGAAGGTCCAGCGCCAGCCCGCCTCTTCCCCGAGGAGGCCGATGAGCAGCCCGCCGATGGTCGGCCCGAACGCCGTGCCGAGGCCCACGATGGCGCCGAAGATGCCGAAGGCCCTGCCTCGCTCCTGCCCCGTGAAGAGCTGCTGGATGAGTCCGAGCACCTGGGGCATGAGGATGCCGGCCGCGAATCCCTGCAGGATGCGCCCGCCGATGAGCATCTCCGTCGTGACGCTCAGCGCGCACACGAGCGAGGCGAGTCCGAACGCGACGAGGCCGATGAGGAACAGGCGCTTGCGATTCCAGAGGTCGCCGAGCCTGCCCGAGGGGACGAGGAGGATGCCGAACGCGAGAACGTAGCCGGCCACGATGAGCTGCACGTCGGATGAGGCGGCCCCGAGGGTGTGCTCGATCGGCCCGAGGGTCACGTTGACCTTGGCGAGGTCCAGGATCGTGAGGACCGCAACCGCCGCGCACACGGCGAAGGCTGGCCAGCGCGATGCCTCCTGCGTGGATGGCGACGACGCGGACGACGGTGAGGTCGCATCGAGCTGTTCGTCTGACCGCTGCTTGGGGGAAGTCGCGTCTCGTGGCATATGGAGCACATGCTACGCCGCTCTCGGGAACCGCATGGGCCGCTTCGCCGGTCGGGGCCTCAGTGGTGATCTTCGGGAATGCGGCAATAGACTGGTCCAGTCGCGACTCCGGGAGCGGCATGGAGCTCTGGACCACGTACACCCCCACGAGGAGCAACGATGCGAACCGCCGCCGTACGAAGCGCCGCAGGCGCGTCCCTTGGGCTCAGCGCCCTCCTCCTGCTCAGCGGATGCACGCTGGTCACGACCCTCGCGGGTGGCGGCTCGGACCCGGTGGTGACGACCTCGTCCACCGCAGAGGCGACGGAGTCGTCGACGACCACGCCGACGGAGAGCGAGACCGCCACGCCAACGCCGACGGCGGTCGCAGGGACGATGACCGGCATCGAAGATCTTCAGGTGGGCGACTGCTTCGACCTCGAGTCCGGTGCCGACGACGCCGAGCTGTTCCCGAACTGCGACTCGCTGCACACCTTCGAGGCGTACCACACGGAAGACATGCAGGGTGGAGCTGACTTCCCGGGCGACGCCGCGGTGGACACAGCCCTCCAGGACATCTGCTCGGCAGCCTTCACCGGATTCATCGGCGCCGAGCCCTTCCTGACGAGCTGGAACTACACCGGCATCGTCCCCAGCGCGGAGTCGTGGGGTGGCGGCGACCGCGAGGTCCTCTGCATCGTGACTCCCGTAGACGGCCAGCCGACGGCTGGCACGGCAGCGGGCTCAGCCAGCTAGCCTGGGAGCGTGGCTCACCGACTCCCTGCAACGCTCCTGACCGCGCTCCTCGCGGGAGTCGCTCTGACGGCCTGCGCCGCCTCGCCCGATGCTCCGCGGATGGTGCCGATCACGGAGCTGTCTGCCGGTGACTGCTTCTCGTCGAACGCGGACCAGACGGTCGCCACGATCGCTGGGGCCTGCGACACCCCGCATCTCTACCAGGTGCTGTCCGTCACGCCATCGGAGCTGGGCGAGGACTTCCCCGGCGAGGAGGCTCTGACTGCCGAGGCCGATGCACGGTGCGCCGCAGATTTCGCCGGGCTCGGCTCCGATGCCACGGCGGGGCTCACCGCCCTGCACCTCGTGCCGAGCGAGGCGAGCTGGGCCGAGGGAGACCGCGACCTCGCCTGTCTGGTCGCGAGCAGCGACGGCGCGGAGCTGACCGGCTCGCAGGTGCCAGCGGGGAGCTAGCTGTTCCGCTCGGTCGGCTGTGGACAGGCGCGGCGGGTGTCGGAGGCTCCGGGTACCGTTCTCGACACAGCAGGTTCTCGATCAGTGCCGTTCGCGTCCGTCCCGGTTCGCGGAGATTGCAGGATTCCGCGTCCAGAGAGGAAAGACCCATGCCAGCATCCACCAAGCCGACCGCAGCGCTCCCGTCGGCGAGTGCCTCGACGGAGCTCGTGATCGGCGAAGATGGGCTGGCCCGCCCGCCCTGGGCGAGCCAGGATCAGCTGCTGATGGACTACTACGACACCGAGTGGGGCATGCCGATCGCCGACGAGCGAGGCGTGTTCGAACGACTGTGCCTGGAGATCTTCCAATCGGGGCTCTCGTGGCGACTCATTCTGCAGCGTCGCCCACTTCTCCGCGCCGCATTCAGCGGCTTCGACGTCGATGCCGTCGCCGAGTTCGGTGACGACGACGTCAAGCGGCTGATGCTCGACGCGGGTGTCATCCGCAACCGCCTGAAGATCTCGTCGATCATCAAGAACGCACGCGCGACGATCGCCCTTCGCGAGAGCGAACCGCTGCACGAGCTGGTCTGGAGCGCGAAGCCGCAGGTGACGCCGAGGCCGGAGACCGTTGCCGAGGTCCCGAGCAGCAGCGAGGAGTCCAGGTGGCTCACGAAGCAGCTCAAAGCGCGCGGCTTCAGCTTCGTCGGACCGACCAACCTCTTCGCGCTCATGGAAGCCATCGGCGTCGTGGACACGCACCTGGTCGGCAGCCACAGGCGCGGCAGCTCCGGCGTGTGGCCGGAGAGCTGAGCGGCATCACCCGCGGAGACAACAGTGCCCCGGCTGCCGAGTCGATGACCTGGCAGTCGGGGCGTTGCTCATGACGTGGGTTTCGTGGAGATGGGGGGAATCGAACCCCCGTCCACAACTACGAAACCGCGGCTTCTCCGGGTGCAGTCTGTCTACTGTTCTACTTGGCTCCGATCATGGGGACAGACACCTTGATCGACGAGCCCAGTTCCAGTGCAAGTCCCGTGGTGCCCTGAAACACAACACCACAGCAAGTTCCCTTAATGACGCCAGCTACCGGAGCGGGAACACCCCCGGGCTGACGGACTATCGGACTCGCTTAAGCAGCGAGGGCGAAGTCGGTGCGCTTAGCGTTAGCACCTATGTTTTGCGAGGGGCGTTTACGAGATAACCCCGCATCCTCGACCCGCTTCACGCCGATTCACCAGTCATGTCGAAACCGATCATCCCCGTGAGCCGAGTCTCCTCGGCGGCGTTCCACGTCATGAGCACTGTTGAGTTGCAGCTGCCAGAAGAACTGGCAGCTCCTAAACATACGTCAAGTCGGCCGAGAAATCCACGTCCTGGGCTGCTCAGGGCAAGCCTGAAGGCGATTCCCGGGAGGACCAGTAACCTGAACCCCATGAGCGGCAATGACTTTGAAGGATTCGGGCGCCCGAATTGGCAGAAGCCCGAGAACGGCGACGAACACGCCCCGGAGTCTGGGGGCGAGTCTCAGGAGACGCAGGCGGGTGAACCACCGCAGCAGGACCTGCCAGAGGTGACCGAGCAGTCCGGGAACGCCGACGCGGCCTCCGGGCACGAGGGTTTCGGCGCCCACTTCGGCCGACCCGCTGAGCAGCAGCCCGACACGCCTGCCCCGGATGCGACCGGGTACGAGGCCCCTGCGGCCCCAACCTGGCCGCAGTCCCCCGAGCAGGACGTGCCGTCTGCACCCGTGACCCCCGTCGCGGACTCCTCGCACGAAGAGACGGCACCGCCCGAGCAGAACAGCACCGAAGTCCTCGGCTTCGGCGAGGGGAACCAGACGGCGGTTCTCGGACGCGGCGACAGCAACCAGACCGAGATCCTCGACTCGGGCGCGCCTGCCGCACCGAGCTGGGACCAGTCCCCCGCCCAGGACCAGGGTGCTTGGAACGACCAGGGCGCAGCGGCGCCCGGCGCAGCCTGGGACCAGCAGGCGTCAGCTCCCGTCTGGGGGCAGTCTGCCCCGGAGGCACAGGACGCACCGACGACGCAGACACCAGCCTGGAACGCACCCGCTGGCCAAGACGGCCAGGGGCAAGGCCCAGGTCAAGGCGGCTTCGACGCCCCGGCGTTCGGCGACCAGAACGTCCCGCCCGCCTACGGTGGCGGGAATGAGGCACCGGCGTACGGCTCCGCCGCGTCGGCCGCGGCGGCGCCCGCCTTCGGCGCGGCCTACGGCGCACAGCAGCAGGCCGGCGCGTGGAACGGCACGCCGGACAACCAGACCCCAGCCCCCTACGCGCCGGGTCAAGCACCCGGCCAGGCTGTCGGCGCGCCGGCGTTCGGCGACAACGGAGGCGGCGGCTTCCAGGGCGGCGGCCCCGGTGGCCCGAACGACTTCGGCAACGGCGCCCAGCGGAAGAAGCCCTGGTTCCGCAAGCCAGCCATCCTGATCCCTGCGATCATCGGAGTTGTTGTCCTCGTGGGCGCGGCCGTGGCGATCCCCGTGACCATCCACAACAACAACGTGAACCGCGGCGACGAGCTGGCGGCGGCGTTCCAGACCGATCTCGACGCGCACTACGCGGACTGGACGACTGAGAACCTCGACCTCGCCGCGAACGTCACGATCTCCGCATCCCTCGGCGAGAACACCGACTTCTTCTCGCAGTCCGCGGCGCAGATGTCGGACTTCTCGACCCGTTGCGGGAACGTGGCGACAGCCGAGACGACGATCACCGACCTCGCGAGCTCGACCGTGCCCGCGCTCACGGTCGAAGAGGGCGCAGACGCCTCCGAGGCGTACAAGGCGGCGCAGACCGAGAGCGATGGGCTGAGCGAGCGACGCGACATCGTCGCGAACTTCGCCGACACGGCCAGTGCAGACGTCGCCGCCCTGCAGCAGTTCTGCGAGGCGTTCCCGAAGTACAACTCGATCTACAACACGTTCGGAACGCAGCTCGCGGCGCTGTCCAGCACCGTCTTCACGATCCCGGACGGCCAGAACATCGACCTCGGGAACAACCTGTACTACCCGTGCAACGTGTCGACGGGCTGCCCGGACTACAGCGACCCGAACATCGGCACGAAGATCGCCGATTCCATCAAGTCGACCTACGTCGACTTCTACCGCGGCATCGCCGACCTGGCGGCGTCCGAGTGCTTCCTCGATGAGCTCAGCGACGTGTGCACGAGCTACAGCACCGAATTCGGCAAGGCAGCGGATGCGGCGCAGGCGGCTTCCGACTCGTACCGCTCGGAGACGCTCAGCCTCACCGTCGGCGCAGTGCCCTTCGCGAACTCGGCACCGCTGTTCACGGCGATGTTCGACTCGTTCGATGCGGCTGATGCGGCCGTGCAGACGGCCTGGTGGAGCGCTGATCCTTCCTCCAACGGGCAGAGCGATCGGGGCTGGCAGTCGCGCAGCCTGAAGACGCTCCTCTCGGCGCACGAGAGCTCGATCGCGACGCTCGTCGAGAGCGTGCGCTGACCTCCTGAAGCGCGGACAGCGATGCGGCCCCCGATCCATTGGATCGGGGGCCGCATCGCTGTTGCCGCTCGTCGTTCGAGGAGCTTCGGGGTCACTCCCCCATGTACTTGCGGGAGGCCACGGCCCTGTCGGCCTCGCGTTTGTCCTGACGCTCGCGGAGGGCGTGGCGCTTGTCGAACTCGCGCTTGCCCTTGGCGACGGCGAGTTCGACCTTGGCCCGACCGTTCAGGAAGTACAGCGTGAGCGGGACGAGCGTGTACCCGCCCTCCTTGGTCTTCATCGCGAGCTTGCGGATCTGCTCCTTGTGCAGCAGGAGCTTGCGCTTGCGGCGCGGGGCGTGGTTGTTCCAGGTGCCCTCGAGGTACTCGGGAATGTGCACGGCGTCGAGCCACGCCTCACCGCGGTCGATGTACGCGTATCCATCGACGAGGGAAGCTCGCCCCTGACGCAGCGACTTCACCTCGGTCCCGTTGAGCACGATGCCCGCTTCGAGGGTGTCCTCGATCAGATAGTCGTGCCTGGCTCGACGGTTCGTCGCGACAGGCTTTGTCCCTTGCTCCTTTGGCATGGCCTCTTCCTCTCTCGACGGCAGACGATGGACAGCCCGCTATCTTACGACACGGGCTGTCCATCGGTCTACTCTGCGGGTTTCGTGCGGGTCAGACCTTGAGGTACTTGTTGATCGCGATGCGCGCCGACGCCCAGGCGAGCAGCACGCTCACCACGAGCAGCACGGGGAGGGCGAGCAGCGCCTCCGGCACTCCGATGAGGGAGACGAAGGGCAGCTGGCGCCCGAGGTAGCCCTGCACGAAGAAGTGGGCGATGGCCAGCGTCGCCCCCGACGCGAGGACTGCGCCGATGAGGGCGGCCACGATTCCCTCGAGGATGAAGGGCGCCTGGATGTAGCGGTTCGAGGCGCCGACAAGACGCATGATGCCGATCTCGCGTCTGCGGCTGATGGCCGAGAGGCGGATCGTGGTCGCGATGAGCAGGGCGGCCGCGACGAGCATGACGACGGCGATGCCGATGGCGGAGAGGCTCGCGACGTTGAGCAGCTCGAAGATGCTCTCGAGGTACTGCCGCTGGTCGGTGACCGCTTCGACCCCGTCGTAGCCCTCGAGCTGCTGGATGATGATGTCGGCCTGGTCGGGGTCGGTCAGCGTGATGAGGAAGCTCTCGGAGAGGTACTCGGGCTCGACGAAGGAGACGATCGGGTCGCCGGCGAACTGCTGCTGGAAGTTCGCGTAGGCCTGGTCCTGGTCCTCGAAGACGTACTCGTTGATGTACGGCGTGAGGACGGCACCCTGCAGGGCCGCTTCGACGGCCTCGCGCTGCGATTCGCTGGCCTGCCCACCGGCGCAGTTCGGGGCGCTCGAGACGGAGGAGCACAGGTCGACCGAGACCTGGGCGCGGTCGTACCAGAACGACTTCATGCTGCTGATCTGCTGCTGCATGAGGATCCCGGCGCCGACGAACGTCAGGGAGACGAAGGTGACGAGCACGACGGAGATGACCATGCTCGAGTTGCGGCGCAGTCCCTGCCACATCTCGGCGAATACGCGGCCGATCATTTGACGTCTCCAGTGTTCTTCGTGGTCGATTGGCCGGCGACGCGGGAGGCGATCGAGTCGGCGATGGATGTGGGTGCCTGTGACTCGACTGCGGCTTCGTCGTCCTGCTCGAGCTGATTGGCGGCTGCCGTCTCGGCTTCGGTGAGGGGGACGATCCCGGGCTGGTAGACGCCGTCTGACTCGTCGCGCATGATGATGCCGCCGTCCAGCTCGATGACGCGTCTGCGTTCCTCGTCGACGATGGACACGTCGTGGGTGGCCATGACGACGGTCGTGCCGTTGGCGTTGATGCGCGCGAGGAGGCGCATGATGCCGCGGCTCGTGACGGGGTCGAGGTTTCCGGTCGGCTCGTCCGCGAGGAGGATGTCCGGCTTGTTGACGACCGCGCGCGCGATCGCGACTCGCTGCTGTTCCCCGCCGGAGAGCTCGTGCGGGAACCGGTTGGCCTTGTCGCCGAGGCCGACGGTCTTGAGCACGTCGGGGACCGCCTTCGCGACGTGCCCGCTCGACTTGCCGAGCGCTTCGAGCGCGTAGGCGACGTTCTCGAAGACGGTCTTCCCAGCGAGGAGGCGGAAGTCCTGGAACACCATGCCGATGCTGCGCCGGTAGTACGGCACCTTTCGGTTGGAGATGCGGCGCAGGTCCTGGCCGAGCACGTGCACCTGGCCTCGGCTGGGTGCGTCTTCTCGGAGGATGAGGCGGAGGACGCTGGACTTGCCGGAGCCCGAGGGACCGACGAGGAACACGAACTCGCCGCGCAGCACCTCGAAGGTGATGTCGTCGAGTGCGGGGGCGGCGGTGCCAGGGTAGACCTTGGCGACGTTATCGAATCTGATCATGGCGCTAACAGGGTAGGCACCGGACTGGCGTCAGCCCGGCGCGACATGCAGAAGTGGTCAGACGCGATGGTCGGCGACCCGAGCTAGGCGGCGTCGGCCTCTCCGCGCTTGCGCCAGCGGATGCCGGCGGCGATGAAGGCGTCGATGTCGCCGTCGAAGACCTTGTCGGTATTGCCGGTCTCGTGCTGGCTGCGGAGGTCCTTCACCATCTTGTAGGGGGCGAGGACGTAGGACCGCATCTGGTCGCCCCAGCTCGCGGTGATGTTGCCGGCGAGCTCCTTCTTCTGTGCGTTCTCTTCCTCGCGGCGGAGCAGGAGCAGACGCGACTGGAGGACGCGGAGCGCGGCGGCGCGGTTCTGGATCTGGCTCTTCTCGTTCTGGCAGCTCACGACGATGCCGGTGGGCAGGTGCGTGATGCGGACGGCAGAGTCGGTCGTGTTGACGGACTGGCCACCGGGGCCGGACGAGCGGAAGACGTCCACGCGCATGTCGTTGTCTGGGATCTCGATCGACTCGGTCTGCTCGATGAGCGGCACGACCTCGACGGCGGCGAAGCTCGTCTCGCGGCTGCCTGCGGAGTTGAAGGGGCTCATGCGCACGAGGCGATGCGTGCCGGCCTCGACGGAGAGCGTGCCGAAGGCGTACGGGCTGTCGATCTCGATGGTGGCCGACTTGATGCCCGCCTGCTCTGCGTAGCTCGTGTCGAGGACGGAGACCTTGTAGCTGTGCTGCTCCGCCCAGCGGAGGTACATGCGAAGGAGCATCTCTGCGAAGTCGGAGGCGTCGACGCCGCCGGCGCCGGCGCGGATGGTGATGACGGCGGGGCGGGGGTCGAACTCGCCGTCGAGGAGGGTCTGCACTTCGAGGTTGCCGATGACCTTGGTGATCGACTTGAGCTCGGCTCGGGCTTCCTCGGCCGTGTCCTCGTCTTCCATCTCGACGGCCATCTGCGCGAGCACTTCGAGGTCGTCGAGGCGCTGCTCGATCTCGTCGAGGCGCTTGAGGTCGGACTGGGCGTGGCTGAGGGCGGAGGTGACCTTCTGCGCGTTGTCCGTGTCGTTCCAGAGGTCGGGGACGGACGCTTCAGCCTCGAGCTCCACCACCTTCGCGCGGAGCTTGTCGGGGTTGAGCACGGCGCTGATGTCTCCGAAGGTGCTGCGCAGGGCAGTGATCTCCGAGGCGAGGTCAAGGTTGATCATGATCCCCCAAGACTAGCCGTCGGGGCTGGGCGGTGCTGTCCGGCGCGCACCGTGTCAGCTCAGCACGACTCTGGCGTCGCTGGAGACGGTGATCCGAAGTCCGGTCGGGAGGAGCGCGTGGGCGAGGGGTGGCGACCATGCGCCGGTGATGACGATGTGCGCGGTGACACCGTCGGGCGCACTCGCGGAGTCCAGCGTGATGCTGTCGGTACGCGCCGCGGAGAGGTCCTCGAGGGTCGCGAGGGCGCGATCTTCCACGCGCGTCTGGCTGAGGACCGGTTGGAGTTCCCCGTCGCTGAAGACCACGTCGGCGGCGGAGAAGCTCTCGGATGCGGAGAGCGCGACGGCGTCGGCGATCGTGAGGAGGCGCTTGCGCTCGATGGACAGCGAAGTGGCCGAGACGAGCACGTAGGCCGCGGTGAGCCCGATCATGAGGAACACGAGGATGAGCGGGAGAACGCTGCCGCGCTCCCCGCGCATCCAGCGCAGGCCCGCTCGTGATCGCGCGCGCATCCCGCTCATGTGGACAGGCCGAAGCGCGTGACGGCGAACGAGGAGGTCGCGCTCGTGGGGACCGAGATAGGCGTCGCCGAGTCGGTGAGGCTGGATGCGAACGGCAGCGGCACGGCGATCGTGACGGTGACCGCGAGCACCGAGCCGGGGGCGGTGCAGCTGGGGTCCGGGCCGCGGCACTCCACCGTCTGCTCGACGAGCTTCGCGTCGAATCCGTGGTCGGCGGTCGCAAGTGCGATCGTGGCCTCGGCAAGGGCCTGGGTGTCGGCTGCGGCGGGTTCCGCTGCGAGCAGTCTCGCCGCGTTGCGTGCCGCAGACTCGGCGGCGATGCTCGCACCCTGGAGCGAGGACAGCGTCAGCATGAGGTAGGCGAGCGGCACGATGAGCAGCGTGCCGAGCGTCAGGAATTCGAGGGAGGCCGAGCCCCGATCCTCACTCAGTCCCGAGCGTCTCGGTCGGCGCATGTCCGGTCACCTCCAGCGCGTCGGGGAGGCCGATCAGCCCGATCAGCGGCAGCGGTGAGCGCACGGTGACCGCGATGGTCGGGGATCCGTCGGTCTCGGTTGCCGTGGCCGTCACGTCCTGGGCGTAGCCGGCACCGATGGCGACCGTGATGAGGTCTGCCGCTCGGGTCTCCCCCGCTTCGAGGCCGCCGCCGAAGAGCCCGGCGTGCCTCGCACCTTCCCCGGCGGCGTCGAGGAGCGTGGTGCGAACGTGCAGGGCGAAGCCGATCTGCAGGACGGTGAGCATGAGGAGGAGGAGCATCGCCGACACCATGACCCATTCGGCGACTGCCGAACCGGTCTCGTCGCGCATCACGCCGCGCGGGTGGGGGCGGTTAGCTGAAGTCACTGACGCGACTGATGGCGTTCTGGAACACGTCGACGAGGAGGTCGCCGGCGACGGTCCAGAGGAGGATCACCAGGCCCGCAGACATGATCGTGATGAGGACCCAGCCAGGGACGTCGCCGCGTTCGGAGCTGGCTCGGGTTCGGAGTGCGTACAGGAACTGCATGGTGTGCCTTTCGGGTGGCGGTCAGAAGCTCGTGCGGAGCACGAAGACGGCGGGGTAGAGAGCGAACAGGATGGTCGTGGGGAGGATGAGGAAGATGAGGGGAACGAGCATCTGCACTTCCTTCCGGCCGGCGGATTCCAGGAGGTCGCGTTTGCCGAGTTCCCGTGCGTCGCTCGCTTGCGCGCGGAGCACTTCGACGAGCGGCGCCCCACGTTCGAGTGCGGAGATCATGTGCTCGACGCAGCGGTCGAGCGGCAGATAGCGGACGCCCCTGGTCATCTCGTGGAGTGCATCGGACAGCGAGACGCCGGTGTTGACGTGGTGGACGACTCGCGCGAATTCCTTCGCCAGCTCGCCGGTGCTGACGCTGGCGATGCGCTTCAGGCTGTCGAAGATGCCCTCGCCTGCCGAGAGGCTGAGGGAGAGGAACTCGACGACGGTGGGGAACTCGCTGGCGATGCGTCGGTGACGGCGCTGCGCGGCGCGTCCGAGGGCCCGGTCGCGGAGGAAGATGCCGACGCAGCCGAGGAGGAGAGGCAGGAGGATCTGGGCGAGGACCGGGATTCCGCGGGTCGCGCCGAGCAAGAGGCCGGCGCTCAGGCCCAGGCCAGCCGAGACGAGTCCCCAGGTGAGCTGTTCGGCTCGGAACCGTTCGAGCCTGGTCGTGGAGCCCGATTGGCGCAGCTGCGCGGTGATGCGGTCGCTGCCGCCGAGCACTTCATCGAGGAGGGCTCTGCCTCTCGCGGCGAATGGGGCGGCGAGTGTCCCGAGGACGGGGAGCGGGTCGCTCGCGGTCTTCTGCACGTCGGCTCGCGCCGCCGCCGAGATGTCCAGGAGGTGCGGGGCGAGACGCTCCGCGAGGTTGGGCTTGGAGAGGCGTGGGACGGCGGCGAGCAGCGTCCAGAGGCCGATTCCGAGGCCGAGGCCGCAGAGCACGGCCCAGCCGAGTGTCTCGTTCATGCGAACCACCTGCGGTCGTCTTTGAGTTTCGCGATGCGGAGCATGAGCAGGTAGGCGGCCACGGTCACGCCCAGGCCGATGAGGATCACGATCGCCCCCTCTAGGCTGTTGAAGGCGCTCGCCGCCTCGGGCCTGGTTCCCAGCATGAGCAGGACGATCCAGGGTGCGGCCGAGCCGAGCTTGGCGGCGTTCATGACCCAGGACTGCTTGGCTTCGACTTCGTGGCGCACGGCCTGCTCTTCTCGCAGGTAGCTGCCGAGGCTCTTGAGCACCGTGGGGAGTTCTGATCCGCCGACATCTCTGGACATGCGAAGTGTGCTCAGTACTGCAACTTCGCGTAGGTTGGGCACATACGAGCAGCGATCTACGTCCGTCAGAGCCTCGACGTGCAGGAAGGCGTCGACCGACAGCTTGAACGCTGCAGCTCCCTGATCTCTGCACGTGGCTGGACCGAGGCCGCACGTTACGCCGACAACGACACGAGCGCCACCAAGGCCCGCGGGCCTGGCACCGGCTGGGCGCGCATGCTCGCCGACGCCGAGACCGACACATTCGACGTTGTTGTGGCTGTCGACATGGATCGCCTGCTTCGCTCGGTCAACGACCTCTTCACCCTCACAAAGGCGGGCGTCCGGGTTCTCACTGTCGACGGTGAGATCGACCTGACCTCCGCTGACGGCGAGTTCCGAGCGCTTATGCTGGCCGCGATTGCGCAGTTCGAGACCAGACGCAAAGGCGAGCGTCAGCGACGCGCCAACGCCTACCGAGCCGCTCAAGGCCGACCCGCGGGCGGGCGCCGCCCGTTCGGCTTCGAAGCTGACGGGATGACCGTCCGCGACGACGAAGCGAGTGCGATCTGCGCCGGCTACCGCGCGATCCTCGCCGGCGACTCGCTCCGCCAGGTGGCACGTGACTGGAACGCGCAGGGCTTCCACACCGGACAGCCTCGGCAGGCCCGCACGGGGCGCGCTGGCGAGCCTTCATCTTGGATCGGGAGTACCGTTGGCGCCGTGCTGCGCAACGCGCGCTACAAGGGCGAGGCGACCTAGAAGGGCGAACCCGTCGGCGCGGCCCTGTGGCCTGCACTCGTGGACGCAGAGACATGGCAAGCCGCGAACCTTGTCCTCATGGACCCGAACCGCCGAACGCCACGGCAGAACACCCGGCATCTGCTCAGCGGTCTCGCTCTGTGCGGCATCTGCGGTGCGACGGTGCACGGCGGTGCCTCGCGGCGCCCCGGCCAACGCGCCTACCGCTGCAGCGGCTCGAGCGGTCACATATCTCGCAAGGCGGAGCCGATCGAGCAGTTCGTCGTTGCGACGCTCGTCGAGCGGCTCTCGCGCCCCGACGCTGCCGTTCTACTCCGTCCCGACGACTCCCCCGATCTCGACGCACTGCGCAGCGAGGCCGCGGGGCTGCGGTCGCGGCTCGACTCGCTCGCGGTCGACTTCGCGGACGGTGCGCTGACTTCGAGCCAGCTGCGAGCGGCTACCGCGCGGATCCGCTCGAGGCTCGAGGAAGTCGAGAGGCCCCTCGCTGCGGCGATCGGAGGCGACATGCTCTCGGATCTCCTCGGCGCGGACGACGTCACTGCGGCCTGGGAAGCACTGAGCCAGGACCGACAGCGCGCTGTCATCGCCGCGCTCGCCAGGGTCCGGATCAAGCCTGCGGGACAAGGGGCTCGACGCTTCGACCCCGCGACGGTTGGAATCGAGTGGCGTTGACGCCGTCGGCGCGGCGGTGGCCTGGGTGAAGAGTTTACGTTTCTGCACCAGTTCATCTATCTCCCTATTCCCCCCTCTAGTGTTCTCTCTCTCAAGGGGGGAATAGGTAACAGGATGAATCGGTGCAGAAACGTAAACTCTGCATCTCCTCGCCCCCCTACCTGCAGAGTCGCACTAGGAGGTCGGACATGGGCGTCGTCGGCGCTGGACAGGAAGTGGCGCGCACCGCGCGCACCGCTCGAGCAGCAACCGCTCCCCGGCGCCGCGCGGTGCTCTACTCGCGGCTGAGTGTCTCCGACGACACGTCGACGTCGATCGCTCGGCAGCTCCGCGACCTCCGCGCTCTCGCCGAGCGAGAGGATCTCGAGGTCGTCGCTGAGTTCGTCGACGACGGAGTCTCCGGCCGCACGTCGCGTGCCAATGCGACCGGGGCGCTGCAGTTCCTCCGAGAACGCCGCGCCGACGTGCTCGTCGTCTGGAAGTTCGACCGCTGGTCGCGTCAGGGCATGCGCTCCCTGGCCGACCTCATCGACACCCTTGACGAGATCCCGACCACCGAGTTCGTCGCCCTACAAGACGGCCTCCGCTCGGCGCAGCCGGCGTGGCGCATCGTCGCCTCGGTGCTCGCAGAGGTCGCCCGCATGGAATCGGAGAACACCGCCACACGCGTCCGCTCGAGCATCCAATGGCGCGTGGAGGCTGGCCTCTGGCGGGGCGGGCAGATCCCCTTCGGGTATCAAGCTGCCGAGGGCAAAGAGCCGAACACCCGCACACTCATCCCCTACCCACCTGAGGTGGCCGTCATCGAGGAGATGGCGAGCGCGCTGATCACTGGACTCTGGACCCCGAACCGCGTCACGGAGGAACTCAACCAGCGGCAGGTGCCGACGGGCCGATCGGCGTACCGCACCGCGCGCAACCGAGGGCACAACCCCGACGGCCTCGACCGCGGCATCTGGCGCCCCGGTACGGTCATGCAGCTGTGGACGGCGTCGCATCTCATCGGCCGGCAGGTGCACCGCGGCGAGCTCGTGCGCGACGATGCCGGCATCCCGAAGACTGTCTGGCCCCCGCTCGTTGACCGCGACACCTACGAGGCGCTGCGTGCCGCCGTGCGCGACCCACGGCTGGCGGCTGGCACGACGACGCAGGCGAACCGCCGACGCTCGCAGTTGCTCAGCGGCCTGCTCTTCTGCGCCGAGTGCGGGTCGATCGCCTACAGCAACCGTGCGTCCCGCGGCCAGCGAGCCTCGGTCTACACCTGCTCGCGGCGCAACGACCCGACGTGCCCGAAGCCGACAATGTCACTCGAGCTGGTCGACGCGATGGTCACCGAGCGGTTCCTCAAGGACTTCGGCGCCTGTCAGCTCACGACGCTGCGAGAGCCGGACGCCGCTCGTGTTGATCGAGCTCGACTTGCGGACGTAGAGCAGGCAATCGACCGCACGACAGACGAGCTCAGGTTCGACGGCGCCGATCTGGAAGTCCTACTCCCTCGCCTGGCGGAGCTGAAAGCTCAACGCACACAGGCGCTGGTGTCGCAGCACGCGGCCACTACGGAAGTCGTCGTGACCGAGGAGACCTATGCCGAGCGCTGGGGAGTGCACCCGTCGATCGAGGCTCGCCAGGGCTTGCTAAGGCTGGCGTTCGACCGCATAGTCCTATCGAAGCTGGCGCCGGGTGCGGCAAGGAAAGGTAGCCATCCCGAAAGGCTCGCGTACTCTCCGAGGGTGTCGGGCCATGCGGCACTACTTGGCGGCCCAGAACTCAGAGGTGGGCGCGACCACCTCTGAAACGGCGGGGAAGCGCGGATCTTGAGTCTGCGGCGAGCCGCCGCAGAGACTAGCTGCGACGATCCGCGAAGTAATCCTCAGCACAGACATCGATGTGCTCTTTCGCGCGTCTGACAGACTCGAGAAGCTCGGTGCTCCAGCCCCCTTCGGATGTCAACCGCCCCGTCTCGCGTACGAGTTGCGCGAACACGCGCCGCTGTTCTGGGAACGGTTCGTCAGGATCCTCTCCCATGCGGGGCGGGATCCAGAGACCCTCTACGACATCTAGGGAGAGCTCAACGAACTCTCGGAAACCAGAGTCGACAAGCAAGCGTGTTGCTCGCTCGATGGCCCTCCGCTGGTCCCTTGGAATCGAATATGTATCGAGAAAGTTCTCCCTCTTGTAGTTCTCAAGCGGAACGAGGTTCAGTTCGAGCAGATCCAAAAGATCTTTGGTGAGCCGCGACTGTTCCACTCTCAGTGCCTCGAGGCGAGCGGCTTCTCGCTCATCGACGATGAGCGACACCCGCCGATCGAACTCGACCTGTTGGTCTCGGCGGGCCTCTTCACGTTCGCTCGCTCGGATCGTGGCTTCGTGTGCTCGCTGAGACGCAACTCGAACTTCTTCTCGCTCATGCTCAGAGTCTCGATCAGCGCGGGACGCTGAGCGTTCCTCCGCCCGTATCTTGTCCTCGCGCTTCGCGTCGACGAGTCGGATCACGAACGTCACAATTCCACTAACCAACGCTGCGACGACGACGCTCCCCCAGAACTCCATGCGCTGACCCTAACTCGTCGAACTTTTCCACCTAAACAGCAGGGTGGGTTCATATGGAATTCACAGATCACTGCTTCCAGTCCGCGCATGGCCCGCATCATCCGCCTATCAGGCGCACCCTCAGCCGAGCACCTCGTCCGCGCTGACGCTCGCATCGCCGAGGGCTTCGCCTCGCGCATGACGACGCTCGGCACGAACCTCTACCTCGCCGCCATCACTCACCTGCTGTTCGCGATCGTCGAGCTGCTGAAGCCGATCACCACGGCGCCCAAGCCCACGCGTGCCCGCGTCGCCAAGAAGGCAGACGCCGCATGAACGCGCAGGACTTCACCGACGCCGTCGTCAGCGGCGCGACCGTGACCGTGCATATCACCGAGAAGGCGCCGATCACCGGCCAGCTCGCGCGGCACGCGAACCCCGACATCGTCGTGATCGTCGACCCGGCGACCGACAAGCCCATCGCTGTTGTCCATGTGGACGACGTCGACTACCTCGAGACGGAGGCGTGAGGGCGCTGACCGCGCTCTGAGCTACTCACGCTCCGCAAACAACGTCGCGAGCTTCGCGAAGTTCGCTTCGGTGAGCGCATCTCGCACCGTGGACGCCGGCTGGCCGACCGTATAGGCGTCGCTCGCGTTATCGCGATCCTCTTCGGGAAGCGACGACTCGAACGCTTCGACCGCAAATCGCGTGTTACCCATGTCTTCGCCGTAATCGAAGACGTTCACCGTTACCTCGACACTGTGAAGCCAGAGCGAGTAGGTCTGTGAACGGGCTACGCCGGTGAAGCCAGTCATCGATTTAAAGTAGCTCAAGACATCGTTATCCATGCACCGAGCTTACAGACTCGACACCCGCGCCGTGCACACCCCCGCCGCTGGCCCGCTCGCCCCGTACCTGCGCAACCTCCGCACCGACGAGCACCCGCTCGACGAGGATGCGCCAGTCCGCCTCGATTGCACTCGTGCTCAGTCACGCCGGGATTGACATCACGGCTTAGAGACGGGAGCTAAGTCAAGTCGAAGAGTGTCGCTCCGCGACCGGCACTTGCGGTCACCTCAGTGGAGTTCATTGGGTTTGTTTTGCGCGTGTCGACCTGCGTCGGCGCGGACTCGCCTCGTCCGCACTCGACGTAAGTCCTACCTCGCGACTCGACCAGTTGGAGCCCTTCGAGACCCGGTAAAGCGGCCATGCTCCTGTGAGCCTCTTCTATCTCGAACTGCCCCTCATCAGGAGCGCGCAGCACGAAGTGGTCACTCTGGTGCGGCAGCGCTCGCCAAGCACTAACTCGCCTGAGTTCTGCCCCAACAAATGAGCAGGAACCGAGGAAGAGAAGATCTTCGAAGCGCACGTCAGCGAGCTTGCTATCGTCGAAGTTAACGCTTCGCATGAGCTGGCCATCGAAAATGACATTCCGAAGGGTAGCTCCCTCGAACTTGACGCGGTTTAGACCGATCTTGAACTCAACAGAACTCAGGAACGCCCCCGCGAACCCCGCTCCTTGAATAGTCTGAAGGATACGTGGTCTTGGTAAACCGGACGATGCTTCCTCGCTTGGCGCAAGGCCGAATTTCACATCGAGAATCTCGGAATTGTCGAAACATGCCCGCGTCAGTTTTGTCCCGAGGAACTCCACCCCCCGCAATCGGCGGCGGGGATCGTTTTCGGATGAAAAGACCGCATCACTCAGATCCCCTCCCTCAAAACGCACCCCGTCAATGTCCGCAAATCGCCAATCGCTGTTCGGCGCTACGAGTCCTCTGAGCACCACGCCCTCAAAGTCGACCCGGTGCCCTGTCAAGACCGAGATCTCGAGAGCCGACTTGATCGCCTGAGTCGAGCTCGCGGCGAAGCGGTTCTTCGGCCGACTCACCACGGACTCTCTGCCTGAACGAGTCTGCTTTCTCTTCGAAAGCAACGTCGGGCGCCTGACATGAGCGGCAAGCACGTCCAAGATCATAGGAACGTCTTTGGCGTTCTCAGGAACGATCGCGTGTTCACGCAGGATGGCCACAGCCGCGGTTCGCTTCGGAGCACTGTCACTATCGAGCAACGAGATAGCGTCGACGACTGTGCCGCGAGCGGCCTGGCTGGTTTCGCGCTCGTGCGCACTTTGAGCGCGAACGTTCGCTTCGCGCTCGAGTTGCCAGCGACGCACGGTGACAATGAGACCGACGATTGCAATCACGCCGCCGAGCGACAGCAGAACAGCTTGCCGCGCATCAGCAATGGCGCGTTGGCAGTCCAGCGGACCACCGCTCCTGCATTCGGCGCCCACTGTGCCCTCGACGATTAAGTGCGGGGCACCAACCATGAGAAACGGGAATCCGAACCCGGCCGCGAGGGCAAGTCCCACCACCGTCACCAAAGCTACAAGCGCCCGCCACGCGTAGGACCACCAACGCCTGCCTCTTGCCTTCGGCGGGAGGACGTACAGCCAGCGAAGGAACCGGGCTGGGGGTGTCCAGATTGACGTCACAGCCAGATTATCCATCAATCCGACGAGCGCGGCGGACCCGTGCACACCGGCCCGCTCTCTATATGAGAGAAGAATACCTATACCTCGCCCCGACGGGGACGAGGAAGTCGACCCCGGACTCGCCGATCACACAGCGGCGTCGGGTCTCGGCGAACCGCGAAGCCCGGAGGTGTTACTAGCCCACGAGGCAAGTAACACTTCCGGGATTTTCGTGTGCCTTGGAAGATGAAGCGGCAGCGGTGCCGCACCGGCTTCGAAATCCGGCGACGGTAACACGTAGGGGTTCGACTCCTCCTTCTTCCGCTGGAAGCGTGGCAGAGCGGCAATGGAGCGTCTTGCTACGGCGTAGCGCCTCACGGCGTCGCGGGTTCGATCCCCGCCGCTTCCGCTGATCCAACGAATCGAGGCGACATGGACGACACCGACGAGCCGAACATCGGCCGCTCGAGCGACTGACTTAGTCGGCCTGACGTGCTCCAAACAGGCGGTTCGCGTCGACGGCGATCTCGGCCGCGAGCCCCTTGGGACTCGACCAGTGAACACGGTACGCAGGAGTGAGCGTCCAGAGCGGGTCTGCTTCTTCGTCTCGGCGCGCTTCCGGACCGGTCACTACCCCCTTGCTCTCACCCGGCTCGACGCGTTCGAATTCGAAGAGACGCTCGCCCCCTGGCAGTCTGACGACGAGCGAGACCTGCTGCGCCGTCGTTAGGCCGGTGTTGCGCAGCGTGAAGACCTCGCCGACGTCCGAGACTCGGTTGCTGGTTGCTTCCCAGACCACGTCGCGGAACTCCCGCGCTCGATCGTCCTGCAGGTGTTGCAGGTCGAGCGCCTCCTTGGCACGCTCGTTCGCGACATCTGCACGCGCATTGGCGGCGCGCGCAACAACGACTGACCAGATAGCGGCGCACACGGACAGGGCGGCGAGTGCCGCGCTGAAGATTTCCATGAGTTGATCGTACAAAGGGGCCGAGCTTTGACTTCCCCATCCCACGGCTGGCACACCAGCACCCGACGCGACGAGCTGCCTGCTGACTGGCAGTCTCGCAGGGTGCGCGTGCTGCGCCGTGATGGGTACAGGTGCCGCGCCGCGGACAGCACTGGCGCTGTCTGCGGCGCACCTGCGAACCAGGTCGATCACATCGAGCGCGGCAGTGACCACTCGCATGACAACCTGCAGTCGCTGTGCCGCTGGCACCACGCTCGCAAGTCGAGTGCCGAAGGCGCTGCTGCTCGGCGCCCACGGCTGACGCAGGCACGTGCTGCTGAGCGTCATCCTGGCCTCGTGCACTGAGCACGCCCACGGCCCGCTGTGCAGGTATGGAAATCAACTACACCTGCACCGCATGCGACTCGACGTGGACGCGCCTTCGCCGCCGTGGATCGTCGCAGCCTGGCTGCCCGAATGGCTGCAGCTCAGCCTCACTTCGCGAGGTCTGGACCTGCGAGGCGTGCGGCTCCGACTGGACCCGCGTGCCTGTCCGCGGGCAGCGGCCGAAGAGCGGCCCGTGCTGCCGCACCTCGAACGGCGCGCGCAAGATCGAGCATCGTTGCTGGGTCTGCTCAACGCCGGTCATCAAGGTTCAGCGCGAGGCTGGACGCAAGACCACCTGCTCGACCTGGTGCCACGCCGTCACGATTGTCGGGCTCGGCCACTATCCGAGCCGGTCCAGCTTCGAGCTCGCTACCCGACGCCGGCCGCTCGTGACCATCGAAACCGGCCAGTGCGAGGAGTGCGAGCTCTGGTTCGTGCGACGCCGCACCGGGCTCGACCCCAGTGTCTGTTCAGTCCAGTGCCTGCGTGTGCGCGGACTGCATGAAGCACGCGCTGTGCTCGAGACAAAGATGTCGCCTTTCGATCTCGGATGGATCGTAGGCGCACTGTCCTCGAGCGGCGGAATCTACTTCCAGAAGTCAGCGTCTCAACCGGCCGGCTCGGTAGTGATCGAGATGCAGACGACCAATCGCGAGCACGCCGTGAGCTTCGCGCAGGCGATCGGCGGACGCGTCTCTCGGCCCATCGCAGCGACGCCGACGCACTGCATCGAGTGGCGTCAGCCGATCTACCGTGTTCGCGCGAGCGGACATCGCACCGCGGCGCTGCTGGACCTCGCTGAGCCTTACTTCACTCCGACACTACGTCGCCGAGTGCAGCGTGTGCTCTCTGAGGCTCGGTTCCGCCCGGAATGACCTGCCCCTGGACTCTAACCGGAAACGGATTCCCTTCCGGAAGCGCATAGCGTCTCGCTGTGCGTACGGGCATACAGGTTTCACCAGGCCCGCAGGTCGACCTCTTGACGCTCGCTCGAAAGCCCTCCTGACCTGCGTTTTCTCCGTTCTGAGCTCAGATTCGCCGGGCCGGAATCCTGAAATGCACTTTGGAGGTGCCGAAGATGACTCGAGGCACCACCCACGCGCCGAAGTCTGAGGCGACCCGCCACCGGCACGCGCGACCCGCGCACGGCGAGAAGGTCATCGTCCGCGACAACCGCACCCGCGGCCCGCGGCTCGAGGGCGAGTGGTCCTCGGAGACGCAGACCTGGTACGAGACGTGGCGCAAGTCGCCGCAGTCGCAGCTCTTCGAGGCGACGGACTGGCAGCGTCTGCGCCTCCTCGCCCCGCTCGTCGAGGCGAACTTCATCAAGCCGTCGGCCGCTGGCCTGTCGGAGATCCGGCTCAACGAGGAGCGCCTCGGCGCGACCGTCGTCGACCGCATGCGCGCTCGCATCGCAATCACCGAACGCGATCCCGGCGCGAGCAACGCCCCCGCCAAGAAGAAAGCTCCGCGAGCCGACATCTAGGCGCTGAGGGTTCGAAGGAGTCCTCTTGGCCGCTGTCGTATCCGTCCCCCTCTTCCCCGCATCCCAGCCGACGATCGGCTGGGGCGTCATCGAGTTCGTCGAGTCGAACCTCGTCCAGCCTGACGGCGACGAGGCCGGCGAACCGTTTCGGCTCACGCCCGAGCAGAAGCGCTTCCTCCTCTGGTTCTACGCCGTCGACCCCAATGGCCGCTTCGTCTACCGCCGCGCTACGCTGCGCCGCGCGAAGGGCTGGGGTAAGTCGCCCTTTCTGGCGGCGATCGGTATCGCCGAGCTCCTCGGCCCCGTTCGCTTCGCAGGGCTCGACGCCGACGGCGACCCGTTCGGCGAGGTCCACCCAATGCCGTGGATCGTCGTGGCCGGCGTCTCTGAGACGCAGACCGAGAACACCATGGCGGCGATCCGCTCGATGCTCGAGGGCACCGAGATCGTCGACGACCTCGGCGTGGACGTCGGCAAGACCCGCATCCTGCTTCCTTCGGGCGGCAAGATCATCCCGATCACTGCGAGCGCGAGCACGCAGGAAGGTGCACGTCCGTCGTTCGCGATCCTGGACGAGACGCACCACTGGACGAAGGCCAACGGCGGCGCCGAGCTGGCGCGCACCGTACGCCGAAACCTCGCCAAGTCGCGCGACGGCTCCGCCCGAGCAATCGAAACCACGAACGCGCATGCACCTGGCGAGGAATCGGTGGCTGAGTCCAGCTACCTGGCCTGGCGCGCTGTCGCCGAGGGCCGCTCGAAGGCGTCCGGCATCCTCTACGACAGCCGCGAGGCCGCTGGCGACATCGTCCTCGCCGACGACGTGCAGCTGCGCGCCGGTCTCATCGACGCCTACGGCGACGCGACCTGGATCGACATCGACCGCATTCTCGCGGAGGTCCTCGACCCGGATACGCCGCCCGAGGAAGCTCGACGCTTCTACCTGAACCAGATCGTCGCCGCCGCTGACTCCTGGGTGTCTCCCGCCGAATGGCACGAGACGCGCAGCGAGCAGATTCCGCTCCTCGCCACTGGCGACGTGCTGGGCTCTGGCAAGCGGCAGCGACACTCCGGCGACACGGTCACGCTTGGCTTCGACGGCTCGCTCACGGACGACTCGACGGCCCTCGTGGCCGTCCGCGTCGACGACGGCGCCCCGTTCCTGCTCGGCGTGTGGGAGAAGTCCGAAGGCCCGCAAGGCGCCGGCTGGGAGGTCCCGAAGGACCAGGTCCGCGACGCGGTCGACAACGCATTCGCGACGCTCGACGTCGTCGCGTTCTTCTCCGACGTTGCCTACTGGGAGACCGACATCGACGCCTGGCGCGACGAGTACGGCGAGCGGCTGGTCGTGAAGACCACGACGCGGCACGCCGTCGGTTGGGACATGCGCGGTCACCAGATGGACACCGTCCGCGGTGTCGAGGCTGTCTGGCGCGCGATCGTCGACAAGACGCTCCCCTGGCGTTCGCATCTCCTCGAGTACGGCCCGGCGACTGGTGCCAACGCCGAGGAGATCATGACGCGCCACGTCCTGAATGCTCGCCGCCGCCCGAATCGCTGGGGCGTGAGCTTCGGCAAGGAGTCGCGCGAGTCGCCGAAGAAGGTCGACGTACTCGCCGCCCTCGTCCTCGCTCGCATGGCCCGTTCTGCGGTTCTCGCATCCGGCGCGCTCAAGAAGCGCAGCCGTTCGACTGGCCGCGTGGCCGGCTTCTAGTTTCGCCCGAGGAGGGCCATGACAGACATCACACCGGCCCTCGCGACGGAGCTCGTCGGCGAGCTGGATGCCGACCTCGCGGAAGCGGGTCGCCTCGGCAAGATCGCCCGCTACCTCCGCGGCAAGCACGACAAGCCGTACATGCCGAAGGGCGCCAAGAAGGAGTACGAGCACCTCGCCGATCGCGCGGTGACGAACTGGCTCCCGCTGGTGTCTGAGACGTTCGCCAAGGGCCTCTTCGTCGACGGCCTCCGCCTACCGAAGGCCACCTCGAACGCCGAGGCGTGGGCCTTCTGGCAGCGCAACGGCATGGACGCCCGCCAGACGATCGCGCACCGCGGCGCCCTCGAGTACGGCACGAGCTATGTGCTCGTCCTGCCTGGTGACACCGCTCCGGTGATCCGCCCGCTGTCGCCACTGAAGTCCGCTGCCTGGTACGCCGAGGACGACGACGAGTACCCCGAGGTCGCGATCTCACTCGACGGCACGACCCGTGACAAGAAGCGGCTCCTGTCGGTCTACTCGGCGACGGAGCGCGTGCGCTTCGAGCTCGCCTCGGGCGACGGTGCGAAGTGGGTCGAGATCGAGCGCACCGACCACGGCATCGGCTTCCTCGACGCCCGCCTGATCCGCGTCCTCGATGCAGCCGGCGTCGGCGATCTCATCCCTGCCGCCTGGCGCGGCAACGAACCGACTCCGAAGGAGCCCGCATGACTCTCGAAACCCACGGCGAGCACAACGAGCGCACCGCGAAGCTCGCAGCTGAGCAGGCCGACGGCACCCTCGAGGTGCCCGGTCGCTTCATCCCGTCCCCGACAACTCGCCGCTGGCTGTACGCCGTGGCCGTGGCGGTCGTGCCGCTGCTCGTCACGCTCGGCGCTGTGACGCCCGACGTCGCCGGCCATGTGCTGACGATCGCCGGCGCCGTGTTCGGCCTCGCCGTCCCGGCGCTGGCCGTGGCGAACACCCCGAAGTGACCGAAGCCCCTCCCCTGCCTGACGGCGGCGGGAGGGGCTTTCGTCGTTCAGCGCGCTACGATTTGTCGGCGCGTCATGACGGTAAGGCGAAACGACTTCGCAGGGTTCGTAGCTAGCTGTATCGGCATTTTCCTCTATGACCCCCGCGTCACAGCTTTCGTTGTTACGATCAGCACCGTAACAGGCGAAAAGCCGCTACTTGGTGTACGCACAGCGAGAAGGAGGCAACCAGCATGACGACAGCGATGACTGCCGCCAGTTACCTCCTCACCAAATCGCTCACCGGCGACATGCAGCTCCAGAAGCTGCTCTACTACTCACAGGCTTGGCACCTTGCTTGGACCGGTCGCCCACTGTTCGACGACACGATTGAGGCGTGGCAGAAGGGCCCGGTGGTGCGTTGCGTTTGGATCGACAACAAGCGCGGGCACATCCAGCCCGACAAGGACGGCACCGGACTCAGTGCCTACGAGACGGACGTCATCAACGCCGTGTACGAGACGTACGGTCGGCATGGAGGGGCTGCGCTCAGCGGGTTCACCCACGTCGAATCACCTTGGATCGAGGCACGTGAAGGGTTGGACGCAAACGCAGCGTCCCGTCGTCCCATCTCGCGCAAGACGATCCTCAAGTGCATGACGCGGAAATCGATCCACGGCGACAAGCTCACTCCGAAGCCGCCCGCGCCGCAACGCGACGCTTCTGATGCACAGAGGTTCACGGCGGCGGCCGACAGGCAGGGTGCGAAGTGGGCCGAAACGTTCGCTGAACTCCGCCTCAGGTGACGTCGTTCCTCAGCACTGGGGAAGTGATTGAGCTGCACGATAGGGAAGCTCCTCCTTGCCTCATGGCGAACAAACGGGCAGACCTGGAATCTGCCGTTGCTCAGCCGGCCGCCTCATTCAACGGTGACTTCTACCCGACTCTGCTCGAGAAGGCGGCGGTGCTCTTGAGAGGGATTGCAGCCGCGCATGCGTTCGTCGATGGCAACAAGCGAACAGCTTGGTACTCCATGACGACGTTCCTGGATCTGAACGGAATCCAGATCGATTGCGACGTCCGGGAAGCTGCGGACTACGTAGAGGCCATGGCCCAGTCGGTGCCACCGTTTGAGTCCGGCGATATCGCTGAGTGGTTGGCCGATCACATTGAACTCTGACTCTAGAACGGCCCCGTCTCCCGTGCGAGGCGGAGCCGTTCCTCGTCGTTGATTGCGGACTTAAACACCGGCCGTTTCCGGAGTAGCACCCCAATGGGGCTAGGTTCGCGGACGAGACGCGAGGGATCCCTGGCGTCGCGCGCGCAGCGGTGCATCTGCCCGATACCTGTCCTGCGCACGCCGCACCGCCGCTCAACTCCTCTCGCCGGGGTGTTCCGGGCGAAGCTGCGACAGTTCAGAGATCCAGGTATCGAGCAATCTGCGAGTAGCGGCGTGTCAGCGGCCATCTGCCGTTCCCGCCCACTACGCTCTCCACAAGCGACGAGCGCGGAGCGTAGTGGTCGGGACCGGCAGGTAAGAAAACCCCTGGTCAGAAGCCTTTTTAGTGCGCACTCTTGGTCCACGGCGCGACCCCCTCGGCACATGAGCCAAACTTACAGTTAGGCAACATGGCATAGACATGGCACCTGCCCGCAGCAACGAGATGCCCACCGTCGACGGCTTGACCGAGTTATCCACAGTTGGTCAAACGGTGTCCATTTTTGACATTGCAGCGTCGTGCGCTGCCCGTTTGATCAAGTTATTCACAGTTGGTCATTTAGGACACTAGTCTGACCATCATGGATCTCGAAGTACTCGGGCAGTCGCCGGTCGGAACTCTTACCCCCATAGAGGGATACGACCACCGGTATGAGCGCGGGTACAACCACTTCGCGTTCGTACCGGCACCCCTACCTTCGGAGTTGCTCCTGAACGGAGCGACCGTTTACGAGATGTCCGAAGCCGACCGCGCCCTGGGAAATCTTAACTCGAGAGTCAATTTTCTCCCCAATCCGCGCCTTCTGGTTCGTCCGTCGCTCATGACAGAAGCAAAGGCGACAAGCGCCATCGAAGGCACCTTCGCGACCCTGGACGAGATCCTCGCAGCTGAGTACGTCGCTCCAAGCCGGCCGACCGACATGCGGGAGATCCTAAACTACGTTCAAGCCGCGACCCGGGGCATCCAACTTATCGATGAGCTACCAATTTGCAAGCGTCTGGTGGAGGAGCTGCACGGCATCCTAGTCGCAGGCACTCGCGGCGACGGCAACGACCGAGGCTCGATTCGAGCGACTCAGGTCTTCATCGGCGAAGAAAATGCACCAGTCGAAGACGCCAAGTTCGTGCCTTGCCCGCCTGGCGTGCAGTTGCGCGACGGTTTCTCCGACTGGGAGACATGGGTGAACGAGCCGCACAAGCTTCCCCTGCTTGCAAAAGTGGCCCTGGCGCACTATCAGTTTGAGACGTTGCACCCGTTCTCCGATGGTAACGGGCGCCTCGGTCGCCTCCTCATCACCTTGCAGCTAATGTCGGCTGAGGCTTTGCGCTATCCAGTGCTGAACTTGTCCGCGTGGTTCGAGCCGCGTAAGAGCGAGTACACCGACGCACTCATGCGGGTGAGCATCTCCGGAGACTTCAACGAGTGGGTCCAAGTGTTCTGTCGTGCTGTGAGAGCCAGAGCCCAGGCCGCGTCCCGGACCGTGGACGGTCTCTTCAAGTATCGCGATTCGATCGTTGAGCGCGCAGCACTCGAGAACTTGCGCAACGTCAAGACCGAACTCGCCGACTTCGTGATTGGTAACCCTGTCTTCTCGATCGAAGACGTTCGCGCCGCGCTAGGGGTGGCGAAGAACACGGCTGCTGCGCGCGTGGTCGATTTGGAACGCCTCGGGGTCGTACAGGAGATCACCAAGCAGAAGTACGGTCGCGTGTACTTTGCAACCGAAGTGGCAAGGCTATTGGACGAGCCAGGCAATCGCTAAAACGGCACGCCGCCCTGCATGTCGGCGGGGCGTGCCACACTCCACGCATGAACGAACCAGTCCAGAAGGTCGTCGCCGAAGTCGCCATCGAGTCGTTGACACTGCGGTGCGAAACAGTCGCCGAGCGGGTCGACTCGAAGTGGACGAAGCGCATCGTCTGCTGGCGGCCCCTCGCCACCCGACCAGTCGACGGCATGTCCTGGCTCATCTGGGGCGAGACTCCCCCGCTGCGCGACGTTGACGGCGCGCTCGTGCCAACACCCGTGGCCGTCGACGGTTCCACGTACGAGCCGATCCTCCTCGAACCGCTCGCCGTGTTCGACGCGTGGCTCGAGCTGCTGCAGTGGGTGACCGAAGGCGACGTGCGCGCAGAGGTGCGCCAGGCGCTCGAGGTCGGGACGATGAGCGAAAAGGAGTGGGCGATCTCCCACGGCAACTCGCAGATCCGCGGCACCGTCACGCTCGAAGGTGACGCCCTCGCCGCCGAGCGCCTCGCGTCGGAGTTGTCGATCGCGCTGCTCTACATGGCGCAGCGGGCGACGAGGAAGAAAAGCTGGTGACCTCTCCGGAGGCCGGTTGCGGACTGGCCAGCGCGGCTCCCGACTAGAACGGTGCCGAGGCGCACCAGTGGTTGTAGGTGACCGTGCAGTCCCCGGCAGTCAGAACGATTTCTGAACTAGGCGTGCACCCGTCCGACTCCATGGTGTCTGACCACATCATCAGACTTCTCATCGGCGCAAGCGTGGCAGTCGTGACAGCAGACAGCGTCCCTGTCTTGCGGAATCTGAAGTGGCTCTCCCCTCCATCGATCCCGTACTCCACAGTGCCGTCGTGGTCGTCCGCAAAGTTCAGCCCTAGCCCCGAACGATCGCCTGTAAAGCCTACGGACAACGGCGCAAGATCCCAAATACCCCCAATATCGAGCGTGATCGTTCGCGCGGTTAAGTTCCTCACCCGCGCCATTTGGTTCCAGTCAAGCGTCAGTTCGAAGTCGCGACCGCACTCGAGCACGGCTAAAACGCTGGCAGCCCGGGCGGGTGCCGCCGCAGCCAGCGCCAACGTCGGAACAGCCCAAGCTGTTGTTTTCAGGAGTGTGCGGCGGCTGGCTGGCTCGTGACTCATGAATCTCTCCTTGTGTTTTGGGTAGAGGCGGATCTGCCGTGACAAGCTTCGGCTGTGGCGCGGTCCGAGTCGGGCTTAGGTGGACGCTCTGCTACGGGCGGCGGACGGTGCACGCTGAAGCTTGACTTTGAACCGCTACAAGCTAGTTTCGCGATCGACCAGATCGAGCGCTTGAACATCGCTCCGCGCAGCCCAGATCTTGAATCCCGCGAGCACGTTTCGTGTCGCGAGCACGATGAAGATCGCGCTCGAGATCGACGCGATGCCCGCGATGATCGTCGGTGTCGTGTCGTAGGCGCTCGCACTATATGCGCCCAGCACGATCGCAACTACGCCGGCAAGAACCGCGAAGCCGACCTGCGACGCAGCTGCCGCGAAGCTGGCCGAGGCCGCTTCCTGAGACCACGCTACGATGCGCTTCTTGTCCATGATGTCCATGTCTCGAGCTTGCCAGCTGCGCTGGCGCGACGCTTCCCCGGGGAAACATCGAGGCGCCCCGGGCTGTGCAAATGAAGAACTTTCGGCCCGCTCTCCTCATGCCCCCTTCCCGAGCGCCGCGGCGCCAGCACGAGATGAGACGAGATGCCCCACCAGATCACCGCCGCCTGTGACGCGACAATCTCCGCATCACACACCCTGGACGCAGACTCCATCCAAAAACTCATGCGCTCCGCAAGCGCTCAGGACCTCATCGAGCCGAAGTCGTTCGCTCGCGAGATCGTTCCAGCCTTTCCTCACCTACGACGAGGCCCTAGGTACGGCGGCGAGCTCATCGTCAACGTTGAACACTCCCCCACACCGCTGCCACGTCCTGAGCTCATCGCGGCAGTTCGGGCAGTCGCTGTCCAGGTGGCACAGAGACTCCGGGAGAGCTATCCAAGCAGTGCCGTCGGAGAGCAAACACTAGCTGCGCTCGAACGCAGCTACAACTATCCCACTCGCATCACGGATGCGGTCCGAAGTCTGCTGCCCCAAGCCTCCCCCGTCGAATCGGAAGTAGTGCTCGCCAAGGCACGAGATAACCGCTCCCTCTCAGCTCACGCTCAGTGGGCACGCCCGCGGAAGACCAACGGAGGCTACATCGGGGCTCAAACCCCGATCGGAAGCGCCCGAAGGCTGCTGCCGGAATGGCTGGCCGACCAGCAGCCTGCCCGCTACAAACTGCAAGATCTTCACACCCAATTCCTTGCCTTCTGCGCCGCACAGCACTCAGACCTCGAGGCCAGACGGCTCGAGGCAGCAACAGACATCACTCGCAACCTGTTCTACGAACTCGTGCGCGAGATGCGACACACCTCGCGCTACCACGGCAGGGAATCTCTGCTGATTCCAGCAAAACCGATCGGTGCCTACTGACCCCGACCGGCACCTAGCCCGCTCACTTGCGCCGAAAGGAATCCGCATGCCCTCACCGAAGTACCTCCATGAAACGAGCATCACGCGCAGCGGCCAGGACGTAGTCTCTGCCACGGCTGTCGCCTACCAGATCCGTGAACGCCTCGCGGGCGACGGATTCCGAGGTGATGACCTCGAAAACTCCTACGGCGAGCCGTACCAGGTGACCTACCGACTCAACTCCGAGGGTGTTCCCAAGCGTGTGACCCTCACTCAACTCCGACCTCTCATCCGAAGTTCTCTGCTCCAACATCTATACGAGGTGCTCCGCCAGGCGTACTCGCTGGAGCTCGACGCTTGGCAGGTCAAGCGAGTCCGCGACACCTGCGAGCTCCTCGAGCGAAACAGGCCAGGCGCGACTCGCTACGTCGAGCGTGCTGTCGCTGAGGCCCGCGACAACTTTCCGGACCTGAGCGCGGAGGAGCGTCAAGGGCTCGCGAGATCAGAAGCGGCGACTCACGCTCAAGAAGCAGCCAAACGCCCACGAATGTCCACGCAGGACCGGAACCGTAAGCGGCGCCTGGAGTACCAAGCCATGAGCCCGCTCAGTGACCAGCGCGCGCAGCAGCAGGCAGCCAGGTTCTACGCGCTGAAACTCTCAAAGTTCCAACATTTCGGCCGGCGCGAGCGAGTGGAGCTCTGGCGAGCATTCGAAGACGCACGGGACGAGCACCCAGAAGTTGTCGCCAGGGAGCTGCCAGAGCTACTGCACCTCAAGCGAACAACGTTCTACGGATTGCTCGCGCCTCACCTGGACGATCTCAGGCGCCGCGACGTGGGCTGGACGTACAAGCCCGGCGCGGGTGCGCTCCAAGCACTCGTCAGCCACGGTTACACCGAGGCAGCGAACCGCTTGCAGAGCGCTCTCAACGCCGACCAGCCCGACCGAAGCAACTCATGAACAGTGGCGCTCTTCAGACGAGCGCCCACAGCCTGCCCGGACTCGTGCGACAGCTCGAGCAGGCACGCGACGCGCAGTGGCGCCGCTCGAGCGTCCCCTCGCCGCGCGATGACACCACCGAGCCGAGCCAGGGCGTGCGCAGCGACCCGACGGCCGACACTGCGCTCGACCCTCGCCGCCTCCGCCTGCGGGCTGCGGTGCTGCGGTGCTGCGGGCCGCGGGCAACCTAGAGCGGTTCGCCGAGGCCGTGCAGGCGAACACCGCCGAGCTCGAGGCGACCTACAGCGCCTGGGCTGGCGAGGCGGCAGCGTAAAGCCGGCTGGCAACGGCGCGTCGCCGCGGTGCCGCCGCTCCCGCCCACTACCCTCTCCAAAGGCGACGAGCGCGGAGCGTAGTGGACGGGATCGGGCAATCCAGGAAACCCCTGATCAAGCCAAGGTTATGAGGGGCCGTGCCTACCGAAAGTAGACACGACCCCCGTCCGGTTAGCCGAGCAAGTCAGCGATGAAGCGACCAACTGTGGCGACAACGTAAATTGTCAACCTCAGCCAGGCTTGCTTCTCGCGCTTGCGGCTCGAGGGGGCTTTATCACCCATCCTCATCACCTCCAAGTGAGACCTGGCGGACACTATGGAGGTTGTGCCGGGCACTGACACTCAGACTTGCTGCGAGACACCCTGAGATGCCCTACAACACCCTGCGACGTCTTGCAACGCCCTGCGTCACCGCGTAAGGTTCCAGTTAGCTGCACGGGATCCTTTCACCACGTATCCCACGCACTTCCTCTGGAAGGGCGAGCACTGACCCCTACCCGTTGGCGCGGGTGGGGGTCGAACACTTTCCCCGGTCGACGAACCAGGTTTCGTCTTCCGGGTCTAATTCTGCCATTCCGAGGCACCCGGAGCCGCAGATGATGAAAAACAGGGCTAGATTCGACCCCGCCTACCGGCCCCGAAGCCTCTAACCAGGGCTTTTTCGACCGCCATCCAGGTAGCCACCGAGTTATCCACAGCTCTGTGCACAGACAAGCCCCTCTTTCGTTCACGAAGAAGGGGCTTCACGTCGCTCACGGGCGACGCGCCTGCACGACTGCACCCCGCCACCTACCCCTCGCGGCGGAGCAGCTCGCGGAGCATCGCGGCGGCGCTCACATTCTCCAGAACGGGCGCAGCCTCGCCCCCTGCCTCGGCGGCGTCGAGCACGCCAGCGGCGACAAGCCCTCCGAGCACGGACGCTCCGACGCCGCGGCAGATCCCCACCACCGTTTCAGCCGCGAGCACCTGCGTCCCGGACAGCTGCCGGCTTATGACTGACTGCGACAGCCCCGAGCGAGCAGCCAGCTCACGCTGGGGCAGCACCTGCCCGGTCTCCCGCGCCAAGTGCTGACGAAGGGCTTCAACGTGGGCGGTTCGCTTGTCGTCGGTCATGTGCTCAGCCTGCCACAGTGATGCAGGAGCAGATCAAGATTTGCGCCTTCGCATACTCCGATGCATACTTGAATCATTGAGCAAAGGAGCCATCCGATGAGTCACAACGAGAACCCCCAGCCAGCGCAGTTCCCCGCGAAGCGACGCCACTCAGGCTACGAGTGCCAGACCGCGCAGTGCGGCAGTCACGTCGGCGCGCATGACGTCTGCATCCTCCGCCCCACCGACGCGATGCTCGAGTTCGGCCTCGAAGTCCTGCAGCGCCCAGACGCACCCACCTGGGCGGTCAACTGCGGCGGGATCGACTACGACCTCGAGAAGCTCGAGCGGCTCGTCAACGCCCTCGAGGAAGCACAGCAGCTCGTCGCACTGGCCGACGCTGGGATCCGCCGCAACGTCGCCGCGTAAGTTCACCGTGAACCCTTCCTGATAGTTCCAAGAGGGGCTCCATGAGCGCCGAGCTCACGCAGGTCGGCTCGGGACGGTCAGCGCTCTCTTCACGAGAGCGGACTACTTCGGGAGCGTGTAGTGGAGGTGAGTGGGCCGGAGTGAGCGATCGTCCGGCGACCAAGAGGCCCAAAGCCGTTCACGACCCCCGCTCGTCCGGATTTCTCCGCCGGCGGTGACCTCCGCAACGATCTCATCGACGACGAACAAGTCAGTCGGCTGATGCCGGCGCGCATGCTCAACTTCACCCTGGGTGAGCTGCACCGCGCCGACGGAGAGACCAACCGAGCCCTTCACCTCCACATGCCTTTCTTTTCCATCGAGCCAGACCCTCAGGTCATAAGGCTTACCAAGCTCCTCCACGTCGGAGGCTCCTTGCCGTCGGTAATGCTTGATCGCCGCGTCGACTGCATGCCTCTCGATAGCCGCCCGCTTCACCGCGTCAGACATGTACCCCTGAGCTGGCTCCGGCTTAGGGGCGTCGGACCGTTCGGTCCCTGATATCTGATCAGCTCGTCGCAGAAGAAGGTCGACTAACGCTGCGGGGAATTTTGTCAGATAAGCCTGTGATGCGCGGAGGTCCCTAGCTCCGTGCGGACTGAACGGTGGATACGTTGGTCTGCCAACCCTTTGTGCGACCTCCCGCATCGTCTGCACAATCTCTCGCCGGCGACCTATCACGTCTGCTCGGGTGATGGGTTGGTCTAGCAGGGTGAACTCTGCGAGAGGCATCAGCCAGGCATCCCCGACCGTGGGCTCGGACCGTGCGCGTCCGCGCGTGCCCTTGGCCTTCCAGCTGAAGCTGGGGAATGTCTGCAGCGGCCCGACTGCGATAGACCAGCCGACAAGAGACGGCTGCCCCTTCTTGGGTTTGAGCCAATGGAACACCCGGTCGCCGGGCTGCACATGCGATGTCATTTCGTATGTCCACCGCGCGGTACCCGGCTCCTCGCGCTTAGGGCTGATGAGTCGCTGGCCGACGGTTTCCGGATCGTGGGTGACCTCCATCCAGTAGATCTCGTCCGGATCGTCATGCCACCAGGTGTTGATCGCCATCTCAGCACCTTCGCACATACGAGCGGTCAAGACGGCGGTTCGTGCGCTCATCAATCCTTTGGCCCGCTCTCCTTCCGAACCCCTCGGAAGGACCACCATGAGCGACGACCTCGCGGACTACATTCGGGCGCTCGTCGACGACGCGCCTCCTCTCTCTCAACAGCAGCGCGACACGATCGCTCTCGCGTTCGGAAGCTGACGAAAGCCCCCTCACCTCGAGGGGGCTTTTTCGTGTCTCAGCAACCTCTGCTAACTACGCGTGTTGAGCGTCTCGAGGATGCGGTCTGCGGTCGGGTCGGCGAGCCGCTCCTTCAGCTCGTCGAGAGCGACCCGGAAGCTGCCCGTCAGGCGGTACTGGCGGGTGTAGGCGGCGAAGTCCTCCCGCAGCACCGATGGCCCCGATTCGGCCAGCCCCGCGACCCCCTCGGGCAGGGCCACCCCGGAACGGATGGACGCCACCAGGTGATCGACCACGTCCGGCCACACGAGCCGGTTCCGGTTTCGCCGCTGCACGGACCGCACCCGCACGATCGTGACCGGAGCCGCCGAGCCACCGACGAGAGCGATGAGGGCGACCGCGACCACTCCCGTGAGGGCGAGCGCCACGGCACCCAACGCGAGCCCGAGCGCGAAGGCAGCACCCGCGAACACGCCGATGGGCACCCGCTCGAACCCGGCCCGCCGGAGATCTGCCTCGAAGTCGGCAACCTTGGACTGACGTCGGTCGCGTCGCTCGCTGCTCTGCGGCCACAGCCTCGCGCTCACGACGCTCGAGACTCCCGCCCCCATCACCAGCGCCAGCAGAACGGTCACAGGGACCGCCGAAGGACACGCGCCGCATCCAAGCCGTGCGCCTCGAACTTCGCGGTTCGCGGCGGCGGGGATCCTGTCGATTCGAGTTGCGCCCGTCCACGGTTGAAGAGGGTGGCCGCCTCGATGACCTGGCCGGTCACCGTTCCGGTCGGGGCGAGGATCTCCCCCACGTGTCGTGTTCCCGATGCGGTCATCTCGAGGTGCACGACGAGGTCGATGCAGCTGGCAACGGTGGGCACCACGAACGCACTGTCGATGTTGCGGCCTGCGAGGAGCGGTAACGTGGAGAGCTTGACGAGAGCATCCCTCGCCGTGTTCGCGTGAATGCTGGAGATTCCTGGCATTCCGCTGTTGAGGGCGATCAGGAGGTCGAGGCTCTCCGCTTCCCGCACTTCGCCGACCACGAGCCAATCGGGTCTCATGCGCAGTGCCTCCTTGATGAGGCGGCGCAACGTAATCTCACCGGTGCCCTCGAGGCTCGCCTGCCGGCACTGCAGCGCGACGACGTCGCGGGCGACGAGATCGAGTTCGAAGGTCTCCTCCACGGTGACGATGCGTTCTTCGCTGCGCACCGAGGAGAGGAGCGCGTTGATCATGGTGGTCTTGCCGGTGTGGGTCGCGCCCGAGACGAGGATGTTGCAGCCGGCGCTGACCGCGAGCTGCAGGAACTCTGCTGCCTGCGCGGTGAGCGCCTCCCGCTCGACGAGGTGGGAGAGGTCTCGGATGCGGCGGGAGAACTTGCGGATGTTCACGGACGGGTAGCGCCTGGTCACCTCGGGAACGGCCACGTGCAGCCGCTCGCCGTTCGGGAGCGAGGCATCCACGAATGGCGAGGACAGGTCGACTCGCCTGCCGCTCGACTGGAGCATCCGCTCGATGAGATCGCGCAGCTCGGTCTCCGGGACGACCGTCGACGTGAGCTCGGGTACGCCGCCCCGAGCAACGAAGACCCGGCTGGGTGCGTTGATCCAGATCTCCTCGATCTCCGGATCGTCGAGGTAGGGCTGGAGCGCGCCGAAACCGGTCACCCGGGCCAGCACCTCACGCGTTGTCGACTCCTCATCGTGGACCAGCGGCAGCGACGAGCCAAGCGCTTCCTCCGCGTATCCCGCACCTCCTCGCGCGCGATGTCGGCGGCCCGCGCGCGATCGCCCCCGAGGTCGATGCCCTCCAACAGGACGCGACGACGGATTCGGTCAGTGATAGTGCTTACCGCGATGCTCACGGCCACAGAATGGCCAAGACTCGAAAACGCTGCAGAAGTTATCCACAGGTCACTTCAACAGTCACTTGCGCGGCGGCCGATTCCACCGTGACTCGCGAAGACTCGGAAGACTCGGAAGACTCGGAAGACTCGGAAGACCAGGGCCCTGCTCGCGCCTGGATCTACCCGGCATCCAGGTACAGCGTCATCCAGTTGACGCTCCACGTGCCCGACTCAGCCCCACCGCCCACATAGATGCCTGGCTGCCAGACCAGCTTCCCGTTGAAGTACTCGGCTTTCGGGAAGCAGTAGTACTGCGCATCGTGCTCAGTAAAGAACGACGCACCATACTCACTGTGCAGCTCGTGATCCGTGGGCAGACAGATGGCCCTGCTCTCGGGCACCCACTCTTTCGTCAGGAGCCGCTGCGGTGTCTCGTGGTCGCGGATCTCCGCGGAAATCTCCGGCGTTGCGGACAGCATCTCAACGAGCCCCCAGTCCTCATCCTGGATCGTCGTGAAGAACTTCCCGGCGAAGACACTCACTTGGATGAGCTCAGGCATGCGCAGTTGCAACTCGTAGGTGGTGGACTGGCTCTCGGCTTCGTCGATTCCGTCCCAGTCAGAGACCTCCGTGTATTCGACAGTCCCCGACAGGCGCATGGTGCCGCAGCAGCTTGCCTCACCGGGGTACTGACTCGACCAGTCGAACGTCGCGGCTTCGTTCTCTCCATCCCAGGCGAGGTTCCAGACCAAGTCGCGTTGCCCGCCTGTCTCTCCAGCAGGATCGACGGTCCCGAGGATGTTCAGGTCAGCGTCGTAGCCGACGAGTTGGTCTGGCCACTCGACGCCACCCTGATCACAGGTGAATGCAGCGACCGCGGCGAGCTCGCCGACGTGCGGGTCTGGGTTTAGCGCGACGAGGGTCAGCGGGTCACGGCCAGTGCCGTCGAGCATGGCGACGTGAGCCTTGAGCTCGACGATGCCCTCAGACCGATCGAGCCCAGGAAGCACACCGTCGACGAGACGTCCCGCCTCGAGACCGCACAGACTCGGCACGCCGACCGTGAGCAGCTGCTCCATCGTCACGGCTGGCTGGGCTACCGGATCCGCCAGCGGAGTGCCCGTCTCGGACTGTTGAGGGCTCGGCGGCCAGTCTTCACCGGTATCGACGCTGCAGCCGACCAGCAGCAGGAGGGCCAGCGATGCAGGCAGCAGTCTCGTGCCGCGAGAGATGCTCCGAAGTGGCATGTGAAGCTCCCGTCGTCGGTGCCGGAGTGACGTTCGCGCACAACGACACTGCCACGGTGATGCGGTCCAGCGTAGTGTCTGAAAACGGGCTCGAACACGCTTGCCTCTCGTCCAAAAAATGAGATTGTCGGGCTCACTCGACCAGGAGCGGATCCGGCCAAGAGTGCCGACGTCGGCGACACGCCTCTCGCTCGCCGCCGTGGCAGATGCACCCGAGCAGGACCCCACCGGGGATCCGCTCGGCGGTCGTGCCTCGAGCGCGACCAGCGCCGCCCTAGACTGGCTTGAGCACACGGGTTCGCTCGTGCTTGCGGGAGTGGTGAAATTGGCAGACACGCAGGATTTAGGTTCCTGTGCTTTCGAGCGTGCGGGTTCAAGTCCCGCCTTCCGCACTGTTCTTGATCTCGGATCCCTGCGTCCAGCTACCCGCCTGCGTGCGAGCGCGACTCAGGCGCATGAAGCTCCTCCGACTCGACAGTCTGTCTGTTCCGGCGCTCCCGACCAACGGGTACGGTTCCAGTATCAGCACTGAGAAGGAGCATCGACGATGACCGAATTCAACGAAGCAGACCTGCAGCAGAAAGCCAAAGATCACCTCTGGATGCACTTCTCGCGCCAGTCCGTGATGGAAGACGGCGCCGGGGTGCCGATCATCGTCAAGGGCGACGGTCACCACATCTGGGATTCGAAGGGCAACAAGTACTTCGACGGCCTCTCCGGCCTCTTCGTCGTCAACGCCGGCCACGGCCGCCAGCGCCTCGCCGAGACCGCCGCCAAGCAGGCCGCAGAGCTCGCGTTCTTCCCCATCTGGTCGTACGCCCACCCGAACGCCATCGAACTCGCCGACCGCCTCGCCGACTACGCGCCAGGCGACCTCAACCGCGTCTTCTTCTCCACGGGCGGCGGCGAAGCCGTCGAGACCGCCTTCAAGCTCGCCAAGTACTACTGGAAGCTGCAAGGACAGCCCACCAAGCACAAGGTCATCTCCCGCTCGGTGGCGTACCACGGCACGCCGCAGGGCGCCCTCGCCATCACGGGTATCCCCGCGATGAAGGCGATGTTCGAACCGCTCACCCCCGGCGGCTTCCGCGTGCCGAACACGAACTTCTACCGCGCTCCCGAGCACGGCGACAACCTCCTCGAGTTCGGCCAGTGGGCCGCGAACCGCATCGAGGAGATGATCCTCTTCGAAGGACCAGAGACCGTCGCGGCGGTGTTCCTCGAGCCCGTCCAGAACTCCGGCGGCTGCTTCACGCCTCCCCCGGGCTACTTCCAGCGCGTGCGCGAGATCTGCACCAAGTACGACGTGCTGCTCGTCGCCGACGAGGTCATCACCGGATTCGGCCGCATCGGCGACATGTTCGCATCCACCACGTACGACATCCAGCCCGACATGATCACCTGCGCCAAGGGCATGACCAGCGGCTACTCCCCGATCGGCGCCACCATCGTGAGCGACCGCATCTACGAGCCCTTCAAGCACGGCCAGACGTCGTTCTCGCACGGCTACACCTTCGGCGGCCACCCCGTCTCCGCAGCCGTCGCCCTCGAGAACCTGAACATCTTCGAGGAGGAACGCCTCACGCAGAACGTCAAGGAGAACTCGCCGCACTTCCGCGCGGCTCTCGAGAAGCTCCTCGACATCCCCATCGTCGGCGACGTCCGCGGCGACGGGTACTTCTTCGGCATCGAGCTCGTCAAGGACAAGGACACCCGAGAGACCTTCAACGACGAGGAGTCCGAGCGCCTCCTGCGCGGCTTCCTCTCCAAGGCCCTCTTCGACGCGGGCCTCTACTGCCGGGCCGACGACCGAGGCGACCCCGTCATCCAGCTCGCCCCGCCCCTCACCATCGGGCAGGCAGAATTCGACGAGATCGAGCAGACACTGCGCGGCGTGCTCACCGAGGCCAGCTCACTCCTCTAACGCGGTCGGCTCCCGGCCCCGCACGCGAGGTCTGGACCCGCTCCTCAGCTTCGGGATGGGTTCCCTGCGTGGAATGGGGATGGAAAAGTCGCTTCGTGCTGGAGAACTTTCCAGCACGAAGCGACTTTTCCATGCCGAAGCTCAGGTGGGTGTTCGGGGCGAGATGCCAGGACCGGGACAGGGATCAGCGCAGCCCAGGTTGAATCCGGTTCAGCGCAGCTCCGGTTCAGCCCAGCCGGCCCGGCTACAGGCCGAGGGCCGCGCGCAGCTTCGGCGCGAGCGCGTCGAACGCGCGGCGGCGGTGGCTCGAGGCGTCCTTCTCGGCGTCAGTGAGGTCAGCGGCTGAGCCTTCGGCACCGTCGGGCTGAAAGATGGGGTCATAGCCGAACCCGTGGTCCCCGCTCCGCTGCTCGAGGATGCGGCCGGGCCACACGCCGAGCACGGCCTCGCTCAGCTCCTCGCCCGTCGCAGACGCGGACGCCGGCACGACCAGCGCCGCCGCCGCGACGAACTGCGCCGCGCGGTTCGGATGCGACACGTCGCTCAGCTGCCACAGCAGCAGCTCGAGGTTCTCCTTCGCGTCCTTCGCGGGCCCGGACCAGCGTGCGGAGAAGATGCCGGGCGAGCCGCCGAGCACGTCCACCGAGATGCCCGAATCGTCGGCCAGCGCCGGGAGCCCCGTGTGCTCTGCCGCGGCGCGCGCCTTGAGGAGCGCGTTGCTCTCGAAGCTGAGACCGGTCTCGCGCGGCTCGGGGCCGTCGTAGGCGACGAGCTCGATGCCGTCGAGCTGCGCACCCAGGATGCGTCGCAGCTCGATCAGCTTGTGCGCGTTGTGGGAGGCGAGGACAACCCGGACCGGCTCGCTCATGCCTTGAGGGCCTCGTTCTGCAGCTCCGTGAGCGTCGCCGTGCCCGCGAGGGCGATATCGAGGAGACGGTCGAGCTCCTCGCGGTCGAACGGCGCGCCCTCGGCCGTGCCCTGCACCTCGATGAGCTTGCCGTCGCCCGTCGCGACGACGTTCATGTCCGTGCCGGCGCGGACGTCCTCGACGTAGGCCAGGTCGAGCAGCGGGACGCCGTCGACGATGCCCACCGAGATCGCGGCAACCGAGCGCGTGAGCACGTTCGCCTTCGCCGGCACGTGCTTGTTGGCCTTCGCCCACTCGATCGACTGGGCCAGCGCCACGTAGGCGCCAGTGATCGCCGCGGTGCGCGTGCCGCCGTCGGCCTGCAGCACGTCGCAGTCGATGACGATCGTGTTCTCGCCGAGCGCCGACATGTCGACGGCGGCGCGCAGCGAGCGGCCGACGAGGCGGGAGATCTCGTGCGTGCGCCCGCCGATCTTGCCCTTCACGGACTCGCGGCTGTTGCGGTCGTTCGTGGCGCGCGGGAGCATCGCGTACTCGGCCGTGACCCATCCCTTGCCCTGCCCCTTGAGCCAGCGCGGCACGCCGGGCGTGAACGAGGCGGTGCAGAGCACCTTCGTCTTCCCGAACGAGATGAGGGCCGAGCCCTCGGCCTGCTCGCTCCAGCCCTTCTCGATCGTCACGGGGCGAAGCTGGTCGTGGGTGCGGCCGTCTGCGCGTGCTTCGGTCATTGGTCCTCCAAGGGGTCGGATGCGGTGCTGGAAATCGGGGCGCGGCGCGTCAGGGGCGGCGCATCGACGGCGGCAGGTTGATGGCCTCCGTCATGAGTCGCTCCACGTGACGCACATCGGGGCCGAGGAAGCGACCGGCGAGGTTCACGAACGCCTCCGTGTTCTCGCCCGTCGCCCGGTAGGAGTACTGCGGGGCTCGCCCGCTGGCGTTGAGGAGGCCGTTCGAGGCGAGCACGCGGTACACGTCCTGCGCCGTCTCCACGTCGCTCGAGACGAGGCGGACGTCCGGGCCGAGCACGTAGCCGAGTACGCCCTTCAGGAACGGGTAGTGCGTGCAGCCGAGGACGACGGTGTCGACGCCAGCCGCCTTGATGGGCGCCAGATACTCCTCGGCGTGCTGCACCAGCTCTGGGCTCGTCGTGTCGCCTCGCTCCACGTACTCCACGAACAGCGGGCAGGCCTGCGAGAAGATCTCGAGGTGGGGGGCCGCCGCGAACGCGTCGTCGTACGCACGTGACGACAGGGTCGCCTCGGTGCAGAGCACCCCGATGCGGTTGTTGTGCGTCGCGCTCACGGCAGCTCGCACGGCCGGCGCGATGACCTCCACGACCGGCACGTCGTAGCGTTCACGCGCATCCCGCAGCACTGCGGCGGACGCCGTGTTGCAGGCGATGACGAGCATCTTGACGTCCTGCTCGACGAGCTCGTCGAGGACCGCGAGCGACAGACGCCTGACGTCGGCGATCGGCTTCGGGCCATACGGCGTGTGCTCGGTGTCTCCGACGTAGAGAAGCGACTCCCCCGGCAGCTGCGCCCGGATCTCCCTCGCGACCGTCAGCCCGCCGACACCAGAGTCAAATACGCCGATCGGTGCCTCGCTCATGAGTGCCGAGTCTACTCCCAGGCATCAGCCGAGGGCGGATGCGCACGCCGAGCACCCTTGCGCGCCCCGCGGCTGCGCCTAGGCTGGGGCGGTGACTTCCGAACGGCCGTCTACCGGCTTCCTCACCGACCAGTACGAGTTCACGATGATCGATGCCGCGGTCAACGCCGGCACCGCCGATCGTGACAGCGTCTTCGAGCTCTTCGGGAGGCGCCTGCCGAGCGGGCGCCGCTACGGAGTCGTGGCGGGGGTCGGGCGCGCGCTCGAGCTGCTGCGCGACTTCCGCTTCGGGGACGCCGAGCTGGCGCACCTCCGCGAGCACTCGATCGTCTCCCCCAAGACCCTCGACTGGCTCGCGGACTACCGCTTCTCTGGCACCATCCGCGGCTACCGCGAGGGCGAGATCTACTTCCCCGGCTCCCCCATCCTCGAGGTTCGCTCGAGCTTCGCCGAGGGCGTCATCCTCGAGACGCTCCTGCTGAGCATCTACAACTACGACTGCGCGGTCGCCTCCGCCGCCGCACGCATGGTCTCCGTCGCCCGGGGTCGTCCGCTCGCCGAGATGGGCTCGCGCCGCACCGGCGAGCGCTCAGCGGTCGCGGCAGCCCGAGCCGCCTACATCGCAGGCTTCAAGGCCACGAGCAACCTGGAAGCCGGACGCAGCTGGGGGGTGCCGACGATGGGAACCGCAGCGCACTCGTTCACGCTGCTGCACGACTCCGAGCGCGAGGCGTTCGCCTCGCAGGTCGCCACCCTCGGCGCCGGCACGACGCTCCTCGTCGACACGTACGACGTTCGCGAGGGCGTGCGCCTCGCGGTCGAGGTCGCCGGCCGAGAGCTGGGCGGCGTGCGCCTCGACTCCGGCGACCTGCCGACGCTCGTCGCGGAGGTACGCGCGCAGCTCGACGAGCTCGGCAACACCGCGACCAGCATCACGGTCACGAACGACCTCGACGAGTTCGCCATCGCGGGACTCGGTGCGAGCCCCGTCGACTCGTTCGGCGTCGGCACGAGCGTCGTCACTGGCTCGGGCTCCGTCGCCTCCGGCATGGTCTACAAGCTCGTCGCCCGCCGCGGCGAGGACGGCGAGTGGGTGTCGGTCGCCAAGCGTTCCACGGGCAAGGTCAGCGTGGGCGGCGAGAAGTTCCCCGTCCGCCGCCGCGACGAGCACGGGATCGCCGAGGCCGAGGTCGTCGGCATCGGCGCTCCCCCCGTCTCTGACAAGAGCGACCGCTCGTTGCTCGTCGACCTCGTCGTCGACGGTGTCATCAACGAGGAGTACACGGGCCGGGCTGGCGTGCAGAGCGCCCGAGAGCACCACCGCACCGCTATCGACGAGCTGCCGATCGGCGCGCTCCGCCTCCACGCGGGCGAGGCCGCCCTCCCGACGGTCTTCGTCGAGCAGGACGGCCGCGAGACCGTCTGGGTCTGACAGCCCCACCCGGCACCTCGACGCCGGACAGCACAACGGCCGCGAACCCATCTCGGGTTCGCGGCCGTCGCGCGTGCGGGTGAGCCTCGTGCATCCGGTGGATGCGCGGCTCAGCCCTTCATCTTGTCGTACACCGCCTTGCAGTTCGGGCAGACGGGGAAGCGGTCGGGGTTGCTGTTCGGCAGCCACTTCTTGCCGCACAGTGCGCGCACCGGCTTGCCCGTCACCGCCGACTCAAGGATCTTCTCCTTGCGCACGTAGTGCGAGAACTTGTCGTGGTCGCCCGGGTCGTCGGTCTGCTCCTCGTTGAGGAGCTGCTCGAGCTCGCGATCGAGGATCGCCGTGCCGCCGCCGGTCTCGTCTGGCCCGCCGGGGCCCGTTGGGGTGCTGGAGAACGTCATGCCGATCATCTTAGAACGCAAACCGCAGGCCCCACCGGATGGCTACGCGCTCTGCGCGAACGCCATGATCTCGCTGGAGCGGCGCTCGAACTGCCTGGCGCCCGCGTTCAAGCCCACGATGAGGACGATGAGCCCCACCACGACACCCCAGCCGAGGGCGACGAAGTTCCACCAGGACTCGCCGCCGTTGAGGGCGACGAGGCCCGCGTAGACGGACGGGCCCATGAGGAGGATCGCGATGAAGCCGGTCGTGGGGTGCCAGAACACGCCGGATCCCCAAGACCGCACGGGCTGGCTGAACGGCGAGTCGCCCGGTCGCGCCACCGGATACGGGTGCAGCACGCTGCCGATGCTCGAGAAGCCCGTCGCCGCGAAGAGCAGGCCGAGCGACAGGCCGACGAGGGCGAGGATCGTGCCCCACTCGCCCACGATGAGCCAAGTCACGAGTGCGCCGAGAACGACGACCACCGTGCCGAAGACGAGCGTCGGGAGGGCGCGACCGAAGCGGTCGGAGAGCCCGGACATGCCGCTCGTCACGTGCATCCACACCGCGGAGCCGTCGAAGGCGAGGTCGTTGTGGAGGGTCCACCCGATGAAGAACGCCAGCAGCGGTAACGGCAGCAGCGCCAGGTGCCGCGGCTCGACGCCGACGACCGCCAGCGGGATCAGGGCGAGCAACGGGATGAGGATGATCGACACGTTGACGACGACGTACCGCGGGTCGCGCATCCAGTACGTGACCGTGCGCGCCGCCACGACAAGCGCAGGCGAGCGGCCGAACGCGCCGAACGCGCCGAGATCGACGAGCTCGGTCTCGTCGCCGCCGAGCGCGGCGGAGGCGACTCGGCCGGCGACGACCTGCCAGAGCACGAGCAGCACGACGAGCGTGACCGCACCGATGCCGAGCTGCCCGAAGGCGAGCTGCAGGTCTCCGCCTGTCGCACTCGCCGCTGCAGCCCACGGGGCCGCGATGGGCGAGAGCGAGAGCACCTCGAGCGCGGCGCTGACGGCTTCGTGCTCACCCAGCTGCCAGTCGACGGACACCGCGACGAACACGATGGGCGACGCGAGGAGCAGGAGCACGAGGACAAGCGCTGCGCGGGCGTCGCTCACGAGCCGCCTGGCCCGCAGGTCCTCGCCGACGAGGCCAGCGAGGCGCGACAGCACGACGAGCGTGGCGAGGACGAGGGCGGCACCGACGATCGCGACGAGCAGCCCTGTCGAGTCGCCGGTCCAGAGCAGGAGTCCCGCCAGCAGGACGATCGTGATCGCGAACGACGGCACGCTGACAAACGCCGTGCCGAGCGCCAGCCAGGCCGACCGCCGGGGCGAGAAGCCCATGACGGCGAGCGAGCGCGGATCGATCGCGGCGATCGGCGTCACGAAGACGCTCACGAGCCCGGTCGCGATGGTCACGAGCGAGCCCGCGATGATGGCCCCCTCGCGTTTCGCCTCGATGTCGGAGTCGAGCAGCGACAGGACCGCGAAGACGGCGAAGACGGCGGCGAGGATCGACAGCAGGAGCGTGCCGATCCACGCCCCCCGATGCTGCGAGTCGCGCCGAGCGCCGTTGCGGATCGACTGCAGCTTCAGTTGAAGGAGATGTCCAGCCAATCGAGCCCCTCCATCTGTGGCGTGCCGCGCACGAGGTCGCGGAAGCGTTCTTCGAGTGTGATGCTGCCGCGCACTTCGCTCACCGTGCCGGAAGCGAGGAGCTCGCCCCGAACGATGACGGCGACGTGGTCGCAGACGCGCTGCACGAGGTCCATGCTGTGGCTCGAGAGCAGCACCGTTCCCCCGCGCTGCACGTACTCGAGCAGGATGTCGATGAGCTGCCCCGCCGACACCGGGTCGATCGTGTCGAACGGCTCGTCGAGCACCAGCAGCTCCGGCGAGTGGATGAGGGCGGCGGCGAGCGAGATCTTCTTCGTCATGCCCGCCGAGTAGTCGACGACGAGGCGGTTGGCGGCCGATTCGAGCTCAAAGGCGTGCACGAGCGACTCGGTTCGCGACCGCGAGTCCGCGGGCGAGAGGCCGCGGAGGAGTCCCGAGTAGTAGAGGAGCTGTCCGCCCGTGAGCTGGTCGAAGAGACGCAGCCGGTCCGGGAGGATGCCGATGTGGGGATGCGCGGCCTTCGGGTTCTTCCACACGTCGAGGCCGAGCACCTCGACGGTGCCGCTCGTCGGCTTGAGCAGCCCCGTCGCCATCGACAGGGTCGTCGTCTTGCCAGCACCATTCGGCCCGACGATGCCCGTGAAGGAGCCACGACGGACCTCGAAGGTGACGTCGTTGACGGCGACGTCCGCGCCAAAGCGCTTCGTGAGGCCAGTGACGGACAGCACGGTGTCGCCGAGTTCACGGTCGGGTGCCTCGGTGACACGCGTGACGGGCGTCATCGTCGAGAGGCCCTCTGCCGTCGCGGCACCCAGAACCGGGTTCCTGACGGCAGCCGGAAGGCCGGACTCCTGCGCCGCGGCCTCCTCCTCTGCAAGCGATGAAGCGGTCACGCTGTCGTCGACGACGATCGCCTCGACCATGATCGCCTGGGGTCGACTCGCGTCGCCCTCCGGTACGTCTGGGCTGGCAGCACTCTCGTTCACATCGTCGGCGGCGCCATCGCCGACGTCTGAGCTCTTCGAAGACATCGCTCAACCGTACCAACGATCCGGCGTGCCGCGCCGCTCCTGCGACTCCAAGCTCCCCCCAGGCGTGTCCTCATACACTGCTCGCGTCGCCATGCGCTCCGCGCTCGGCCGTGCCATCACGAGGAGGTCCAGTGTCAGATTCCAGCACTCCGCGCGTCAACGAAGGTGCCGACGCGGCGAGCTACGCCCCGTTGCCCCCGCGCGACGAGCAGCAGGCTGCGGCAGCCGGAGAGCAGGACAAGATCTGGCTCGACCGGCTCATGGCCATCCAGCGCCCGATCGTGCTGCGACAGATCCGCATCCTCCGCGGAAAGTACCCGGATGCGACCCCGAGCGAGCTCATCAAGAAGATCGAGCAGCAGTACCTCAACGCGACGACCGTGAGCGGGGGCGCAGCTGGCGCCGCCGCCATGGTGCCGGGCGTCGGCACGGCGGCGTCCCTCGCCGTGACGGGCGTCGAGACCGCCGGCTTCCTCGAGATGACCTCCCTCTTCGGCCAGGCGGTCGCCGAGATCCACGGACTCCCCATCTCGGACCCCGTGCGCGCGCGGACCCTCATCCAGTCCCTCATGCTCGGCAAGGCCAGCAAGAACCTCATCCAGCAGTTCGCGGGTCAGGCCTTCGGCAAGGGCCCGGCGAAGCAGGTGTTCTGGGGCGAGATCGTGACGAAGCGGCTGCCGCGGGCGATGGTCGGCGAGCTGTCCGGGCGCATCCAGTCGATGTTCCTCAAGCGCTTCGTCGTTCGCCAGTCGGCGAGCACGGTCGGGCGGCTCGTGCCGTTCGGCATCGGCGCCGTCATCGGGGGCGCCGGCAACCGGATACTCAGCAACGAGGTCGTGCGCACGTCTCGCGAGGCGTTCGGTGTGGCCCCCGCGAGCTTCCCCATCGAGCTGCACCCGCAGTTCGCCAGCTCCAAACCGGACGACGGGGAGGACCACAAGGCGCTGACCCGCGGGCCGTTCAGCTTCTTCCGGGTGCCCCTCGCGCTCACGCGGGGCAAGGGCAAGGAGACCGACGGGGTGTCGTAGGCCGATGCAGCCTAGGCCGCCGCGTCGAGGGACACCTCGACCTCGATGACCTCGCCCTGACGGACGACGGTGAGCGTGGCGACCTCCCCCGCCTCGTAGACGCGGACGTGCGCGATGAGGTCGTTGGCGTTCGAGACGGGGACCGTGCCGATGTACGTGACGATGTCTCCCCTGCTGAGGCCAGCGATCGAGGCGGCGCCGTTTTCCACGACGCTGTCGACGTAGGCCCCCACGATGCTCTGGCTGCTCGTCGCGACGGTCGCCGCGTTGCGCACCGTCGCCCCCAGCGCGCCGTGCGACGGCGTCTGTCCGTCCGCGAGCTGCGCGGCGATCTGGACGGCGTAGTTCGCGGGCAGTGCGAAGCCGAGGCCGATGCTGCCGCTCGAGGCGGCCTGCCCCTGGCCACCGGACTTGGTGCCGGCGATCGCCACGTTGATGCCGATGACCTCGCCGTTCGCGTTCAGCATGGCACCGCCAGAGTTGCCCGGGTTGATGGCGGCGTCCGTCTGGAAGACGGGAAGCTGGACGATGCTCTTGCCCGGGTCGGTCGTGGAGCTGAGGGGCGAGTCGGTCGCGGCGTTCTCGTCGACCGTCGGCGGCACCGCGGCCGACGCGATCTCGATGCTGCGGTTGACCGCGGAGACGACACCCGTCGTCGCGGTGCCTGCGAGACCGAGCGGAGCCCCGAGCACGATCGTGGACTGGCCGACGACGACCTGGTCGGAGTCGGCGAAGGAGGCGGGCTGGAGCCCGCTTGCGTCGGTCAGCCGCAGCACGGCGACGTCGGCGAGCACGTCCAAGCCGACCCGAGTGGTCGTGTAGACCCGACCGTCGCTGGTCGTCGCCGTGATCTGCGCATCCGAGACCGTGCCGTCGAGCGTCACGACGTGGGCGTTGGTGATGACCAGCCCGTCGCCCGAGTAGATGACGCCAGACCCCGTCTCGGTGCGGGTGGGCGTGGAGACCGTGAGCGTGACCACGCTCGGGGCGGCCCCGACGATCGCCGCGCTGGCCTCTCCCGGCAGCGGAGCGGTCGGCTCGCTCGGGGAGCCGAGCGGCTGCGTGAGACGTTGGGCGTCCTGGTTGGGCTGGTTGATCACATTGGCCGTGATGAGCGCCCCGCTCAGCCCGCCGATGACCGCCGCGACCACCGCGATGCCCGCGACGACGAGGAGGCCGGTGCGCCGGGTGATCACGGGTGCATCGTCGTGGATGGAGTGCAGGTGGGCCCCAGCCCGGTGGCGACCGTGCTCCTCAGCCCGCGCAGCGCTCGACTGGGTCTGCGCGCTGTTCGCGTCGGCGCCCGCAGCGGGGGATGAGTCGAGCATGAGGATCCTGACGTTCTCTCGATGCGTCGGGGCGCATCCGTGGCGCAAGTCTAGGGAGCGAACGGAGCGATCGCTCTGGTTTCGGCGGCACGTCGCGGTTCGAGATTCGATCGTGACCGGCCGATGACAGACTGGATGCATGCGCAGAGACGGACCATGGCTCCGGGCGGCCCAGGGGGCTGGCCTCCTCTCCCCGAGCGGCGAACTGCAGGGCACGGTCTTCGGTGAGATGAGCGAGCTCGCCCGCACCACGGGATCGGTGAATCTGGGGCAGGGCTTCCCTGACTACGCGGGACCGCGGGAGCTGCTGGATGCGGCGATCGAGGCGATCGCGCGGGGCGAGAACCAGTACCCACCGCCCCGGGGGACCGCAGATCTGCGCGCCGCGATCGCCGAGCACCAGCTGCGGTTCCGCGGTGTCGTGCTCGACCCCGACCGGGAGGTGCTCGTCACCGTCGGCGCCACCGAGGCACTCGCGGCGACGGTGCTCGGGCTCGTCGAGCCGGGCGAGGACATCGTGGTCCTCGAACCCCACTACGACGCATACGGGGCGCTCGCTCGCCTCGCCGATGCCCGCCTCGTGACCGTCCCGCTCAGATGGCCCGCGTTCCGGCCAGATCACGATGAGCTGCGGCGCGCGGTCTCCGACCGGACTCGTCTCATCATCGTCAACACGCCGCACAACCCGACGGGTACCGTCCTCCCCCGCGAGACGCTCCAGCTGATCGTGGAACTGGCCGCGCGCCACGACGCGATCATCGTCACCGACGAGGTCTACGAGCACCTCGTCTTCGACGGATCGCATGTCGCCATCGCCAGCCTCCCGGGAGCGGCCTCACGCACCCTCAGCATCGGCTCGGCAGGCAAGACCTTCAGCGTGACCGGCTGGAAAGTCGGCTGGGTCACCGGCCCCGCCGCCCTCATCGAGGCGGTGCTCGCGGTCAAGCAGTACCTCAGCTACGTCGGAAGCGGGCCGTTCCAGCCAGCCGTCGCTGTCGGGCTCAGGCTTCCTGAGCGTCGTTTCGACGAGGAACGCGATCGGCTCCGGGCCAAGCGCGACCTGCTCGTGACCGCGCTGCGCAGCCGCGGCCTGGAGACGGCCACTCCGGCGTCCGGCTACTTCGCGATCGCCGATGCGGCGAGCATCGGCTACACGGATGCGACGGAGCTGTGCCGACGGCTGCCTCGCGAGATCGGGGTGGTCGGCATCCCAGTCGCCGCACTGTGCACGCCTGAGCGCCAGGGCGACTACCGCTCGCTGGTTCGCTTCGCGTTCTGCAAGAGCGACGAGGTGCTCGAGGAGGGCATGCGCAGGCTCGACCGGCTGGGCGAGCTCAGCCGGTAGCGGCTCAGTCCCTCGGCGCCGCCTCGACCGGCACGACCCGGTATCTCCGGAGCTGGAGCGCCGGGTTCTGCTCGCGAACCGAGTCGAGCACCTCGAGCGACACCCAGCCGATGGAGAGCCCCGCCTCGATGCCCCCGCCCGCGATCGTCGCGCCCCTGGGGTCGATGACGGCACTGTGGCCGACGCCGATGGGGGCTGGATGGTCGGCCGCGGCGAAGTAGACCGTGTTCTCGATGGCGCGGGCCGCGAGCAGGGTCGTCCAGTGGTGCTCCTTCAGCGGGCCGCGCACCCACTCCGCGGGGATCGCGATGAGCTCGGCCCCCGCATCCACGAGGGTCCTCGAGACCTCGGGGAACCGAAGGTCGTAGCAGGTCTGCAACCCGACCCGGACGCCGCCGACCACGAACGTCTGCGGCGCGGCCGTGTCGCCGGCCACGACCCAGTCGCTCTCCTTCGCCCCGAACGCGTCGTAGAGGTGCACCTTGCGGTACTGGGCGACCACTTCGCCCGTGGTGTCGACGGCGACCAGCGTGTTGGCGAAGCGCTGCGGGTCCTCCGACGTCGCCACGAGCCCCGCGACGATCGTCACGCCGCGCTCCGCGGCAAGCGAGCGCATGAGCGAGACGAAGGGCCCATCGAGGTCCTGCGCGTTCCGCACGAGCTCTGGCCCGAGCTCCGGCAGGAAGAAGCTCGCGTACTCGGGCACGACGACCAGCTGGGCCCCGCGGTCCGCCGCGAGAGCGACGTTCTCGCGCAGCAGCCGCTCGTTCTCCGCGAGATCCGAGCCTGGGGAGTACTGAGCGACGGCGACGGCGAGCGGAGAGCGCTTGGCCGCGCCGCCGTGTGCACTGGCGGTCGCATCGATGGGGGCAGGCGCGTCGAGTGGCATGACGCGAGCCTACGTCGAGCACCGGGACGCGGGAAACTCTTCACCAAGGTGTCATCCGCGACGCACCGGCCTCAGCTTGTCTGGGCGCTCGGTCACGAGTACCTTCATTCTGCGAGCGGTGCGCTCGCAGTCACGAGGAGTCGCCCCATGCCTACCTACGCCGTGCTCTTGAAATACGAGGTCGTCTCGGCGCTCGTCATCGAAGCCGAATCCGAAGACGAAGCGGCGAAGATCGCCAACGAGTTCGAGTCGGAGGCACATGACGCCGTCGAGGACACCGACGACGTCCGCGTCTCCTCCCGCCTGTGGGGCGACGGCACCCTCGAGGTGCAGTCCGCCTCCGACGACGAAGCAGCAGAGGACCTCCTCGACGAGTGGATCGACGAGATCGAGAGCGAGCTCGAGGACTCCGACGAGGACGACGACCTCGACGAGGTCGAAGCAGAGCTCGACCCGGCCGGCGACGACGAGGTCGACGACTTCGACATCACGTCCGACGACGAAGACAGCGCAGCCAAGAAGGCCTAGCCTCAGCTGCACAGAAGAGGGGCCGGATGCATCGCATCCGGCCCCTCTTCTTCGTCTGAACGCGCGGTCCGCAGCCCGCCGCTGTCCAACTTCAGTGCAATATTCGGCCAATGGCACCGAAACCGCGGCGTTCGACGCCGTTCTGCACTGATGTTGGACAGCCGCGCCCCGCTACACGCGGGCGATCGCCGAGATGTCCTCCTCGAACTCGCGCTCGACCTCACTCGACACGGTGGTGCGCGTCGAGGAGATAGCGGCGAGGAAGTCGTCGGTGGTGGGGCCGAGCGGCACCACGTCGCCGGAGTTGCGGGCCGCGACGGCACGCTCGAGCGCGACCTGCGAGGCACGCCGTGCCGCGAACTCGATGTCGGCGGGCGAGTATCCGCTCGTCTGCTCGACAAGCGCGGGGACGTCGACGGAGTCGCTAACCGACTCGGGCACGTACCGCTCCCAGATCGCGCGACGCGCGGCGGCATCCGGCAGCCCGATGGGGATGACGTAGTCGAAGCGGCCGTGACGCAGGAACGCCTGGTCGAGGGCACGGATGAAGTTGGTGGCGCAGATGAGGAGTCGCCCTGGCTTCTCCCGGAAGGCGGGGATGATCTTCAGGAGCTCGTTGGTGACGCCCTGCGTGGGCGACGGTGGCTCGCCGCCTCGGTGCGACGCGATCTCCTCGACCTCGTCGATGAAGACGACGGCATGCTCGAGCGACTCGACCTGCTCGAACGTCTCGCGCAGCTCGCCGGCGAGGCCACGCGGCGACGCCGACAGGCGGGACGGGAAGACCTCGACGAACGGCCAGCCGAGACGGGAGGCGATGCCCTTCGCGAAGGTCGTCTTGCCCGTGCCCGGAGGGCCGAAGAGCACGATCGCGCGAGGCGGCACGACGCCGTACTCCTCGGCGAGGTCAGGGTCGCTGAGCGGCAGCACGAGTCGTCGCTCGAGCACGTCCTTCTCATGCTGCATGCCGCCGATCGCGTCCCAGCGGTCGGAAGGCAGGATGCGGCCGCCGAGCTCGCGAAGGGCCACCATCTCCTGCTGCTTGACGCGGATCTCCCGTTCGAAGTAGCGAAGGTGGCGCTTGTCGGCGAACCCTGCCTTCGTGAGCGCCCCCACCTGCGTCTGCTCGTCAGGGACGAGGATCGTGAGCTTCTGCAGCCCGTGCTGCGCCATCCGCTGCTCGAGGGAGGCGAGCAGCGCCCCGCCGATTCCGCGTCTGCGCCACTCGTCGTCGGTCCCGAAGAACACGATCCAGCCCTGGTCGTGGGCCGCCCGCGCAACCGCGACGCCGACGATCTTCTCGCCGGCGACCGCGACGACGGCGGTGTCCTTGCGGGTCGAGGCGATGACCTCGCTGAGGCCGTACACGGGTTCCGTGCCGGAGCGGCGGTGCTGCTCCCAGAGGCGGAGCAGCGCGTCCATGTCCGTCGGCTGGAAATCACGGATGCGCCAGGTGCTCATCGTGTCGCCTCCTGTCTGACTCCCGCGAGCGCGGCGAGTGCACGGCCGTTGGCTTCCGGCGAGCCGATGGTAATGCGGATGCCTTCGCCGGGGAAGGCGCGGGCGAGCACGCCGGATCCGGTGAGTCCGGCGTCGATGCGCTCGGTGTCGTCACCGAGCCTGAGCCAGACGAAGTTCGCCTGGGATTCGCCCACGTTCCAGCCCTGGGCCCGGAGCTCCTCGGTGACGCGGGTGCGTTCGCTGACGATGTCGTCGATGCGCTCGCCGAGCTCGGCTTCGGCGTCGAGGGAGGCGAGGGCGGCGGTCTGGGCGAGGGCGGAGACGGCGAAGGGCACGGAGACCTTGCGGAGGTTGGCTGCGACGTCTGCCTGGGCGACGGCGTAGCCGATGCGGAGGCCTGCGAGGCCGTAGGCCTTGGAGAAGGTGTGCAGGACGGCGACGTTGGGGAACTCCCGGTAGAGGTCGATGCCGATGGCGGTCTCGGCGTCGCGGTTGAAGTGCTCGTAGGCCTCGTCGATGACGACGAGCACGTCGCTGGGGACGCGTGTGATGAACGCACGGACCTCGGCGTGGGTGAGGGTCGCCCCCGTGGGGTTGTTGGGGTTGCAGACGAAGATGATCGCGGTGCGGTCGGTGATGGCGTCGACCATGGCGTCGAGGTCGTGGCGTTCGTCGGCGGTGAGGGGCACCTGCACCGGCGTCGCTCCTGCGCCGATCGCGATGATCGGGTACGCCTCGAAGCTGCGCCAGGCGAACATGACCTCGTCGCCTTCTCCCGCGCTGGCCTGGACGAGCTGCGTGGCCACCTCGACGGAGCCTGCTCCGAAGACGATGTTCTCGGGTTCGACGCCCTGGAGCGTCGCGACGCGCGAGGTGAGCTCCGGTGCCGCCATCGACGGGTAGAGGTGGATGCGCTCGAGCTCTTCGGCCACAGCGGCGCGGACGGAGGCGAGTGGCGGGAACGGGTTCTCGTTGGAGGAGAGCTTGACGACGTCGCTGGTGCTCGGCATGGCACCCTGCTTGTAGGCGGGGATGCTGTCGAGGGCGCTGCGCTGCTTGACCATGCACTGAGCGTACAGAGAATCCGAAGCTTGCAGCGCGCGCCGTGGGCGGCGCTATCGTAGCGTTGGGCCATGTGCGGTCGCTACGTCACCCCAGCAGTCGAGCACGTCGAGGCGCTCTTCGATATCGAGGCCCTCGGCGCTGATCTGCCGGAGCCGTCGTTCAACACTCCCCCGACCGACCCGGTCCCCGTGGTGGTGGAGCCGGAGCCCAAGGGCGGTGGGGCTGCGGTTCGCCGCGTCGAGCGTGCGAGGTGGGGGCTGCTGCCGCCGTTCGCGAAGGATCCGAGCTTCTCGTCGAAGGCGTTCAATGCGCGCGTCGAGACGGTGCTGGAGAAGCCGACGTTCCGTGGGCCGGTGAAGCAGCGGCGAGCGATCGTGCCCGCTGTCGGTTACTACGAGTGGCGCAAGAAGGCAGATGGCACGAAGTCCGGGTCGAAGACGCCGTTCTTCATCCACCCGGAGCACGACGACGAGCTCATCGCGTTCGCTGGCCTGTATTCCTGGTGGGCGGACCCCACGAAGCCCGGCGATGATCCGTCCAGGTGGCTGCTGACGACGACGATCCTGACGCGGGGGTCGACGGGTGAGCTGGCGAGCATCCATGACCGCATGCCGCTCATGTTGCCGCGCGCGCTCTGGGATGCGTGGCTCGACCAGTCGGTGGTGGGCACGCAGGGGCTGCTCGACGAGGCGAGCCAGGCGGGTGTCGAGCTGGCGTCGACGCTCGCCATGCACGAGGTCGGCTCCGAGGTGGGTCGGGTGTCGAGCACGGGGCCGCAGCTGATGGCCCCCGTCAGCACGCCGGGGTAGTCAGCGAGGAGTCAGGAGCCGGTGCCGCGGGCGGCTCGGCGCGCGGTGGACGCCGCGAGGTGGGTGCGCACTGCCGCTGCGGCAGCGACGGGGTCGGCGAGGCGGATGGCGTCGGCGACAGCCCGGTGCTCGGCGAGGACTGCGGCAGCCTCGGCCGCGTTGCGGTCCACGTCGGAGATGCGCGCGGGAGGCAGGATGATGGCGCGCGCGCCCATCCGGTCGAGGGCCGTCAGGAAGTAGCGGTTGCCGGACGCGGCGGCGATCGCACGGTGGAAGGCGAAGTCCGCGTCGACGGTCTCGCTCGGCAGGCTCGCCTTCGCGAGGGAGGCGAGGGCCGCGTCGATCTCGGCGATCTCCTGCGCTGACGGGGAGCGGGCCGCGAGCGCGGCGGCCTCGACCTCCACGGCGATTCGGAAGGCGTGGAGCTCTGCGCGCTCCGCTTCGGAGTGCGCGCCCAGCCAGTCGTCGCCCGTCGTCGCGACGGGAGGGGTGAGGGCGTAGCTTCCCGATCCGACACGCGTGCGCACGAGGCCGCGCGACTGCAGGCGGTGCAGCGCTTCGCGGACGACGCTCCGGCTCGCCCCGAACTCCTCGACGAGGCCGCCCTCGCTCGGCAGCCGGTCGCCGGGAGCGATGCTTCCCTCGACGATGCGGTCAGCCAGGACCTTGGCGATCTCCTCGGCGCGCGTCATGCTCATGCACACATCGTGCCATCCCTCGCCCGGGCGTCGCGCGGGGCGGGCGGGGGCCTCGGGGAGGAAGCTCCTTGGGGCGCAGTCTGCGACGGTGCGCGTCCGACGCGCGTCAGTCAGCGCTGAGCCGCAGGGTCGGCACCCGGAGGATGCCGGAGCGCACCCCGTCCCGCCTTCGGCTCGCATCCTGCACTCGGAACCTGACGCCGTTCGCGGCTCGCGCCGCGGGGCTCGTCCCATCGATCGCCCGCGCCGCGGCCACTCGAACCCCGAGCGAGGAGACCGTCACCGTGATCGTGTGGCGCCCCTCGGCGAGCCGTCCGAGCTGGACGGAGTAGGGCGCCCGCCAGACGCTCCCCAAGGGCAGGCCGTCCACCTCGACGCTTGCAGCCGCGCCGACAGGCGGGTCAGCCGGGAGCGCGAAGGAGTTCTCGCGACGCTCGGCCCTGACCTCGGGCACGCTGGCGTCGCCGAAGTCGAGGGCAGCGGAGGCGGGGCGCACGAGCTCCACCGTCGTCTCGTACACCAGCTGCTCGTCGCCGTGGGCGACTTCCGGGTCGTCCTCCCACGTGTGGGGCAGCGTGACGGGCCGACGTCCGCTGGATGTGCGCACGAACCAGCCTGCCGCGAGGGGCTCCTCCTGGTCTTGGCCCAGCACCGGGCCGGTCGTCTCCAGCTCGTCGACACCCACCTGCCCCGGCCCCACCGTCTGGCCGACGAGCACGGCCTCGTAGGAACCGAGGCGCACGGTACGGCTGGCGTCGTCCCTCACCACCGCTCGTCTCCGCCCGGAGACGGCATCCCACACGGTGAGCGTGCTGTCGTCGCAGGGGTCCAGCACGACGTCGGCCGAACGCTCCCCGGTGTTCACCAGCAGGGAGATGCGCGAGCCCTCGAGCTGGCGGGTCGTGACCCCGACGGTGTCCGGTGCGCTCGTCGCGAGCGGCGGGACCATCCCGTGCACGGCGGCGCGTATCTCCGCCCGCCGCTCCTGGCCGCGGGACGCCGAGAGGTGGACCACGCGAACACCCGCCGACGACAGGAGCTGCGCCGCGGCGGCGGAGAGCACGCAGCCCGCCGGCACGAGCAGCACCTCGAAGCGGTCTGCGCCGCCGACCTCGAGGAGCGCGTCGTCGACGAGGTCGTAGTCGAGGCCGGTGGTGCGCACCGCAGAGACGAACTCGTCGTCCACGAAGCGACGCGTCTGCCGCCACAGGTCGAACGGGCGTTCCCCCTCGGCACCCGCCAGCAGCTCGGCCACCGGATGGTAGATGGCGACCTGCGCGATCCGCTCGCCCAGCTGGAGGACGGCGCTCACGCGAGCGAGCCCAGAGAACAGCTCACGCGCGACCGGCCACCACGGGTTCCTCGAGTCGAGAGCACCGGACGCGTAGAACACCGGCTGTCCGTGACCGAGCGCTCCTCCGAGCGGCCAGCCGTGGCCGACGAGGAGGTTGACGCCACTCAGCAGATGCTCGTAGGCCTCCCCCAGGAGGTCGGCCGGCCCCGCCCGGAACGATGGGGAATGCACCCAGGTCCACGTCTCCGAGGACACGGGCGACCTGCCGTAGGCGCCGGCCGCGGAGACCGCCCACGCGTTCTTCGTCCATCGCTGCCATCCCCACCCCTCACCCTCGATGAGATCCACGTCGCGATAGCTGCTCATGAGCATGGGCGGCTCCCCGTAGCACTGCGCGCGGAAGAGCAGGCCGTGTCCGTGCGCCCATTCTCCGAACGCCTGCACGAAGTGCTCCTCGAACAGCTCCCTGAGCGTCGTCATGACGTCGGTGCGCACTCGAGCGGTACCGGCGCCGTCGATCTCCAGCTGCCAGAGCTCCGGGAGCAGGTCGTAGCCCCGTCGAGCGAGGAACTCCCGGGGAAGCTCCGCCGTCCAATCGGACTCGTACACCTCGAAGCTGTCACAGAACCCCGCGTGCACACGCGTGGCCTCCGCTGCGGCCAGGAGCGGCGTCGCGACCGCCTCCAGGTGCGCCTGCACGGCGACCGCCGAGTAGTGATCGAGCACCAACCCCTCGGCACCGCGGGGCGCGCGCTTCACGTTCTGGCCGGTGAGGCGAGAGACCGCGACCAGGAGAACACGCGGGCCGCCGCCCAGGGCCGGAATGTGGATGCGCTCCCCGCATTCGGCGAGCACCCACTCTGCGGGCAGCTCCTGGATGGAGCCGGCGCCCACGTAGGCGCTCACCAGCGCATCACCGTCGAACGAGGGCCGGAAGACGAGCTCGGTCGCGCCGGGTGCGAGCTCGATCCGCTCCCAGTGGAGCCCCCGAGCTGCCGTCGACGCGTCGATGTGCGGCCCGCCGAACGGCCATCCCGCGCCGAGCGTGAGATCGAAGCGCAGCCCCCGCCGCTGCGCCCCTCGCGCGGCGAAGCCCACGAGCGAGAGGAACTCCGGATCGCCGAAACGCAGCCCGCCCTCATCCACCGGGTACACGAATGCGAGCTCGACCCCGCCGATCCCAGCGGCCAGCATGGCGTCCAGGTCGGCGTCGATCGCCGCCTCGCTCACGTGCGTCGAGAACCACCACCAGCGCATGAGCGGTGCCGCATGACCGGTCTCGCCCCGGAGCGCCTGCACGGCCTCCTGCATCGTGCCGCTCATCCCCGCACCTCGAGGCGCGCCCGGTCCGCGGATGCGCTCTGCTCGGCGGCGGCGTCCGCCTCCTCCTGGTCGATGACGGTCGTGCGCTGGCGCGCGAACACCACGAAGGCGAGGACCACCGCGACGAGGCAGGAGCCAGCGAGGAACCCGAAGAGCGCCCCGGGGCCGGTCGCCAGGACGACCGGAGTGACGAGCACGAGCGCAGACGAGCCGAATCGCGCGATGGCGATGATCGCGCCCTGCGCTGAGGAACGCAGCAGGGTCGGGAACGACTCCTGGGTCCAGATCTTCATGATGCCCTCCCCAGCGAACACGGTGCCGATGAGCCACAGGAACATCATGATGTTCAGCGTCGACTCGGTCACGCCGAAGACGAGCGGAACGCACATGGCCGTGATCGTGCAGATCGCGCCTCCCACGAACCAGCTCATGCGCCACCGTGTCCCGACGATCCGCATGAACAGGAGGACGAGGATCGCGCCGAGGAACATGGTGATGAGCTTCACCGTCGAGTAGACCTGGACCGTGGAGTCGGCAACCTCCGTGTACATGTAGGCCCCGTACTGGCTCACCGTGTTCGAACCGAGGTTCATGAGCGTGTAGAAGACGGCGAGCACGATGAAGTACTTCGCGAAGGGCGCCCTGAGGAGCGTCTTCAGCGTGCTCCACCCGAGCGCCGCATCCGAGCGGCTCGTGGCACCCGCCTTCTCCGCCTCGCGCTGCTCGAGCCACAGTGTCGACTCCGGAACCGCGAACCTCGCGACGAGCGTCAGCAGGGTGACCACGAGGATGTGCCCGAACAGGATCTGAGCCCCGAGCTGGCCCATGCTGCCGACGATGGTGGCGAGCCCGAGCGCGACCATGCTGCCGATCTTCCAGAGGAAGTGGGTGAAGCCGATCATGCTGCTGCGCAGCCCGGACTTGGCCATCTCCGAGATCGTGGCGAGGGAGACCGGCAGGTCAGCGCCCGCGCCGAGCCCGACGAGGATCATGCCGGCGAGCAGCCCGGGGAACACCTCGACGAACACCAGCAGCGCCGAACCAGCGGCGATCATGACCATGGTCGCGATGAAGACCGCCTTGCGGCCGAGCAGATCGCCGAGCCGCCCGCCGAAGAGCGCGCCGATGGCAACCGAGAACGTGAGCGCCGATGACAGCACCCCGATGGTCTCCGGGGTCAGGGCCAGGGTGTCCTTGAGGAGCACCAGGGCCGTCCCGCTCGAGGTCATCGCGGCGGCGTCGATATAGGACGCCATTCCCGAGATGAGTGCGATCCACCACATCTTGCGGGTGGACATTGGCTTCTTGGACATGTTCGAGGACCTCTCTGTCAGTATCGCCGACGACATCGTCGGCAAGCGCACGGCTCAGGCCGCGCAGTCGAACTCATGGCCTCGGCGACGCGCGCCGAGGAAGTGGTGGTGTCCGCTCAGGCGGTCAGGCGGTCAGCGTGACGCTCTCGGTCGTCCAGGCGCGGGCCTGCCCGCTGAAGGTGAAGCCGAGCCCTGGGCGGTCGGGGACGAGCATCCGCCCGTCGCGCGTCTCGAGGCGCTCCTCGAAGAGCGGGTCGAGCCAGTCGAAGTGCTCGACCCACGGCTCTCGCGGGTAGCACGCGGCGAGGTGCAGGTGAATCTCCATCGCGAAGTGCGGGGCGAGGTCGAGGCCCGCCTCGTCGGCGAGGGTCATGAGGCGCAGGAAGTTCGTGATCCCGCCGATGCGGGGCGCATCCGGCTGGATGATGTCGCAGGCCCTCGCGGCGATGAGCTGCCGGTGCTCGGCGACCGACGCGAGCATCTCCCCCGTCGCGATCGGGGTGTCGAGCGCGCGTGCGAGATCGGCGTGCCCTTCGGCGTCGTAGGCGTCGAGCGGCTCCTCGATCCACGCGAGGTCGAGTTCCTCGAAGCGCCGCCCCATGCGCAGCGCGGTCGCGCGGTCCCACTGCTGGTTCGCGTCGACCATGAGCGGCACGCTCGCGCCGATGTGCTCGCGGACGGCGCGGACTCGGCGCAGGTCCTCGGCGGCGTCCGGCAGCCCGACCTTGACCTTGATCCCGCCGATGCCCTCTGCGATCGACTGCGTCGCACGCTCGCGGACCTCGTCGAGGGACGCGTTCAGGAACCCGCCTGACGTGTTGTACGTCCGGACCGAGTCGCGGTGCGCACCGAGCAGCTTCGAGAGGGGCAGACCGGCCCGCTTCGCCTTGAGGTCGTAGAGCGCGATATCGAGTGCCGCGAGCGCCTGGGTCGCGACGCCGGAGCGGCCGACGGATGCTCCGGCCCAGAGCAGCTTCGAGTACAGCTTCTGGATGTCGTTCGGGTCCTCGCCGAGCGCGGCCTCGGCGACCTCGCGGGCGTGGGCGTACTGGGCGGCGCCGCCGGCGCGCTTCGAGTAGCTGAAGCCGTGGCCGGAGAAGCCCTGCGCTGTCTTGATCTCGGCGATGAGGAAGACGACCTCCGTCATGGGCTTCTGCCTCCCCGTGAAGACCTTCGCGTCGGAGATCGGAGTGGCCAGCGGGAGGCGGAGCGTGGACAGCTCTATGGAGCGGATGGAGTCTGCCGAGCTGGTGGCGTCTGGGGTGTGAGTCATAGTCCTTCGTCCTTGAGGGTGACGTTCTTCCCGAAAGCTATCAGACAGATTTGGAATCTGTCTAGCTTGAACTCCCCACCTTCATCCTGTGACTGAGGCTTGCGGTTGCCACTGTCGGTGGTGCGATTTACGCTGGATACACGTTCGAATACAGATTCGAAGAAGCGAAGGGGGAAACCATGCCGACCGTCATCGACGACACCATCGAGGTCGCCATCAGCGGCGACGGGCAGCCGACCTCCTTCGTGTGGCAGCGCTTCCTCTACATCGTCACCGGCCAGCCGCAGGCCTACTTCCGCAGACTCCCGCCGTGGTGGCACGGAGACTCCTCCCCCACTCGCATCGACCAGGAGCTGTGGCGCGTCACCGCCGTTCGAGACAGCCCCCGTGAACAGCACGGGGAACACCTGTACGACCTCTGTCGCGCCCCCGGCGGCTGGCGACTCGCCCTGAGCTGGGAGTGACGACGCGATGAGCTTCCCGCACCTGCACGTCTCGTCGGGCTTCAGCGCGCACTATGCGGTCTCCCCTCCCGAGGTGCTGGCCCAGGCAGCCGCCGAGCGAGACCTCGACACGCTCGCACTCACCGACCGCGACGGCATCTCCGGCGCGGTCAAGCACCTCCTCGCATGCCGGACCGCGAACCTTCGGGCTGTCCTCGGCAGCGAGCTCGCCGTGCACGACGAGCGAGGCGAGCCCCTCGGCCGGGTCGTCGTGCTCGCAGCCGGCGGTGACGGCGGTTCCGGGTACGCATCGCTCTGTCGGGCCGTCTCAGCCGCCCACGAGACCACCGCGAGCGCCGCCACGCGCATCCACGAGCCGAGCATCCCCCTCGCCCGCCTGGCCGAGCTCGCCTCCACCGACGAGGGGGCGACGAGACTCACCGTCCTGCTCGGCCCGACGAGCGACGTCGGCACGGCGGCCTCAGCTGCCCAGCTGGGTCTGGCCAGAGAGCGTCTGCGTGCTTGGCGACATGGGCTCCCCCGCGCCTCGCTCGTCGTCGAGATCGTCTGCCATCTCGCCGAGCCTGGCACCCCGGGGTCGGTCACGGTCGCGACGCGAATGCTGGGCCTCGCAACAGAATCCGGGCTGCGGGCAGTGCTCACCAACGCCGTGCGCTACGCCTCCCCCGAGGAGGCGGCGACGGTCGACATCGCCGATGCCGTGCGGGCGAGGCGTGCACTCGACGACATCGAGCTGGCCCCGACGGCGCAGGCCTGGCTCAAGCCGGCGAACCTCATGCGGCAGGTCGCGCGCATGGTGGCAGATGCCGGCGGGCACGCAGCCTCGGCCGCCGACGACCTCCTCGCCCAGACGAGGCTGCTCGCCGAGAGCTGCATCATCGACCTGGAGCGGGATGCGGGTATCGGCACCCCGCGCATGCCGGAGGTCACCCGCTTCGGCATCCACGGCGACCCATTCGAGGTGCTCAGGGCGAAGGCGGAAGCCGCGATCCCGGCCCGCTACCCGGGTGCATCCGCCGCCCACGAGCGGGAGCTGCAGGAGCGCCTCGCCCACGAGCTCAGGACGGTGCGGAAGCTGGGCTTCGCCCCCTACTTCCTCACCGTCTCGCACGTCGTCGAGCTCATCAAGGAGATGGGGGTCCGGGTGCAGGCCAGGGGTTCAGGCGTCGGATCGCTGCTCAACTACCTCCTGTACACGAGCCACGTCGAGCCCGTCTCCCTCGGGCTCATCTGGGAGCGCTTCCTCTCCGATGAGCGACGCACGCTCCCCGACATCGACCTCGATGTGGAGAGCGCGGAGCGCCACCGCGTCTACCACCGCATCTTCGACGAGTTCGGGGGGCAGCGGGTCACCCTCATGTCGATGGTCAACACCTACGGGTCGAGGGGCGCAGTCCGCGACGCGGGCCTCGCCCTCGGGCTCGCCGACGGCGAGGTCGACCGCATCGCCAAGGAGCTGTGGCGCTTCTCCGCGAAGCGCTTCAGGCAGGCCCTCGCCGAGAAGCCCGAGCTGCGCGAGTTCGCGGAGGAGGTGCGTCGCTCACGGCAGCTCGAGGTGCTCGTGGAGGCGACGGAGCGGCTCGACTCCCTGCCGAGGCACATCTCCGTGCACCCGTGCGGGGTCATCCTCTCCGACGTCTCGCTCCTCGACCGCACTCCCGTGCAGATGTCGGGGATCGGCCTGCCCATGAGCCAGTTCGACAAGCACGACATGGACCCGATGGGGCTCATCAAGCTCGACATCCTCGGGGTGCGCATGCAGAGCGCCATGGCCCACGCCGTGAAGGAGTTGAAGCGCACCCGCGGCGAGGAACTCGACCTCGATGCGCTTCCCCTCGACGACGAGGCGACCTACGAGACCATCCGCTCGACGAAGACCCTCGGCATCTTCCAGGTCGAGAGCCCGGGGCAGATGGAGCTCGTCGGCAAGCTGCAGCCAGAGGTGTTCAACGACCTCGTCATCGACATCTCCCTGTTCCGCCCTGGCCCCATGCAGAACAACATGCCCCTCCACTTCCTCAGGGCCCGCCACGGGGAGGTGATGCCCGACTACATCCATCCGAGGCTCAAGCCGATCCTGCTCGAGACGAAAGGCGTCGTCGTCTTCCACGAGCAGGTCATGCGCATCTTCGACGAGCTCACGGGGTGCGGCCTCGAACTCGCCGACGTGTACCGTCGCTGGCTCGCGAAACCCGAGCTCGTGCCGCGCATCGAGGAGCTCGTGCGCGGAAAGGCCGCAGAGCGTGGGTTCCCGCCAGAGATCATCGACCGGTCATGGAAGGTGCTCGCCGGCTTCGGCAGCTTCGGCTTCGCGAAAGCCCACGGCGCCGCGTTCGCCCTGCCCACCTTCCAGAGCGCCTGGCTCAAGACCCATCGAGCCGCGCACTTCTGGGCGGGCCTCCTCACTCACGACCCCGGCATGTGGGGCAAGGACCTCATCATCGCCGAGGCGAGGCATCTGGGCATCCCGCTCCTCCCGATCGACGTGCAGCGCTCAGGCCTCGAGTACACGGTCGAGCCGCTCCCGGATGGACGCGACGGGGTTCGCATGTCCCTCGCGGATGTGCGCGGTATGTCATCGGCGGAACGCGACAGGGTCGCCGAGCACCAGCCGTTCGACTCGCTCGCCGACTTCCGCGCTCGTGTCCGACCACGCCGAAGCACGCTCGACTCCCTCGCCAGAGTGGGGGCGCTCGACGTGTTCATCGACTACGAGCCGCGCAGGCGGCACGAGCTGCTCGCGTTCATCCGCTCGCTCACGAGCACGCCGACGCGAGTGCCGGAGCACCAGCAGGCGTTCGCGTTCCCCCTGCCCATCCCGGAGCTTCGCGGGGTGACCACCATGGACCTGCATGGGAAGACGCAGACCGACCTGGAGCTGCAGGAGCTCGGCCTGGGCGTGAGCCGGCACCAGATGGAGCGCTTCTTCCCGCTCTTCCGCCAGCTCGGAGTCACTCCAGCGAGCTCGCTCATGGACCTGCCAGGCGGCACCGACGTGCTCATCGCGGGGGTACGGCGTGCCACGAACACCCCGCCCATGCGTGGCGGGCGGCGCACGGTGTTCGTCTCCCTCGACGACAGCACCGGACTCTCGCAGATCGTGTTCTTCCACGACGCGCAGGAGCGTGCAGGCAACCGGGTGTTCCGCACGCACTACATGCTGGCGCGGGGAAAGACTCGCCGATCGGGCGCCAAGGGCATCTCCGTGACGGGCGACATGGCGTGGGACCTCCTCGAGGTCGCGCAGCTCATGTCCGCGTCCGGTGCCGCGGGAACCACTCAGACGAGGTCGAGCGCCGTGGTCCTCGAGTCGTCCGAACGGGAGACCTCCGCCAGCCCGAGGCGCCTCGCGAGCGCGTAGGACGCCTCGTTCTCCAGGTCCATGACCGCGAGCACGCGCTTCACGCCGACGTAGTCGCGCAGATACTCGACCAGCGCATCAGCCGCCTCGGTGGCGAAGCCCTGCCCCGCGCATCCCGGGTGCATGATCCAGCCGAGCTCCGCAGAGCGGTGCTCGGGCTCGACGTCGCGCAGGTGCACCGACACGTCCCCGATGAGCTTGCCGTCGTGCTCGACGGCCAGGGCCATGAAGTCGCCCGCCTGCCAGAGGCGCGTGTGCGTCGTGCGGCGGCTCAGATGCTCGGTCGCCTCCGTCAGGTCGCGCTGCTTCCAGTGCAGGTAGCGGACGACCTCGGCGTCGGACACGATCTCGTGCCAGGCCTCCGCGTCACGCACGTCGTGGGGGCGAAGCACCAGGCGCTCCGTGAACAGCTGGGGCGCGTCGAACGGACGCTCGGTGCGTGGGCCGCGGAGGAAACGGGGACGGTGGAAGAGGCCACCCTGCAAGTCCTTCTTGACGCCCGGCGCACGGCTCCCGAGGTCGGGCTGCTGGATTCGCTGGAGTGTCATGCGTCGCAGGTTACGAACTCCTCTCATGCTCCGCGTGAGAGAAGATTTGAGCTTCCTATGAGGAGCAGCGAACACCGCGCCACGACCCCGTTCCCATGACACGATGAAGGAATGCCCGATTCCGCCGCCGCTGACCCGATCATCGAGCCCGGTCGCCGTCGGGCGGTCCTCGCGCAGCTCCCCCGACTCCACCGCCCAGACGGCACCCCCATCCGCGTGCTGCTGGTCGACGACGAAGAGACCCTGACGAACCTCGTCAGCCTCGCGCTCTCCTACGAGGGGTGGCAGGTCGACGTCGCCAACAACGGCCGGGATGCGCTCGCGAAGTTCACCGCCGAGCGGCCGGACGTCGTCGTGCTCGACATCATGCTCCCGGACATCGACGGCCTCAGCATTCTCAGGAACCTCCGAGGTCAGGGACACGCCACACCGGTGCTCTTCCTCACCGCGAAGGACTCCATCGACGACCGCATCATCGGGCTCACCGCCGGCGGCGACGACTACATGACGAAGCCCTTCAGCCTCGAGGAGCTCGTCGCCCGACTGCGCGGTCTCATCCAGCGCGCCGGTGAGGCGGTCGCCGACGACGCCTCCCAGCTGCGGGTCGGCGACCTCTTCCTCGACGAGAGCAGCTACGAGGTGCGCCGCGGCAGCGACCCCGTCGCGCTCACCACCACCGAGTTCGAGCTGCTGCGCTACTTCATGCGCAACCCGAAGCGGGTCCTCAGCAGGGCCCAGATCCTCGACCGCGTCTGGAACTACGACTTCGCCGGCAAGGCGAGCATCGTCGACCTGTACGTGTCCTACCTGCGCAAGAAGATCGACGCCGGACGCACCCCCATGATCCACACGGTGCGCGGCGTCGGCTACGTCATCAGGCCAGCAGAATGAGGCCGTGGACGCTGCGCGCGCGCATCATCGTCGGCGTCACCCTCGTCGTCGCCTTCGTGATGAGCGCGATCGGCATCATGAACGTCGTCACCCTCAACTCCGCCATCACGAGCGTCGTCAACACGCAGCTCGCCGCCTCCATGTCGGTGCTGGAGAACTCCGTCGACAAGTACCGCGTCGACGTCCCGGGCACGCATCCGCACCCCTCGAAGATGGGCGACTCGGCGGCACCGAAGGTCAAGCCCCTCGTCAACTTCGTCGGCCACGCGCCAGGCACCATCATCGCCCTCGCCCACGACGGCGAGATCATCGACTCCGCATCGTTCAGCGAGACCTCCGCGGTCGAATGCGACCAGACCATCAAGAACGAGCTCACGGCACTGGTCCAGTCGCCCGGCTTCGCGACCCAGCACTCGCTGCTGGAGACGATCAAGCTCGATGACGCCGCCGGCGACTTCCGCGTCATGATCCACGAGTGGGACGGCGACCCGAGCTACGCGCTCATCTCCGCCGTCTCCCTCGACACCGCCCGTGACGCGACCTTCAACCAGACCGTCCTCACGCTCGTGCTCTCCTCGCTCGGCATCGGCCTCATCGTCCTCCTCGTCGCGCTCGTCATGCGAGTCGCGATGCGTCCCCTGTCGCGCGTGGTCACGGCCGCCGAGAACGTCGCGCAGATGCCCCTCGCCTCTGGCGAGGTCGGTCTCCGCAAAGCCGTGAAGCTCGACGACATCGACCCCCGCACCGAGGTCGGCAAGGTGAGCGAGGCACTCGACAAGCTCCTCGCGCACGTCGACGAGGCCTTCGCCGTGCGCACCGCGGCAGACCAGCGGATGCGTCGCTTCGTCACGGACGCGAGCCATGAGCTGCGGACTCCGCTCGCCGCGATCCAGGGATACGCGGAGCTCACCCGGCAGGATTCGGCGTCGCTGCCCGACACGACCGAGCGGTCCCTCGCCCGCATCGAGTCCGAGGCGACTCGCATGAGCTCGCTCGTCAACGACCTCCTCCTGCTCGCCCGCCTCGACGAGGGGCAGGACCTGCAGTTCGACACCGTCGACCTGTCCGAGCTCGTCATCAACGCCGTCAGCGACGCGCAGGCGAGCGACGCCGACCGCCACTGGAGCGCGACGGTGCCGCCCAGCGAGGTCTCGGTGCTCGGCGACTGGGAGCGCCTCCACCAGATCGTCGTGAACCTGCTCTCCAACGCCAGCCTGCACACCCCGAAGGGCACGCACGTCAACGTCTCCGTGCGCTACGAGCTCGCGGCCGCGTCGGCGACGGGGCGCGAGGCGGTCCTCATCGTTCGCGACGATGGGCCGGGCATCCCCCAGACGCTCCGCCAGGATCTCTTCTCGCGGTTCGCCCGCGGCGACTCCGCGAGGACCCGCGCGTCCGGCAGCACTGGCCTCGGACTCGCGATCGTGAAGTCCATCGTCGAGGCGCACGGCGGGCAGATCGCCGTCGAGTCCGAGGACGGCGCCGCCTTCATCGTGCGGATCCCCGCAGCCAAGGCCTGGGACTAGCCGGCCACCTCGCGAGACACGGGCTCAGCGCCCTCCCCGCCACCTGGCGGCCTCGGCGGGTACGCGAGCGTGACCATCACCACGGAGATGATCATGAGCAGGAACCACGAGAGGAGCTTCGCGATCGACACGAGCTCCCAGCCGTGCTCCTGATTCGGGTACACCCACGCACCGGCGAAGGTGCCGATATTTTCGGCGAACCAGATGAACAGGGCGACGAGCAGGAACGCGACGAGCAACGGCATCCGGAGCGTCCTCCGGAACACGCGGAAGTGCATCCACGTGCGGCCCCACAGCACGGCAACGAACACCAGGAGCACGTACCGGAAGTCGTAGGCGTAGTGGTGCGTGAAGAAGTTCACGTAGATGGCCACGGCCGCGACCACGGTGAGCCAGATGCGCGGGTACCTGGAGAACCGAAGGTCGAAGAGCCGGTAGACGCGGCACATGTACGAGCCGACTGCCGCGTACATGAAGCCCGTGTAGAGCGGCACGGGGCCGATGTGCAGCACTCCCCCTGACGCGTAGCTCCACGAGCCGACGCTCGTCTTGAACAGCTCCATTCCCGTGCCGACGACGTGGAAGGCGAGGATGACCAGCAGCTCGCGGCCGGTCTCGAGCCTCGCCAAGACCATGAAGATCTGGATCGCGACGGCGGCGATGACGAGGGCATCGTTGCGTGCAAGCAGCGCATCGTCCGGATACCAGAGTCTCGCGGCGAGGATCACGACGAGCATGAGCGCCCCGAAGACGCACGCCCAGGCTTGCTTGAGCCCGAAGACCAGGAACTCGACGAGGCCGGCCCTGAGGCCGTGTGCGGGGGCACGCTCGAGGAGGCGCCCCGCGACGTCGTCGATGCGCTGCTCGAGGCTCGTGAATCTGGCCACCCGGAACCGCCGTTCTCCTCCAGCACCAACGATCGGCGCACGTCGAATGGCCGACACTAGCGGCACGTGTCCGCGAGCCCCCTGAGGCTGGCCATGACGCCCGGGAACCGTCCGCGTCGACGGGGACGGGGAGAGGGGAAGGGAATTATCTGCTGAGACCGGGATCTCGAGCCGGTCAGTGGACGCCTCTTCGCGCGGTGGTAGGGGAATGCGAAAGGCCCGCTTCCTCGAGAGGAAGCGGGCCTTGTGCCGCAGTTACATCTTGCTCTTTCGAGGGATCCCAACTTGTGCGGATCTGGTTGCGGGGGCAGTGTCCTGGTGCAGTGTCCTGGTGCAGGACATGAACCTACGACCTCCGGGTTATATGACGCCGCACCTGCGTTGCCCAGCAAAACCGACACTTATCCCAGGTCAGCCAGCAGTTTCGAACCGAATGAGCGGCAGTGGCGGGATCACTCAGGACCTACAAGGTTCGGAGCCTTTGCGTACTTTTGTGCGCCTTCTTGGGCTCGGAAATCCCTGCTTCGGCGTGGAGTTCTTCGGTTCTACTCCGGAGGCCTGAGAGGTTGGCCGGGTCCGTGTCGCGCTTCGCACGGACCTTCTCCTGGTGCCAGCGATCGCGTCGTCGAGCGCGCGGTTCCTCGAGGAGCCCGCAACGGAGGCGAGGCCGCCCCCTTATCCAGCTCGTCATGTGAGCCAAAAGCAGTTCCCCCAGCTTTGCCCCATGGAGATGTCCGCACTGGTCGTGGTAGCCGATGCCCGGTACGTGTGTCAGGCAACCAATACCGAATCCGGGGCACCTGTGTAGGAGACTCGGCGAATCCGTTCGGCTCTCACCGCTGCGCTTAGCTTCGGTACCAGGCCAGGTCCGCCTCGCCCAGTGCAGTTTGAGCCACGGCACCTCGGTATCCCGCCCGTTCCAGCCTCTGTACATCGAAGACATGGTCAATCCCGAGCAGTGTCGCCGAGCTATTGAGGGACTGATCCCCCGACAGGATCCCGTGAGCTTTCCCCAAAGACACAGACCCCTCGGTCGGCTTCAATAGACCCGCGGCCTCAGCCCAGACGCTGAACTCTCGAGCCGTGATCGGCGCACTCGCACCCACGTGGTACGGCCCGGGCTCGATGTCTGGTTGTGTAGCAAGCCAGGCTACGGCCCTTCCGAGTTCCTGGACATGAACCGCTGAGTGCAACGCGACGCCATTGTCGATGTGTGTGCCGAGGGTCGAGAGCAGCCGAGCAACCGTGGGGAGCACCCAGCGATCGCCGGCACCGAGCACCAGGTGTGGTCGCACAACGATGCCGCCTTCTTCCAGGACCGCCTGCTCGGCCGCGGCCCGCGTGGCGCTCAACAACGACGAGGGAGCAACCACGCTCTGCTCTTCGGTGAGACCTCGGAATGGGCCCCGCCCGTAGACCGCGGCCGTACTGACGTACACAAAGCGACGCACTCCTCGCTCCCGAGCCACGGTCAGAAGGTTCCTGGTTCCTTCAACGTTCGCGGCGAGAGCCGCCTCGGCGTCCCTGCCCACATACGACGCAGCATGAACGACTACCGAAGGCCAACCCAACACCGCGGTGATCGACGAACGGTCGCGGAGATCGAATCCGGACGGTTGTAAGTTATGAGAACGCCGCACGAGTTCGACGACGTGGCAGGCCCTGGTTTCCTTCAGCGCTCTCGTGACGTGCCGTCCCGTAAAACCATTCGCACCGGCTACTGCGATTTCTAAGGCCATTCGGTTGTAGAGTCCCTCAGGGTGTCGAGGGCCTGGTGGCCCAGGAACGGAAAGGAAGTTGAATGCCTCGCCAAGATCGGGCCGTGCGGACTCGAGCAAGGATCCTTGAGGCAGCAGCCGTGTTGATCCAGTCCTCGGGGTACTCGGACATGAGCCTCGCTCGCGTCAGCGAAGACGCGCACGTCACGAAAGGCGCGTTGTACTTCCATTTCCCCTCGAAGGAATCGTTGGCCGTCGCGCTCATCGAGCAGCAGCATGCTGTCGTCCAGACTGACGCCCTGGTTATTCTTGCTTCCGCTGCGGATCCGGTTACCAAGATGGTTCGCCTGTGCGAAGACCTGGCACGAAAACTAATGTCGGACCCCATCGTTCGAGCCGGCATTCAGCTCACGACCGATTCCGGAACACTCGAGACGCCGGTGCGAAAGCCGTACGAGGATTGGATCAACACCTTCGCTGTCCTCGCGACGGAGGCGGTCGCGGTCGGGGCGTTCACGTCAGGCACAAAGCCGGAGACGTTCGCCAATCTCCTCATCCCGTGTTTTACGGGTCTGCAACTCGTATCGGAGTCCTTCAGCGGGCGGCAGGATCTACCGGGCCGCATTGCGGATCTCTGGGAGGTCCTCATCCGAGCGTCTGTCCCGACGCAGCAAGTGGACGAGCGTCTGCTTGAGGCGCAGAGAATACTCCTGCGGACCGGGTGACCTTGGAGCGCTCGACGTCCCGAAACTGAGCTGTAGCCCGCACGCTGACTGACCCGCGCTGGACGACGAGGAACTCATCCTTGGCGTCGGGGTTATTTTCGACCGTCGCCAGTGGCGCATGCTCGACGATCTTCAGAAATGTCGCGTCGAATTGCCGGAAGTCGAGGTGCGGCTGACCTCGATCTGCACAGGCGTGTTGCCGGAGCGCCTCGATCAGAGCTACCCCCGGTACGTGATCAAGCGCATGGTCGAAGAAGTACGGCTGGTTGAGATCTGCCTGGACAGCGCGTGGCGCGCCGAGATCTGCGTTCGAGACCAGGACGTCGCTGGAGTTCTGACGCCCCACAAGGTGCGGTTCAAGCCTGCTGATGTGTGTGGTCTCTCCCATCATGTCTGCCTGTTCGCTGCGGCGGAGCCGAGCGTAGGCCGAGGCCGTGCAGACTCGCGCGACACCATATCCCTCGGCGACGAGGTCTCCGGCCGTCGTGACGAGTTCGACGTCGACGCGTGCTCCGCGAAGCAGACTGTCTGGTCGTCGAACGTCGGACTCCCTGATGCGGGCGATGAGCTCCACCGGCGCTGCCCGTCGCACAAGACGCGGCGATGTGTGAGGTATCCGAAAGCCGAACCCGGACATGAGGAACTTGTGATCGAGGGGGACGCCGAGCCCTTCATGGAGGGTCAGTACCGTGATCTGTCGAATGGTCTCGGCGACGAGCGCTGAGTCCAGACGCTCCGGCTGGTAGAAGCAATGGCGACGCGGCCACTGCAGACCAGCAACGAAGGCGTTTTTCCCGAGCCTGGAGAACGAGGTGGGTAACACCTCCGCCGTCGATGCGCGATGAACCAAGGCCCGGTCGACCGTTGAGTCGAACCCCGGGCTGTGTTGTTGGACAGACATGGTGATCCCCTATTCGAGTGCCTGCACACTAATATACCGGGCGGCCGGTTTTGAACAGCCCGCCGCCTCTGATGCTGAGTCGCGATCATTCGAGCACGGGTGATCGAAGAGACAAGACATCAGCAACTCGCAGGCCTAGCTGGCATGTCAAAGGAACGTCACAGTAGCCGAGCGGTGGCCCGATGTACCACCACGATCATCCAAACCAGGTCGTGGAATCGGTTTTGAGTGTCCTCGAGACTCGACGACAAGCGAAGTGGAATACTGGTCAAACTGCACCAGTGTGAAGGAGTGTCACGCCCTATCTCGGAAGCTACGGTAGAGCACTCGCTCGTTCACGACGAACGCGCCCAGGAGCGCCCCGAGCATGCTGCCGTCGAACGCCCCAGTTACGACCTTCAGAAGAGGCCCGAGGAGCACCCACGGTTCCAGCAGGTCAGCGTGCGAAGCGAATAAGACGCACCCCACGGAGAGGAGACACGCGGCGGGGGTCGTGACAATGACAGTCTCGATTAGCGTCTGCAGCAGCAGTGCGGGACGGGATACCCCGACGTGCAGCACCGACGCCATCTGTACCCGTCGGAGACGCACTACGACAAGGGAGACGATGCCCGCAAGAAGCAGTGAGAGCCATGGTGCAATCCTGGTCGGTCGTTCCTCAAGCCGCACCTCGAGATCGAAGTGCCCTCCGAGTGTGGAGTTCAGCTGCGCAACGCTCACGTCCGCAGATTTCCCTGCCTTTCCGGCGGCGAGCGGGAGCAGAGCAAGCGAGGGCTCCGACGAGGGGATATCGACCCAACACTGATCGAACTCGCCGACCGCTGGCACGATCGACAGGACGGCCCAGCCGAAGCCGGGGATTCGTCCGTCATCGGGATACTGGTAGCGCGCACCGATGCTTGCAGCCCCTCCACTGACTCCTACCGTGTCGCCAGGACCTCGACCGATCGACTCTGCAACTTGCTCCGCGAGCAGAAGACCAGACGTCGGGACGGTGACGTCGCCAGTCAGCAACCGGGCAAATCCAGGGGTTACCTCCCAGAGCGGTACGGGGTTCGACGGCATGAGGTCAAAGGTCACTGTGCCGTGTTCGCGCGCTGCGCCGGAAATGCGTACCGAGTCAAGGTCCGAAATGATCTCGCACTCGCGTCCGTCGAACGAGCCCTCTCCTGTCGCAGTGGCGACGGTCGCCCCGGAAGCGATGAACGCGCGGTATGCACCCACGGCATTCGCAACACTCAGTCCGTCCAGCGCACCGAGCAGGCCAACCACGAGAAGCAAGGACACAAACTGGGCCACGGGGAGACTCGTCCGGGACCGCGTGTTTCGAAATGCCTCGCGGAGGAGTTCACGCGTGCGCATCGTCACGGCAGCCTCAGCCTGATTTGCTCATCGCATCGGTCCGCGGTGTGCGGGTCGTGCGTCGCAACGATCACGACGCTGCCGCCTGAGCTCACTTCGGAGAGAATGTCGTTGACCCGCTGTGCTGATCGCAGGTCAAGCTGCGCGGTTGGCTCGTCGACCAACAACACGTCCGGTGCGTAGGCAACTGCACGCGCGAGCAAGAGGCGCTGAGCCTCTCCTCCGGAGAGGTGTCGGAACTCCGTTCGTGCCTGCTTGAGCAAGCCGAACCGAGCGAGCAGTCTCAGCCCCTCGGCATTGGAAGCCGATCGACGCTGGCCGCGAGCAAGCATTGGCAGTGTCACGTGGTCCAGCGCCGACCGCCCGGCCGCTCCCGATGGGTTCTGGAACACCCACCCCACGGAGAGGTTCTCACAACCCACGACCCTGCCGCGGGCAGGACGCACCTGCCCGGCGATAATTCCGAGCAGCGTGGACTTGCCCGATCCGGACGGCCCGAGAAGTCCGTACACACGGCCGGCTGCGAACTCTAGGTTCAAAGGACGGAACAGCGGCTGGTTCGGTTGGAAGCTGTGGGAGACGTCAACGAGCTCGAAAACACTCGCTGGTTGCAAGTCGGAGCTCACTGGCATGCGCGCGTCACGTCGGGTCGAACCTCAACAGAAGAAGGAACGGAGTCCGGATCGCCTTCGAACCCCACGAAGACCTTTCCGAGCTGCGAGAGGACAATATGAACCGGATACCCCTGCCCGTCACTCCAGACGCATCCGTTCATGCCCTCGAGCCCCGTCACCGACGTGGCAGGCACTCCCCAGGCTGTCTGAGGCTCGGCGAGCTGCAACGCGACGTCGATCTGGATGCCGTCCGCTCCGGCGGTTTGCGTCTGAGCTGCCTTCGCCGATTCGAGCGCAGCAATCACTTCAGGGGTCGACGCCAAGGTTCCCAAGGATTCCGCGCTAAAGGATCCGCCGTCGACCGCAACGCTCTGCTCCCCCACCACCACGACACGATCGCCCGCAACCATGTCAGCGGGGACGTTATTGAGTCGCGCCGTCGACAAACCCGCGACCGTAGACATCAGGGGTTCAGCTTCTGTCAGCGTCTCTCCGACTTCGACGGCGCACTCCCCCACGGCGACTGAGTCGCTCGGGAGCCACACGATACTGGAGCGAGGAATAGTGGTCATCTGCGCAGCTTCGGCCGTTCCTAGATCGAGAAGGGCCGCAACGGCTCGAACTGACTCTCGTCCAAGGACACCGTCACTTGTGATGTTGTATCCGAGCCCTGCCAACGCGGTCTGCACGGCCGTGACGTCGTCGCCGCGATCCCCGACTTGGAGGTCGCGCCACAGCGGTACGTCTGTGTGGAGGCTGAGAAGCGGATTACCGCTGATGTGAACCAAGACTGTGCCGGTGGTGGCTCGATCACCGGGCGCGCACGTCGACCCAGTCACAATCCCGCCCACGGGGGCGCGAACTTCCTGCGCACTCCCAGCACTGAGGACAAGTCCCACCGTTCGTGTGTCCGTGACGGCCGTCTCGCTGAGCTGCACAACTTGCTGTTCGTCAGGAGGCCCAAGAACGGCACCCGCCGGCAGCTGGTCAGGAACAAGCAACATCCCGGCGACGAGTCCGACCGAAAGCGCGATGGCGAGTCCGAGTCCAACGAGAATCCACAGCCCACGAGGCCGTTTGGGCCTCTGTGAACCGCTTCGTGTCACTTTCACCGACTGAGGCCGAGCGGATCAACCTGACATTCCACGAGGAGATCGGGGCCTTGTTCGGTGTCAACATATGGGAATGAGTCGCTCATGAGTGCTGCGTCGTAGTCCGCTGCCGTGAACCCGTTCTCGACAGTGCCCCGAGCAACGAGACATTGAGCAACGATCTCAGATTCGTCAAGGCGTTCGGGATTGCGATTTATCCAAGTGTAGAGCGAGCCAACTTGCGCTTCGCCACTGGATTTCGAGCAGTCGTTGACTCGACTGTTCACCAGCGCTGTATCCTCACCGTCCGCAAAATCAACACCATAAGACCCGTCGAATTTGTAGTCGCGAATGTCATATCCGAAGTCACTGACGCAGTGTTTGAATGATATCAGCACCTCGTTAAACTCGATTTCCGTGATATCACTGTCGGACAGGATCGCCCTGATCTGATCATTTGGCGCAGTCGACGAGTTGTATGCGAATTCTGCAGCGTAGGCCCCCCTGAAACCATCTGTACTGACGGACGCAATATCCTCTGGAGCTTGTTCGCTTACTTGAGTCGCAGTGCAGCTAGCCAGGAACATAGCTGTACCGGCGCAAAGCACAGCAGCTATTTTTCGTCGCATGTAGGTCATATATCCCCAAATTGATCGTGCCCGACACAGCGAGGCGGTGAAGCTGATCTACTCCACCGCCTCGCTCATTCGAGATTACTGAACGTCCCAGTGGGCAGTGTTGCCAGAGATCTTCACCGGTTGGTTGGCGATCGCCGCCACACCGCGCGTCTTCCACCCCGAGTACTCGCACCAGCCGGAGGCGTCGTAGGCCCCGCAGGCCGTGGCCTTGTGGGTTTTCGTGTTGTTGTAGTAGTGCGAGTAGGACTTCGTCCCGTCGGCACCGTAGTACCAGGTCCCCCCTGACGGGTACTCCACCGCGGCGTTGGCCACGGTCGCGACCGACCCAACACCAGCCACCGTGCCGAGCACCAGCGCTACGGAGAGTGCCACTTTCCTGATTTGCATGTTGTTCCCCCTTTGCCGAGAATCGACTAGTCGATTCATTTCTGAACAGACTCCTGAGGCATGCCGCGCAGAAAACCGCGCCTCAATCGCCCCAGAATCAGGACGCTAGCAGGCGGGGGATCGCCATCCTGTCACTGTGAAATAACATCACGAGAGGCAGGTTGACCATTCGTTACACAACCGTGATCCTTCCCGCAAGGGCAGTACCTTGATGTCAATCCGTTATAAATACCTACCGGTCGACTGGTGTCCCAGCTAACCGAGAATCCCCAGAGCATTGGCGGCGTCTCGCACGAGGATGACGATCTGTCGTGCACCTCCACTCACCACGAGCACACCGAACACGAGAAGTACGGCAGTGGTGACCAGTGCGAACATCTGCACTTTGCGCCTCTTTGCCCTAGGCGTTTCCATTGGGAGTTGTGATTCATCCATGATCGCGATGCTACTTAATGTTCACGACGAGCGTGGCGAACGACAGACCGAGCGTGTCGCGCAGCGAGTTGATCTGAAGCAGGAAGATCAGGTGCGCATGGTCATGGTGTTCGTCGCGCAGGTCACATCCTCACCTGATGCCGGTCGAGTTTCGGGACGCGATGGCAGCGCCCCCAACCTCTTTAGAAGAGCCGAGAAGACCCAGCGATTCGTATTCTCTGAGCAGGACTCACCACACCCGGAGGGTGCCTCTGCGAGAACCGCTGCCTCCGAGGTCAAGGCAACGACGACCTGTAAGCAGCGATTGCCGGGCCCGGTGGCACTCATGCATTTGGCCCGCGACAGGCGCTTGGAGATGAAGGACGCCGCGTGGCTGTAGTGACCCCATCGTGGAGTCGTCCGCCTTCCGACTTCCGACTGCGGTCTGGACCCAGTCAACTCGTCGCTGGGGTTGCGAGCGCGCCAACGGGCCTCAGCCAACGACGGCAACGCCTATCGTGCCGATACCCAGTGGGCACCTCACTGAGTGAAACATCATTCACCATTCTCCGAGATGAGGTGAAGGGCCTGACCCCGCAGTCGACCAGCAGCGCAACGGCACCGCCGCGATCGCACCTCCGACAGCGCCGGAGATGACACCGGTGGTCATGGCCGCGCTGACGCACTGGTCCCAGCTGCCTTCTCAGCCCTCGACAGCGCGCTGGTATTGGTGCGGTCGCTGTTGCTCTGAGGGGATGATGCAGAGGGTTCTGGCGTGATGACTCGCGCCTGATTGTTCTGCACCCGCCCGATGCGACTCGAAAAAGAAGAAGCCCCGACGCGGTGGATTTCTCCATCTCACGTCGGGGCTCAGGGACAGCGGATCAAGCTGTCCCCCACGGTCTGCATCGAGCGCTTGCTGCCCGCTCTGCGGGTCCACAACTCTCTGCTCGGTCCAGGGCGGCGCAGCGCGTTCTGGTCCCACTTCTGTTCGTGTCGAGGGCATCGGGACCTGTAACCGGTCTGCGCAACTGCCATCGCTGTCTCAGCGAAGCCGAGTCCAGGATCGAAGTGTCCTTCCGGATCTCCTTCTCTCAATCCCTTCCCCGGTGGGAGCTCTGCTTCCGCTGCTCTTCAGTCAGTAATGACCCTCGCCAGCACCATCCGTCCAGGAACTGAATCTTCAGCTATAGAGCACGATCATGTCGGGAAACCCGAGAGCACGCAGCGCTGATGCGGCTGCGCGGCCGCGAAGCGCCGCGCTCGTGGTCGGAGTCCCCTGCTCCTCCAGCGCACGCCGGGCATCCTGGATGCCACGGGCGATCTGGTCGAGCGTGACCTGTGCCGGGGTGTCGAAGACGACGTAGCTCTGGTAGTCGGCGATCTCGGTGAGGATCGCCGGGAGCGAGCGCATGTCGACCGCTGCAAGCAGCGAACCCAGCTCTGCGCTCAGGTGAGTACGGTCCATGATTTCCATGCTGGTGAACCTGCTTTCGGGGTGGCGGCTATTCCTGAGCCTGAGCTGGGCACGCAGCGCAGTGCCGGTCCGTGCGCTGGCAGGAGTTCTGAGCGCGGCCCACTTCGCAGTTCATGGCAGCCGGTTCAGGCTGGACTGGGGCTCCGGCAGCTGCTGAGAGCACGATGACGTCGTGCGGCTCGATCGGCATCGACTCGCCGCCAACGTTGATGCGCACGCGGAGCGAGACCTGGGGTGCGACCGGGCTGGTTCCTCGAGTGATGATGTCGAGAACCGTGGCGACAGCGAGCTCCGGGAGGCCCATCAGGCCGTGACCCAGAACAGCCATGATGATCTGGTCGTCGATCGTGCCCGCGTTGCCGAGCTTGTCGATGAATGCCGTGGTGCGCATGATGAGGGTGCCACTCCGTGAGGTGGTGGTCTGAGCGCCAAGGAGGTGCCGCTCTCGAAACAGCCATGGGCCAGCTGCGCTGGCCGTTGGCTGCTTCATGTTGGTGTTGGTGTTGGTGTTGGGAAGAACAGCGACGCGCCGATACCGAAGTACCGGGGCGTTGTGGTTGTGCGTGCCTTGTCGTTGATCAGGTGCCGTCCAAGCCACAGAATTGGCACCGGAGCACCGTGCCGTCAGCCTCCCACGCAGTCTTCTCGTGCAGGCAATAGCTCTAGATGAACGAGCAGACTTCGCAGATCTCGAGCTGAAAAGTGCCGAGCTCGTTCGTGAAGAAGTGCACGCGGGAGCCGTGGCCGCCGTCGCGCGGCGAGTGAGCGTTGTGGAGTTCGAGCGATGGAGAGGGTCCAGCCATGGCGAATACCGTGCCTTTCGGAAGTTTGATCTCGCAGTGGGTCTGCACCTGCGTCTGAGGTCCATGTCTCTGTCGAAGAAGCTCCCGAGCCAGCTGTGCTGGCAGGCTCCCCTCCGCAAAAGAGGGTTATGGGCCAGAACGTGTGTATGGGATCTTGATCTAGGCCCGCCGTTGCAGGCGTGTCGAGGGGTGGTCTCAGTCCGGGACCCTCAACCGTGGCGAACGACACCAACACGACGACTTGTTTGATAGGCGGGCAACGGCTCGTGAAGAACGGGAAGACCGCGGCAGGACCCAGCGGTGGCGGTGCCTGAGCTGCGGATCTTCATCGGTCAGGAGACGAGCTGACCTCGCGCGCATGAACGAGCTGCGTGAGTTTCTCGAGTGGATCCTCGGGAAGCGATCCCGGCAGGAGATCACGAACACGAAGGTCGGCCGCTCGCTGCGCCGGGAGACGTCCTGGTGCTGGGAGGTCGAGCCAACACTCGGCCCGGTCGAGACACACCATCGCGTTGTCCTGGTCGATGGGATCGATATCGGCTCATGGTGTCTGCTGATCGCAGTCACCGAGAACCTGCAGGTACTGGCGTGGCAGTGGTGCGCCCGCGAGTCAGCGGCCGCTTGGACGGCGCTCCTAGCGCGCATCCCCGCTCCTCTGGTGGTGGTCTGCGACGGCGGGGCCGGGTTCGCGTCGGCCGCTCGCTCCTGCTGGCCGGACACGAAGATCCAGCGCTGCATCTTTCACGTGCAGATGAACGTGCGTCGTCATCTCACGTTGCGCCCGAGAACCCATGCCGGCCGGGACTTGCTGAAGCTCTCCAGGGCGCTCTCCCGGGTCGTCGACGCGGACACCGCCGTTGCTTGGCAGCTGGGGTTGCAAGCCTGGTGGCAGCAGCACGGGCAGCTCACGAAGCAACGCTCCACCGACGGGTGGAGCAAGTGGTGGACCCACGACCGACTCCGCAAAGCATGGCTGCTGCTGAGCCGCCTCTCCGGCAGCGGGCATCTGTTCACGTTCGTGTCCCACGGGAACGCGCGCACCACGAGCCCGCTCGAGGGCGGCATCAACAACGGCATCCGCACCACGTTGCCGGGCCACCGCGGGATGAGCGAGGCCCACATGAAACGCGCCGCGGAATGGTTCCCCTACACGCGCGAGCTCACCACCGAGCAGGCCTACACGCTCATCCCGAAGACCGTCCACTCCGTGATCCCTGCGCCGGGCGCCGCGGCCGATGAGGCTCCCGAACAGGGCGCCCTGGTCGCGTTCTACGACACCACCCTCAGCGCCGAGGAAGGCCTCTGGAGCCGGACAGGCTGGGCCGGACGATCATGACACGCGCAAACTCATCCACACGTTTTGTCCCATAAGCCCCTCTTCGCGCAGTGGCGGGGGCATGCGAAAGGCCCGCTTCCTCGAGAGGAAGCGGGCCTTGTGCCGCAGTTACATTTTGCTCTTTCGAGCAATCCCAACTTGTGCGGATCTGGTTGCGGGGGCAGGATTTGAACCTACGACCTCCGGGTTATGAGCCCGGCGAGCTACCGAACTGCTCCACCCCGCGGCACAAGAGAAAACATTACCAGCGGTCCTAGCGTCGTGCAACTCCGGCCCCTACTTCCGCGGAAAAACCGGCGTGTCGGGGGCACGAGACACCTGCCGCAGGCTCCTCCGCAGGCCGACATCAGGGCCGAAATGGCTCGGATTCGCGCGAATTCTCGCTGCCGCGTCCGCCACGAGATGCATCCCGGGCGCGTCGCGCCCCGCGCGAGAACCACCCGCTCGCGACACAGCCCAACCGCGCATCCCAACCCCGCATCCCAGCCCCGAGCCGCCGCCCCGCCTCGTCGGCCCCACCACCGGGCAGAGAGTTGTGGGTAAGTGCTGTTCAGGAGTCCCCTGACG